>CALMBF010000164.1 GCA_937860145.1 uncultured Geobacter sp.
CTCCCCTACTACGAGGGGAAGCGGGGCGGGAACAATTACGATGACACCGGCATGGCCTATTTTGACGGCACCCGGTGGCACCATGTCTGGTGCAATGCCAACGAGGCCTTCATCCTCGGCGACCGGCAGGACCGCAAGGTCGAACCCCATGCCTGGGAATTTCACGGCAGCAGGGTGGTCGAGGCGGATGCCGCCCATATTCTGATATCCAGTTCGCACCGGATCCGCCATGAGACGACCACTCTGGACATCGAGCGGTTCGCCCTGTTCCAGGCAGGGAAACCCTATTTCATCCTGGCCCAGCGGGTCCGCAACAGCGGCCCGGCGGCGGCACGCTACTCGTGGGTCTACGGGGACGAGCCATGGGTCGGCAGTTACGGGACGAGCGGCGGCAACGTGGGGTGGAGCAGGGGGAGGTTCCATTACTACGAGGGGAAGGTCGATACCGCCGCGAGCGACTTTGCCGGGATGGCCGACCTGGGGAACCCCGTTGCCGGGGAGGTCCCCGGTGCCTACAGCGGCATGGCGAATTTTATCCAGTGGCTCGGTACCAGGCCCCCCACCTTCGTCTACTTTGCCAACCAGCTCGGCAGGTTTGCCGAGGAGGGGCAGAAGGTCCCCCTTGCCAGCACGACGAACCGCTGCATCGGCCTGGAGTGGTGGCCTGAGCCCCTCCCCCCCGGTGGTGAGCATGTTTACCTCCTTGCCATCGGCATGGCGGAGCGTGGGGGAGACGGCAAGCCGGTGAAACCGCCGGTCCAGATCGAGGGGGACGCCTTGGCCCGGGCTCTTGCGGCCCGCTAGCATCACTCACTCGATCAGGTTGCGGGCGGCGAGGTACTCCACGAGGGGCCAGTTGTCCGTGTTGAGGGGGACAGGGGCCTTGGCGGCAAAATCCTTCATCTTGGCGGCATCGGAGATGAATTCAAGGTCGGCGGTCCTGCCGGGGCTGTAGGCTTCGATCCGTCTCACGATCTCCGCGGGAGGGGTGTCAAGCGGCTGCAGGGAGGCGACGAGAAACGGGATATCGAGGATGCGCCAGCTGTAGCAGTAGGGGAAGACGGAAACAAAGGTCTTGACGACAATGTCCGATCCTTTTTCCTTCAGCAGGTAGGTGGGGAGGAACATGCCGAAGATGCCGTTTTTCCCCATCCGTGATTTCACGATGGTGAAGTATTCCCGGGTGAAGAGAAACCCGGAGGATTCGTCCGTCGGGTCGGTTGCCTGGGAGGAGATGATGTCGTAGCTGACATCGTTGAGGTACAGGTACTTGCGGGCATCGGCGACAATGAAACTGACTCGCCGGTCCTGGAATATCCCGGGGAAGAAATAGCGGCGCGATGCCTCGATCACCCCCCTGTTGATCTCTACCACGTCGATGTTCTGCAGCCCCTTTTCCCTGCTGGCAGCCATGACGGTCTCACCGGTACCGAGTCCGATCTTGAGATAGCTCTTTGCCTCCGGCCGGTAGGCGAGCAGCAGGAACGACATCAGTTCCGGCGAAGGGTTCCCCACCGGGTCCGGCGATGCACCCTCCGGTTTCCCCCTAATGGTAAGACCATAGTGGTCAGTTGCCGTGACTCCCTGAGTGATTACCACCGTCCCCTCGGGATCGTCCTTTCTCCAGACAACCCTGAAAAATTCGGCTCCCTTGCGGAACCCCTCGTAGGAGGGGGTCCTGTTGGCGTTGTACAGGTTGAAGTAGTAGTCCCTCGGCGGCAGGGATGCGTGGGTTGCCGTGGCGAGCAGGAGCACGGCCAGTGCGGTGGCCTTTTCCCTTTTTCTGGCAAGGACGACGACCGCCGCGAGAAAGTTGCAGAGGGAGGCGATGTAGAGGGTATTGTTCAACCCCAGGAGGGGGATGGTGACGAAGCCGGCCAGGACGGCACCGACGACCGAGCCGATGGTGTTGAAGGCATAGAGCCTGCCGGAATCCACGGAAACGTTCTCGATGGAGGTGACATAGCCGGCCATGGCCAGGGGGAAGGTCATCCCCATCATGATGGTGGGGATCAGGAGCAGGACGAAAATGGTCACAAACTGGGTCAGGAGGAAAAGGGTCGGCATCCCCTTGAAGGAATAGTAGAGCAGGGCGAACACCGGGGAGAGCCGATCGATGCAGGCGCTCATGATGACGCTGGTCAGGCAGAGGGCAATCTGGATGTGGCCGAAGGTGGCGGCAGGGTCGCGCCGTTTGGCGACTCTGCCACCGGCCAGTGACCCGATGGCGAGGCCGGACATGAACGAGGCGAGGACGGTGGAGAGGGCATAGCCGGTGCTGCCGAATATCAGGGCGAGCTCCTTCGTCCAGAGCTCCTCGTAGATGAGTGCAGCCATGCCGGAGATGAAAAAGCCGACGACGAAAGGTGATTTTTTCACGGGAGTATCTCTCATTAAAGTGTGGGGCCACTCTAGCGGAAAATGCCGGTTTTGACAATAAACATGGTTACTTACTTGCCGGAAAGTCTTCGGGATAGTGCAAGTTCCCGGTCGGCGGCTGCCAGCTCCCCGCGGTCCCGGTATATCAGCGAGGCGTTGTAGTGGGCCGCCTGGCTGTCGGGTGCAAGTGTGATCGCCCTGAGGAAGAGGGCGAGAGCCTCACCGGTCTTCCCGTCCCCCGCCAGCAGGATCCCCCGGTCCAGCAGCGCCGGTACGAAGTCCGGCTTGAGCAGCAGTGCCGACCTGAACTTCTGCCCCGCTCCCCGGTGGTCCCCGGTGGCGAGCAGTTGCTCACCCTCCCGGCAGAGCTGGCCGGCCCGCTCCTCCAGCATCCGGTCGATGTCGGGGAAGATCTCGCGGGCCATGGCGAATTCTGCCCCGGCGGCCCGGGCATCCCCGGCCGCCTCGTGGATCCTGCCCAGGATCACGTGGGCCTGGGGGTTGCCGGGGAAGGTGGCATTGAGTTTTTTCAGCACGGCCCCGGCCTTGCGGTGGTCCCCTGCCTCAAAACTGATCGCTGCCAGGGCGAAAAGCGACTCCGGGGTGTACTCCTGCCGGCGGTAGCACTCGTCCAGGTACCTCAGGGCCTGCTCCGAGTCGCCGCTGTTGTAGTAGTACATCCCCAGGTTCTGGTAGCCGATCCCCCTGTCGGGGGCATCGGCGATCATCCTGGTGTACAGGGTGAGGTCGCTGCGCCAGATGCCGCCGCGCTCCAGGCCGATGACACCGTAGCAGAGGATGAGCAGTGCCAGCAGCCACGGGGAAAAGCTCTTTCCGTAGCGGTGCAGGAGCCAGGCGAGGGCGAGGCTGAACGCCAGAAGGGCGGGGTAGGCATGCCGGTCGGCCAGGTTGGCGGTGCCGATGGGGACGATGTTCAGCACCGGGAGCAGAAAAAGCAGCCCCATGCCGGCGGCGAAGAGGATCAGCGGGTCGCGGCGCAACAGGAAGACCCCGCCGGCGACGAACGACAGAAGCAGGAGGGAGATGCCAAGGGCGGAGCCGCTGACGGTGTAGATCGTCTTCAGGTTGAGGGGGACGATGAAGTTGACGAGGTAGGTGGCGAGTATCTCCGGCATGATGGTCAGCGCTTTGGTGCCCTGCAGTTCCCTGAGCAGGCTGCCGCTGACCACCAGGGAGCGGAGCAGCAGGTATGCGGCAGCGAGCAGGCCGAACGGGAGGTAGGTTCGCAGGGGGGGGCGCTTCCCGATACCAAGCCTGTCGTGGAGCAGCAGCACCAGGGGGAGGAGGAGGGCGAACTCCTTGGAGAGAAGGGCCAGGGCAAAGCAGAGCGCTGCCCGGGTGCGCCGTTCCTGCAGGTGGCTGATGAAGGCCTGGGTCATGAACAGGGTGCAGAGCAGGGTATTCCTGCCGCCGGCATGGAAATTCACCGCTTCGGCGGCGACCGGATGGGCGGCGAAGATGAGGGCGGCGAAGAGGGCCGGCCGGTCATCGTTGCAGAGCAGCCTGACGAGGCGGTAGAGGCCGATACTTATCAGCAGGTGGAGGAGGATGTTGGTCAGGGTGAAACCCATCGCCCGGTCACCCCAGATGGTCCGGTCGAGCAGGAAGGAGAGGTAGGTGAGGGGGCGGTAGTAGCCGGTAGTGAGGCCGGGGAAGGTGTCCTCGCTCAGGAGCAGGCGCGGCAATGCCCGGATATCGGCAAGGAGTGGGTTGGCGACGATGATCTGGTGGTCGTCCCAGACGAACCCGTTCCGCAGGGAGGCCCCGTAGAGAACGGCGATGGCTGCCGTGACCAGCAGCAGGTGCAGCGGCCGTATCCAGGTGAGCCTGTTCATTGACTCTTCGGCCTCTGCTGCAGCCGGTCGGTGATCGCCCGGGCCAGCAGCAGGTGCCCTTCCCGGTTGAAGTGAATATCCATGGGGCTGCTGTTGTAGCAGCGCACCCCCTCGGCCTGCCTGGCCCGTACCGGCTCCAGCAGGTCGATGTAGTCGATCCCGGTGCGGCGGCGGATGGCACCGAGTGCGGCGCCGATCTCATCGTTCTGCTTGACTGCGTCCGGCAGGGTGGAACTGTAGGTCACCCGGCCGTTGGCTCCGTTCTCCTTGACCGGGATGTTGACCAGGAGAAAGGCAGTCCCCCGCTTGCCGGTCTCCTTCTTCAGGTCGCTCAACAGCCTCTCCAGCAGGGCGTTGATGGTCTTTTCGTCCCGGTGCTGCATCATCTCCATGTTCTGCAGTCCCCTGCCGTACTCGTCACCGAGACCACTGGCGACGATGAAGCGGCGGAGCGCCGGTACGGAGTTCAACCGGCCGGCGATAAACGGATAGGTATGGGTATGGCGGCGGAGGAATTTCTTCAGCCTGCCGAAGAGGGTGGTGGGGTTGCCGTACATCTTCCGTTCCGTCTCGGCGGTGCGGGGGACCGGCACGTTCCAGAACGTCAGGCCGCCATCATCGAGGGTGGCGCACGGTTTGGGGTAGCCGTAGCTGAGGGAGGTGGCGATCTCGTTGTAATCGTTGGCGTAGAAGGCGAGCACCACCAGGTCGGGGTTGTACTTGTGCCCCTCCTCGTTGTAGAGGAGGAACTCCTGGTCGGTTCCGTAGCCCGACACCCCCATGTTGATGACCTCGATGCCCGGATGCTCTTGTTCTATGATCGTGGAGAACATGTCCCGTTCCTCGACACCGAAGCCCCAGGCGAAGGAGTCTCCCAGGGCAAGGACCCGCGTTTTCCCGGCGGCTTTTTCGTAGGGATGGTCATCGTCCCGGAACCCGTTGGCGTTATGTCTCACATGGAACGAGGTGTTTGCGTCGATCCGGACGATGTCATCATAACCCGGTTTGTTGCGCCAGCCGAATACCGGGTCGTACTGGCAGAAAAAGCTCTGGATGTGGAAAAAGGGACGGGCCACGACTTTGCTGGGGTGGAACAGGGCCAGGCCCGTTTCGCACACCAGCAGGGCGGCTGTGAGGGAGGCGGCAATCAGGGCGGAGTCGATGGCAATGGTGCCGAGTCGGGTCGTCGGTTTACGGATGAGACGCATGGCTGGGCAGGTCCTTTGACGTTGCAGAGGGGAAGCCAATGGCAACGAGTGCAACAACGGTCAATCTAGTATAATAGGCGAAAAGGGCGTCCGGCGACAACATATTATCACGGCGGTTTCGGGGTAACGCACGGTTGTTTCCAGGGAGGATTTATGCGATAGTTGCACAGTAACTGAACTCTTCCGGAGAGCATTCGTGAAACTGACGCTGGTATCCCCCCCCTTCGGCGAGAAGGGGCAGAAATCCAAGGGACTCCCCATCGCTCCGCCGGTCCTGGAGTACCTGGCCGGCCTGACACTGCAGGTCCGTCCCGGGGTTGACATCGCCCTGGTCGACGCCAACAAAGAGGTGTTCGATCCGGAACTGGCCGATGCGGACCTGGTCGGCTTCACCGTCCTGACCCCCCAGGCCCCCTGGGTCTATCGCACCGCCGACCGGCTCAGGGCCATGGGGAAGCAGGTCGTGCTCGGCGGCATCCATGTCTCGGCCCTTCCCGACGAGGCGGCCCTCCATGCCGATGCCATCGTCCTCGGCGAGGCGGAGGAGATCTGGGGCGAGCTTCTGGATGACGCCGCCCGCAGGAGCCTCAAGCCGGTCTACCGGGGGGGATTCCCCGAGCTTATGGGGCTCCCCCGGCCGGTCACCACCCTCTGGAAGACGAACTACGTCTACGGCTACTTCCAGACCTCCCGGGGCTGCCCCCACCGCTGTACCTTCTGCTCCGTGCACGAGTTCTTCGGCGGCCGGGTGAGGACCAGGCCCATCGACGAGGTCGTTGCGGAGATCGCCGAGAGCAAGCGGCGGCTCTTCTGGGGGATCGACGACAACGTCTGGGGGGTCAATGTGAACTACACCATCGACCTCTACCGGGAGATGGGGAACACCCTGCGGGGGAAGTCGTGGTTCGGGTCCGGGGACCTGGTCTCCGTCGATCACCCCCGGTCTGAGGAACTGCTCACCAATGCCCGGCGGGCGGGGCTCACGGCGGTGCTGGTAGGGTGGGAATCCAACAATATCGGCAGCCTGGAGGAGTACAAGGCCACCAGCAAGCAGGGGCGGCAGCGGCGGGATGCCATTAAAAAGATCCGCGACCACGGCATCGAGGTGATGCTCTTCATGATGATCGGCGGCCGCCAGGACCGGCGGGAGGATTACGAGGGGATCCTCAAACTGTGCGACGAGCTGAAGGTCTCCGCTCACCCGGTGATGACCACCCCGTTCCCCGGAACCGAACTGTATGAGATCTACCGGCCCCACCTCCTCCCCGGCCTTGACTGGGACATGTTCGACGGCAACCATGCGGTCTTCACCCATGACGATCCGGCCATGAGCGTGGAGTTCCGTGAGGATGCCATCGTCAGGCTCCGGGCTGAACTGTTTACCCTGCCCCGTATCCTCTCCCGCATCCCCCAGATCTCCTGGCGGGGGTTCCCCATGTCCCACATAACGTCGTGGATGATCCAGTATCCCCAGGGGCGTGCCTTCAAGCAGTTTGCCCGGGAGCGTGCCCTACTGGGCACGTAGCTCGACCCACCCGCCCGTTTTTCTCAAGCGGAGCTTCCCCCGCTCTCCCTCATCGATAGGGATCCTCAGCCCCGGGGACGGCCGTGTCACCGGGCAGTGCAGCCGGCAGCGGTGCCCGGTCCCTGAGCGCAAACACCTCGATCCCCGCCTTCCCCTCCAGGGGGCAGACGTTCTCGCAGATGCCGCAGCCGTTGCACAGCTCATCAACCACATAGGGGGCCTTCACGCTCAGCTTCTCCCCCCGGAACCCGCTCATGACGACCGTTTCGGAGCGGATTGCCTTCTGCGGGATCGGGCAGTGCTCCTCGCAGACGATGCAGTCGACCCGCTTGGCATAGGGGAGGCAGTGGTTCTTGTCGAAGACCGCCTTGCCGATCACCTCCCGCTTCTTGAGGTCCGGCGGCAGGTCGGGGATGGCCGCCGTGGGGCAGACCTGGCCGCAGAGGGTGCAGTTGTACTCGCAGTACCCCAGGCGGGGGATGAGCACCGGCGTGTAGAGCCCCTCGACACCGGCCTGGGCGAGTGCCGGGTAGAGGGCGCTGCGGAGGCAGACCTTCATGCACTCGCCGCAACGGACGCATCGGTGCAGGAACTCCTCCTCGGTCCTCACCCCCGGCGGGCGGAGCAGGTGCGCCCTGGCTGCCGGGTCGCGGAACCGGAAGAGCCTGGCGAGGAAAAAGCCCGACAGGAGTCCGCCGAGAAGGACTCGCCGCTCCATGAGCGGTTTTTCCTCGCTGCGCAGCCCGAAGGAAAAACCGACCTTCCCCGTCGGGCAGGTGGCGACGCATGCCATGCAGGCCAGGCATTCCTCCTTCTGCATGAGCTCCCGGTCGAAGCCTGACGGGCAGGCGGCCGCGCAGCGGCGGCAGGAGGAGCAGGGGGCGTCGGGAGTCCGCACCAGCGGCGAGAAACGGGCCGCCATACCCAGCAGCGTCCCCAGGGGGCAGAGCCGCCGGCACCAGGTCCGCTCGCCGAAGCGTTCCAGGCAGATCACCAGCACCAGCAGGAGAAGGGAGGCAAACGCCAGGGGGTAGAGCGCCTCCCGGAAGGGGAGGAGATAGTCGTTCACCAGCCGGAAGCCGGGAGCCAGCAGGTCGCGCCCTTCCCCCATTATCCCGTAGAGCCCGCGCCACCCTCCCCGCACCGTATCCCCCACCAGGGGGTGGAGGCAGAAGGTCAGCCCCCGCAGGAGGATGGCAATGGGGTCGAAGAGCCCGGCGATGTTGAGGTTGAAGAGGGCCGCCCCGAGGAGGGGGAGGAGCAGCCAGAACTTCACCCGGCCTGTCAGCCAGGAGGGGGGGACGGTTTTCCCGATCCTGCCGGTGACCAGGTCGAGCACTGTCCCCAGGGGGCAGAGCCAGCCGCAGAAGAATCGTCCCAGGAAGAGGGAGAAGAGGAGCACCAGGAGCCCGGGGAGGACGAGGGGGACGTACCCCTTGGCTGCCAGCAGGGTGGTGACGGCCGTGAGGGGGTTGGCGCGGAAAAAGCCGTTCACCGCCGCGACGATCCGGTCGCTCCCCCGGTATTCGGTCATGAGGAAGAGAACGAGGAAGAGGGCGAGGAAGATCAGCTGACTGATGCGGGCGGGGGTCGGTTTCTTCATGGTGACGGTACCTCTGATTCGCCGTGACGGTTACAACGTGTGTCAGGCTTCGTTGCCACTTGCTGACTTAGAATGGTCCTCACGGCGGGATCGTTCGTACACCGTGCGAGGGGGGGACAGACTCCTAACTCGTTACCGGCAGGCTTTCTTCACCACGGCCCACTCGACCGGGTCCATGATTGGCACGGTTGCAGCGGGCCGGTATTTCGCCATGAGCTCTGCCCGAGCAGCGTTGGCGGGGTGGTCCGACAGGATTGTCGGCATGGTCGGTCGCTGTCCGGCACGTCTGAAAAAGCCCTGCAGACCGGCGGGGTCGATGTTGGCGTCAGCCAGGCGTTTCAGGCCCCCTTCGTCCGCTTCACCCTCCTGTTCCCGGGAAAATCGCATGTGCAGGAGCATCCCCGCCAGCTGGGGATCAACGGTGCCCTGGCCGGTGAAGATGAACCTGATGGCCCCTGTCGTCAGGAGCCGGACGCACAGCGTCTGGATGATGTGCCGTCGCCTGACGTGCTCGATCTCGTGGGCCAGGATGCCGGCCAGCTCCTCGGCAGACTCGGTCTGTTGCAGAAGCCCTTCGTAGACGTAAATCTCCCCCCCCAGGTAGGCAAAGGCGTTGACCGTCTTTCCCCGGATAACGGAGATCTTCACCGGGAACTCACGGTCTGCCGGGTAGAGGGGATAGACGCGCCTGATCACTCTGTCCAGGAGTGCAGCGGTTTCCTTGTTCCTGGTGACGTCGCTTGCCGTGATGTCCGGCAGCCCCCCTTGCCAAGCGGCGAGACGCTGCTCCATTGACCAGGGTATCTGCCGGGCGAAGAACGGCAGGCCAAGGGCTACGGCGCCGCCGGTCAGCAGAGCCGCCAGCAGCCAGATCACCCCTTTGGCCTTCGAACCGGGGCCGACGGCTGTCATCAGTGGAAGATGAAGCGGAGCAGGTAGAAGCCGAAGAAGATCAGGGTGATGACGATGGCGATCGGTCCCTGTTGCAGCTTGCCGGCCGACGCAGCGCTCCCCCGCTCCAGGTTGAGCACCATGTTGGTGCTGTCTACGAAGGTTTCCCGGTCGCGGATGATGGCCTGAGGCGGAAGGTTCTGGTTCCTGGTGGTGACCCCCGGGAACTTCTTTACCGCCGTGCCGATGGCCATGAACTCCACGAGGCCGCCGCCGAGATCGTACACGCGGATCTTGACGCCGACCACCTCGTCGGCGCCGCATTTTTCCGCATCCTGCTCGATGCGGGCCAGGGCCTTTTCCCGGGCTTCATAGAGCATCTCGGTAAGACCGCCGACTTCACCACCCCCCAGGGTCTTCAGCGCCGACATGATACCCCCCTTGAGACCGAGAGAGTAGACCGATACCCCCATCACCAGCCGGATCGGCAGGTACCCGACGTTCACCATGTTCCAGAGCTCTTCGTTGGTCATGTCGCTGCTGACGGGGTTCCTGGTATAGTCGGCCAGGGCGGGGTGATAGGAGGCTGTTCCCACCATCACCATCTCCTGGGTGCCGAGGAGGGGCGAGATGGTTGTTTCGATGCCGATGACCGCATTGGCGCCGGCTTTCCGTGCCTCGGCGGTGATGCGCGAAAGGGCCAGGTGTCGGGTCTGGTCGAAAATTTTCGAATACTCGGGGACCTCCCCCCGGGCCAACCGTTTCAGGGCACCGACGATATTGCCACTGACACCGATGGAGTAGGCGACATTGCCGAAAACGAACCTGAGCGGTTTGAAGCCGCAGCCTACCTGGCAGTAGAGCTGCTGGGCATCGGCCGAGGTGGAGAATTTCAGATTTTCCTCGTTTCCATCCATGTGGACGGTGGAGGCCAGGGTGAGAAACTCCAGGTTGCTGCCGTGATTGACGATGTCGAAGGATACACCGGTGATGCCGATACCGCCGTACCGGCTCGCCTCGGCCATCATCCGGTCAAAGGCCTTCTGGCGGCCATCGTGAACCAGGTTGGTAACCTCGGTGACCTCGCCCCCGGCAAGGGTGGAGAGACCGGCACCGATGCCGCCGAGGACGCCGATGGCAACGACGCTGTTCCCGACGCACAGCTGTCCCGGTTTCATTCCCAATTTATCGAGGCAGAATATTTCGTTGCCGGAAAGGCCGGAAACCCGCTTGTGATCTTTGACTGCCATGGGTGCTCCTTGGGGGGTGGGTTATGAGCAGGATATCCTGGGCTGCTATCGTCATCAGTCCCGGCTCTGGAGTGATTGGGTGCAGAGCCCTGATGAGTGTTTGTTATAAGTCAGCAAGGGAACAATTACCAGTATAACGTGCTGTCTGGTGAAGGGATTACTCAGGAAAGGTAGTCCAGCAGCAGCATGACGTTGAGAGCCGTGACGATGGCGGCGATGCTCCAGAGCATGACGGCTCCCAGGGGGCGGTTGGCATGGCTTCCCATGACTCTCCGTGACGAGGTGAGCCAGAGCTGGAGAAAGATGGTCCAGGGGAGCTGCAGGCTCAGGAGGACCTGGGAGAAGATCAGCCCCTGGAAGGTGTCCCTGATGAAGAAGATGGCGCCGGCACCGACCACGAGGGTCAGGGTGATGCCGGTGCGGGTATGGCGGTCGCCGCTGTTGAAGGGTTCGCCGAACATGCCGGCAAAGATGCTCCCCCCTGCCATGCCGGCGGTGATGGAGGATGCAATGCCTGCCAGGAGCAGGGCCAGGGCAAAGACCTGGGCGGCGGTGCTCCCCAGGAGCGGATGGAGCATCCGTTCGGCCTGGGAGAGCTCGGTGACGGAGATCCTGTTGGCGAAGAAGGTGGCGGCAGCCATGAGGATCATGGCGCTGTTGATCGCCCACCCCACCCCCATGGAGATGAGGGTGTCGAGGAATTCGAATTTCAGCTGGTACTGGATGACCTCTTCGCTCTCCCGGTTCCACTGCCGGCTCTGGATGATCTCCGAGTGGAGAAAGAGGTTGTGGGGCATGACCACGGCGCCGAGCACGCTCATGATGATGGGGAGTGCGCCGGCGGGGAAGGAGGGGGTGACCCACCCGGCGGCCGAGGCGTGCCAGTCAATGGGGACCAGCCAGAGTTCGAAGATGAAGGAGAGGCCGATGAGGGAGACGAAGCCGATGATGAAACGCTCCAGCTTCCGGTAGGCGGTGCCGAACAGGAGCCAGAGGATCAGGGCGAGGAGCAGCAGGGCGCCGACTTTCAGGGGGAGCCCGAAGAGCATCTGCAGGGCGATCGAGCCGCCGAGGATCTCGGCAGTCGCCGTGGCGCAGGCGGCGAGGCAGGCTGAGGAGAGGAGGGGGCGGGAGACGATGCGGGGGAGGTGCAGGTGTGCCGCCTCGGAGAGGCAGAGCCCGGTGGCGATCCCCAGGTGGGCGGCATTGTGCTGCAGGAGGATCAGCATGACCGTGGAGAGGGTCACCATCCAGAGGAGCCGGTAGCCGTGGAGCGAGCCGGCCGCCACGTTGGCGGCCCAGTTGCCGGGATCGATGAAGCCGACGGTCACCAGGAGCCCCGGGCCGATGTACTTGCGGACATCGGACAGCACGGCCCGGACGTGGTTGTTCCAGCGGAAGAGGTCGGTGAGCCGTGTCATCTGCCGGAGTCCTCCGTCAGACCCTGATGACCTTGATCCGATCGGGCCGCATCTCCCCCAGGCCTCGCCTGTGGGCTTCTACGGTGACGGCGATCTCCTCGGGCCTGAGCCCGAAGAGGGTGGTGGCGATGGCATCGGCGGCCACGATGTCGGTGGAGGCGACCACCTTGTTGAGCACCTTCACATCCCTGATATCCCCCCCCTGGGGGCCGTGGGCGGTGAGGATCCGGGTTGCGTCCACCACGGTCAGGTGCGTCTTGAAGACCGCGTTGACATCGGCCAGGGCCACCGCCAGCTGCTTGTGGATGGAGCCCCGGTTCCCCCCCATGATCCCCATGATGTTTTTCATGCCGATGGTAAGCTTTGACAGGCCGTGGTGCTTCAGGACCGGCACGTTGATGAAGACATCGGCGGAGAGTGCCTCGCCGTAGAGTTCCCACTCGGAGAGCGCCTTGCCTCTCAGGGCGACGTTCCTGTAGCGCTCCTCTTCGAGGTGCTTTACCTCGACGTTCTTCATCCCCTTCAGGGCAGCCTCGATGCCGCTGCTCTGGTAGCAGCGGCGCTGATCGTTGCAGGTCCGGTCGAAGACCTTGACCTTCCTGGCCCCGGCCTGGAGGCACTCTTCCACGATCGTCCGCACCACCAGGGGGCTGGTGTTGGCGGCCAGTTCGGGGGTACGGTCCCACCCCATGTTCGGTTTGACCACCACCGTGTTCCCCGGCTTGACGAAGCGCTTCATTCCGCCGAGGGCGTTGATGGCAGAGCGGGTGATGCGGCCGTGGTCGGTCCCCTCGGCGACGGCGACGGTCGGCCCCTGGGCGGCACACAGATCCCGGAGCATGGTGCTCCAGAACAGCGAAGAGAGTCCTGCCAGTTTGAGAAAACTCCTTCTGTGCATCCCTGCCTCCCGTTCACCTCACGGCGTTATTTTTTCTTTGCCGGTTTCGTATGGGGTGATGCCTTGACCGGGGTGTCGTCAACCTCGGGACACTGTTCCTTGTGCTGGACCCACTCGATCTTTTTCGGGGAGATCCTGAGGATGTCGACCGGGCCGCTCACCTTGGCCGGTTCGGCCTTGGCCTCGGCCATGATCCAGTCGTTGATGAGGGTGACGGGGTTGAAGTCGCTGAAGTAATCCTTCTTGGCGCGCAGCTCGTTGATGGCATCCTGCATGCCCAGGAGCAGGATCTTCGGCTGGTCCGAGCCCGGTTTGGTGACGATGTCCTGGCGGAACAGCTTGAGCTCGACCGGGGCGTTCTGGGCGCTCATGATGCGGTACTCCAGCATGGTGAGGGTGGTCCCCTTCTTTTCGGCACCGGCCACCAGCACCTGCATGGCGATCCGGTTGACCACGTCATCGGTGTACCAGCGGGAGAAGTATTTGGGGTCGGTGGTCCTGAGCTTTTCAAAGGCGGCCTGCAGCTTCCCCTGCACCGCCTTGTCATAGGCGGTCAGCCGTTCGCTGATCGTCCCCTTGCCGGCAAAGACGTTTTCGGCGATGTCATAGGCGTTGAAATTGGCGGCGGATATGGAGGGCATGCCGGAGAAGACGAGGAAGATGTCGGACATCTTGGTGATCTTGCACTGGCTGATGGAGACGTCACGCTCGATCAGCACCTTGCTGTCGGCGCCGAGATAGACGGTGTCGCCCTGCTTGATGGCAATGATGCTCGTGGCATCCGCCGTGGCGGTCATGGTGCAGAGGGTTGCGGCGGCAAACGCGATGCGCAGGATATGTGCCGGTTTCTTCATGGTGCGGGTATCTCCTTTAAACAGGTGGTGAATTTACTCCAGTACCTTGATATCCTTGATAAAATATTCGCTTTCCCCGAAGCAGGTCGTCGGTATCCCCTTGTGCTGCTCGTAGGTGAGGGTCACCCGCTTGCCGAGGGAGGTGTTGATCCGTTTCGCAAGGTTGTCGTCCCGGACCGAGAAGAAGAATTTCTCCGGGAGGGAGCCCGGGATGGCAACCAGGGTAAGCTCCCCTTCCCAGGTCTTGCAGAGCCATCCCTTCTGGGAAAACTTCTGCACGTAACCGGCCCGCTCCCCCCGGGAGTAGCTCCAGGTGAGGACGACCCAGAGATAGCCGGCAGACAGGGCGCAAAGGAGCGCGATCGTGATGAAAATCCAGGAGAATATCCCGGTTTTGCTGACGGGCATGACCGTACCTCTTTACAGGGTGGTTATCCTGCAAAGCTACCCTCGTGAAGCCCTCCTGTCAAGGTGTTAAACAGGCGCTTGACAGCGGGGTCCTTTCGGGGCATAGGATGGAACAGTACGGTGTGAGGAGGCGATGGTGAAAAAGATTCCCCTGGGCAGTACCGGCATAGATATATCCCCCCTGGTCTTCGGCACGCTCCCCCTCGGGTTCCTGCAGGCAGACCTCTCCCCTGCGGAGGGGGGGAAACTGATCCGCTACGCCCTCGAGGGGGGGGTCAATGCCGTCGACACGGCGACCCTCTACGAGACCTATCCCCACGTGAGGGAAGGGCTCAAGGGGTTCAGGGGCGAGGTGACCGTCATCACAAAGACCCATGCCCCGGACCCGGCAACGGCCCGGGCCCATGTGGAACGGGGGTTGAAGGATCTGGGACGGGAGCGGCTCGATATCGTCCATGTCCATGCGGCGCGCATCGCCGACCCCTTCACGGAGCGGGCCGGGGTGATCGAGGAGCTGGTGAGGATGAAGGAAGAGGGGAAGATCGCCCACGTGGGGCTCTCCTCCCACTATATCTCGGCGGTGCGGAGCGTTGCCTCCCGCCCCGAGATCGAGGTGGTCCACCCCCTCATCAACCGGACGGGGATGGGGATCCTGGACGGCCCTCCGGAGGAGATGGGGGAGGCGATCCGGCTCTGCGCCGAGGCGGGGAAAGGGGTCTACGCCATGAAGGCCCTGGCCGGCGGCAACCTGATTGCCGAGGCACGGGCCAGCTTCGCCTACGTCCTCGGTCTTGCCGGGGTGCACGGCGTGGCGGTGGGGATGCTCTCCGAAAAGGAGATCGATGCCAACATCGCTCTCTTCAGCGGCCTGTCCCCTGACCCCGTCGTCTGGAAGGAGCTGGAGAGCCGTCGCCGGCGGCTGGCGATCATGGCGAACTTCTGCAAGAGCTGCGGCAACTGCGTGGCGGCCTGCGGCAGCGGCGCCCTGACCCTGGTGAACGGCAAGCCGGTCGTCGACGAGGCCGCCTGCGTGCTCTGCGGTTACTGCGGGGCGGAGTGCCCCGAATTCATCATCAGGGTGGTTTAAGGGCAGGACCGAGGTACGGGGCGCGGGGTGCGAGGTACAAGGCGAACGGTAAACGGGGCGGAGCGGTAACTAAGTATGAAAGAACAGAGAACGGGAGAGTGCCCGGCGTTCGATGAAGTCGCCGGGCGGCTGGCAGGGGCCAGGATCAGCCTGCGGAGCCTGCCGGGCCATACCCGGGCGGCGGTGGCCATGGTCATCGGCCGTGACGGTGACGGTTGCCGTCTCCTGTTCATCGAGCGGGCTGCCCACCCCCAGGACCCCTGGTCGGGGAACATCGGCTTTCCCGGCGGCAAGGTCGAAGACGGGGACGACGGCTGCCGCCGTACCGCAGAGCGGGAGACCCTGGAGGAGGTGGGGCTGGACCTGTCAGGCGCCCGCTACCTTGGCCGCCTCTCCGACGTGCACGGTGCCCATCTCCCCATCCTGGTCTCCTGCTTCGTCTACGGCGTGGAGCGGACCGACCTCCCTCTCGCCCTGAGCGACGAGGTGAAGGACGCCTTCTGGCTCCCCCTGGACTACCTGGTCGACCCCGCCCACCGGGGGGTGCACACCTTCACCTTTGCCGGCGACAGCTTCCAGGCGCCGTGCATCCGCCTCCCCTATCCTGACAAGCCGGTCCTCTGGGGGCTTACCCACCGCCTGGTGATGGAGTTTCTCCAGATTATCGGTCCGGCCGGCGCAGGGGGGCTGCCATGAGTCCCCGCCGCCCCGTATCAGTCAAGCTCCCCAGCGCGGCCGAGGCCGAAGCCAGGGTCCGGGAGATGCGCAACGAGCTGGAGAAGAACGATCCCTACCGCTCCCGCTCCCTTCGCCTGCACGGCCTGATCTGCGCCCGCTGCGCCCGGGAGTTCGACGAGGCCACCGCCCACCTCCTCACCGTGCACCACAAGGACGGCAACCACAACAACAACCCAAGCGACGGTTCCAACTGGGAGAACCTCTGCCGCGACTGCCACGACGACCTCCACTCCCGGGGCCTCCTGGGGGAGTATCTGGGTGGGAAAACGAAGGACCAGCCATGAAACACCTCATCCTCGGCACCGCCGGGCACATCGACCACGGCAAGACCTCCCTGGTGAAGGCCCTGACCGGCATCGACACCGACCGTCTCCCGGAGGAGAAGGCGCGGGGGATCACCATCGAGCTGGGGTTCGCCCACCTGGAGCTCCCCGGCGGTATCCGCTTCGGCATCGTCGATGTCCCCGGCCATGAGCGCTTCATCCGTACCATGGTTGCGGGGGTGGGTGGGATGGACCTGGTGATGCTGGTGATTGCCGCCGACGAAGGGGTGATGCCCCAGACCAGGGAGCACCTGGAGATCTGCCGCCTGCTCGGCGTGCAGCACGGGGTGGTGGCCCTCACCAAGAGCGACCTGGTGGAGCCGGAATGGCTCGCCCTGGTGGTGGAGGAGGTCCGGGAGTACCTGGGGGGGAGTTTCCTGGAGGGTGCCCCCATCGTACCGGTCTCGTCCCGCAGCGGTGCCGGCCTGGACGAACTGCGGGCGGAGCTGGCCAGGCTCGGCGCTGAGTTGGAGCCGAAGCGGAGCGACGGCCCCTTCCGCCTGCCGGTGGACCGGGTCTTTACCGTGGCCGGCTTCGGCACGGTGGTCACCGGCACCCTCCTCTCCGGCAGGATAGGGGTGGGTGACGAGGTGGAGGTGCTCCCCCGGGGACTCCAGAGCCGGGTGCGGGGGATCCAGAATCACGGCCAGCGGTGCGAAGCCGGCCTGGCCGGCGAGCGGCTGGCGGTGAACCTGCAGGGGGTGGAGCACTCCCTGCTCCGGCGGGGGGATGTGGTCGCTCCCCTGGGAACCTTCAGGCCGACGCGGGTGGCCGATGTGCGCCTCGACTACCTGGAGTCGGCGGGGAAGGAGCTCAAAAACCGCTCCCTGCTCCGGTTCCACTCATCGACCGCCGAGGTCCAGGCCGAGGTGGTCCTCCTCGAAGGGGGGACCCTCGCGCCGGGGGGGAGTTGCTATGCCCGCCTGCGCCTGGCGGAGCCGCTGCTCCTCCTCCCGGGCGATCCGTTCGTGCTGCGACGCAGCTCCCCGTCTGCCACGGTGGGGGGCGGCCGGGTACTCGACCCGTTTCCCCCCCTGCGCCGGCGCAGGGGGGCCGAATCGCTCCGTCTCCTGGCTGCCATCGAGGGGGAGGACGATGCCATGAGGATCGGTGCCATGGTGGAGGGGTCGCTCCTCTCCGGCATTGCCCTGCCCGAGCTGCTCAGGCGTACCGGGTTCTCCGCAGGCCGTCTGGAAAAGGGGGTGACCACCCTCCTCTCAGCGGGCCGGATCGTGCAGATGACCCGGGAGCCGCGGATATTCCTCGCCAAAGGGGGAGTCGACGAGCTGCAGGAGGTCCTGCTGGCGGCGGTGGAGCAGTACGTGGAGGACAACCCCCTGAAAGAGGGGATGGGGAAGGAGGAACTGAAAGGGCGCCTGCCCCGGCGCAGCGACCAGCGCTTCTTTACGCCGCTCCTGGCCGGCCTGGAGCGGGACGGACGGCTCCTGCCGGAGCGGGACATCGTCAGGCTCCCCCGACGCAAGGTCGCAGCGGCACAAGGGGGGGGCGACCTGGCGGCGCGACTGGAGGCGCTCCTGGTGGCTGGCGGGTGCGAACCTCCGACCCTGAAAGAGCTGGGGGAGGCGGTTGGCGTGGAGGAAAAGCCCCTCCTTGAGCACCTCAACCACCTGGTCCGGGAGGGGCGGGCGGTGAAGATCAAGAGCGACATCTTCTACGGGCCGGATGCGGTGGCAGCGATCAGGGAGAATCTGACCGCCTTCCTGAAAGCCCACGGGGAGATCACCCCCCACCAGTTCAGGGAGCTGACCGGCCTGTCGCGCAAGTTCATGATTCCGCTGCTGGAGTATTTCGACGGGGAGAAACTCACCATCAGGGTGGGGGACAAGAGGGTATCGAGGAGAGGATGAGCGAGACACGGACCAAAGAGGAGCTGGCGGCCACCGTTGATGTGGCCGAGTGGCAGTGGATCAAGCCCCACTGCGAGCGGGGGGTGCTGATCACGGTCTCCCCCGGGCTGGAGCTGGCCGAGGCGGGCTTCAGGATCGCCACCGACGATGCTGCTGCTGTGGGTGCATGGATAGCGGAAGGGGTGATCGGCAAACCGACGGCCGAGGAGATCGGGGAGTGGGACCGTGAACCGGCCCGGCGTTTCCCGGTGCTCATCGTCAGCCCCTACATCCTGATGCAGAAGTAACGGATACAACAAGAAAGTCAACCGCCCGCTCCCTGCGGTCGCTCAAGGCGCAAAGGTCGCCAAGATCACGCAAAGAGAGACGAGAATCCGTATACCTGGCTTTCTTCGCGTATTCTTCGCGCTCTTTGCGGCTGTGCGGTGAACAGGTTTTCGATTTTACCCGAGGAGGTCAAGTATGGCTGACACCAAGAAGGAACTTGCCTGCAGCGGCTGCAGCGCCGTCTGGGCAAAGAGCGGCACCACCAACTGCTGGAGCGGCGACCCGGCCACGGCACCCCCCCGGCCGGGGCACTGTCCCACGGCAACCGGCGGGGAGATCATCGAGTCATCCTTTGCCGAGTATCGCGGGGACAGCGAGGATGCCCGGCTGGCGAGGGTGGCGGCACGGGTGGAGGGGCTCTGCTACCAGAAGACACCGGGGAGCACGGCTGTGACCGCCCGCTGGACGAGGGTGGAAGATACGATCGCCCTGGCGAGGCTGATGGGGTGGAAACGGGTCGGCATTGCCACCTGCATCGGCCTGCTGGCCGAGACGGACCAGCTGGCGGCGATCCTGCAGGCCCAGGGTCTGGAGCCCCTCTCGGTCTGCTGCAAGGCAGGGAGCATAGACAAGAACAGCCTGGGGATCGCCGAAGAGGACAAGGTCCGCCCCGGAACCTTCGAGCCGGCCTGCAACCCGGTTGCCCAGGCAGAGCTCTGCAACCGTGCGGGGACAGACATGAACATCATCGTCGGCCTCTGCGTCGGCCACGACATGCTCTTCACCAAGTATTCGAAGGCGCCGGTCACGACGCTGATCTGCAAGGACCGGGTGCTGGGGCACAACCCCGTGGCCGCCCTCTACGGGCAGAGTTTCTACTACAAGCGGCTCCAGAAGATCCCCCTGGAACTGCCTGACGGCGAGTGAACCCAGGGAGCCCTTCCGGAAGAAGCAAACGGCCGGTTTTGCCATGACGCAAAACCGGCCGTTTGCTTTGGGGGTCAGGGGCCCACATTGTCCCCGCTCTTGTAGGGGGGGGTGTATGCCATCCCCTCGGCAGAGAGGGACCAGCTCTGCCCGCTGAAGGAGCGGAGCCGGTAGCGGTACGGTTTCATGGGGTCGATCCCTCTCCTGTCGGTGAAGCTTGTCGTTGCCGCACCGACGGTGGCTATCTGGACCCACACCCCGTCCCGGATCATCCGCTCGATGGCGAAGCCTTCCGGGGGGGAGCAGGGGCCGGGCGTACATGCCGCAGGGGTCCAGTCAAGCCGTACGACGAAGGCATTGAGGGGGGTGACGATCAGGTTCTGGCTGGTCACCATGAGCGGCGTCGTGACGCACTGCTGGGCGCTGTAGGCGGAATTGCCACCGGTGCTGTTCCATGCGCGCATCTGGTAGCAGTAGGTCGTGTTCGGGGTGAGTCCGTTGTCCGCGTAGCCAGCGGTAACCGGGGTGAGCGTGGGACAGGCAACGGTCGGGTAGGTCGAGCCGCAGTACTGCTGGCTGTACGGGAGTGCAACGTCATCGATCTGGCTGTAGCCGCCCCCCCCGGTGCTCCGCTCGATCTTGTAGCTGCTGGCGCCTTTTACCAGGGGCCAGGAGAGGGTGGCCTGGGTCGCCCCGGTGGCCCCTGCCGTGATGACGGGTGCCGCGGCGGTCGTGGTGGTGGACTGGACGGCGCTGGTGGCCGAGAATCCCGCTGCCGAGTTGGCGCTGACCCTGAAGTAGTAGAGCGTCCCCGGAGAGAGCCCGGTGCTCGTGTAGGTGGTGACATCCTGGCCGACGCTCCCCACCCCGTTCGTCCAGGTGGAGTTGTCGAGGCTGCGGTCGATCTGGTAACCGGTATTGCCGGTTACCTGGGGCCAGGAGAGGGTGATGGACGAGGTGGTGATGCCGCTGAAGGTTATGACCCCCGGTGCTGACGGTTTCGTCGTCTGGGAGACGATGTTGCTGGAGGCGGAGTCCGGTGTCACCGGCGGCCCGGAGGGGCCCGTGGCGGCAACCTTGTAACAGTAGTACGTGCCGGGGGTGAGGCTGAGGTGGTTATAGGTCGTGGTGTTCATCCCCAGGACAAGGGGACCGCTCCAGCTGTCGTCGCTGCAGCTCGCCCCCCCCCGGACCTTCCAGTAGAGCTTGTAGCCGTTGTCTCCGGCGACATTGTTCCAGGTGGGGGTCAGCTGGCTCGTGCTGGCGGTGCCTGCGGCAGGTGCGACCAGTACCGGTGCCGGCGGGGTGATCGTGAGCCACTGCTCGTTGCTCCAGGCGGTGTAGTCGGTGGCGTTGTACTTGGCCCGGACCCGGAAGCGATAGGTGTAGCCGGAGACCAGGCCGTTGTTGGCATCACCGGCGACCATCCTGGTGCTGCCGTCGGTCGGCTGGTTCATGGTAAAGGTCGTACAGGTGCCCGTGTTGACGGTGCGGACGGTGGGATTGTCGTTGTTGCTGGACTGGCAGCGTTCGACCTCGTAGAGAAGGGCAGTGGCGAGCCTGTCCCAGGAGACCTCAACCGGGTTGCCCCCCAGGGTCAGGCGGCGGAAGTTGTGGCCGACTTCCGGGTTCCAGTAGGAGGAGTTGGCGGTGACACCGGTTCCTGACGGCACGGTGAACTGGGCATTGCTGATCCCCGTCGTGACGGTGGTGCCGGCGGTATGGGGGAGCCTCCCCAGTTGGTAGATCCAGTAGGAGCTCGGGGTGAACAGGTCGCCGGCAGAGAGGTCGAGCTGGCGCCTCAGCTGCCACCCCCCCGCGGCAGGGGCGGTGTAGAACGAGAGGGTAGCCCCGCTCCGGGCAGAGCGGATTTTCCCCGCGGGCTCACTGGTCGGGAAGATGCGCGTATCGTTGACCGTGGCCACCGGATCATACAAGGTTACCCAGTAGGCCTCTGTTGCCTGGGCCGCGGCTCTCGGGTCGAAAATGGTGTAGCTGTCGCCACTGGCGATCTGGTAGGGGAAGGGGGGGTCGACGCTGATGCTGTTGGCGGTGTTGCCGGTGATCGTCCTGAACTGGCCGATGTTCCGTCCGCTCGACAGGTAGAGGTGGAAGCCCTGCCACTGGTTCGTGCTCCAGTTTTTCGCCGGCAGGGAGCTCCCGATGGTGTCCGATGAGTCGACCAGAAGGGCATTGGTGCTGGTTTTGCCGTCCTGGGTCGAGCCGTTGACGGCGGCGGTGCCGGCAATGACGTTGATCCGGTACGAATCGCCGGTGGGGGCGAAGATGCGGTAGGCATCACCACTGCCGATGGGGGAGGTGAATCCGGTCCCCTCGACGGTCATGCTGCTGGCGTCGCTGGCGGTGATCCTGCGTGTCTGGCCGGCATTAGCCCCGCTGGCCATGTGCAGGTAGTAGTTCTGCCACTTGTTGATACTCCAGCCGGTCGCGACGGAGTCGACCAGCTTCGTCGCCGAGTTGCCGCTTGCGGCCGCTGTCCCCGCCGAAGCCGCCGGGTCGTTGGGGAACGGGCTTTCCAGGGTGATGCTCCCCGCCGTGTTGCCGGTTATCTTGCGCACCAGCTGGTTGTTGGGGCCGGAGGTCATCTGCAGGTAATAGTCCTTCCACTGGTCAGTGGCCCACCACCCCTTCCAGCTCGTTGCCGAACCGGCCATGGTCCTGGTGTCGTAGAGGGTGTTCACGGTTGCCGACCAGGCGGTTGACCTGCCGGTGTCCTGGAGGGGGATCCTGCCGCGGACGACCTGACTCTGGTAGCTCTTGCCCGGGGGGGACTGGAAGTCGATCCGGGAGGCGGCATAGGTGCTGGCGAGATAGAGGTAGGCCAGGGAAGAGTCCGCCGGGATCAGGCCGCTGCTGACCGAGTAGTCGAACTGGGTGTCGAAGTTCCCGGCAAGGGGTGACAGGTTTTTCAGGCTGAGGAGTTCGTAGTTGTAATTGTTGGCATACCCCGGTGCTGTCGAGGTGAACTCGACCGCGTTGCTGGTCAGCCTCAACCGGGCCGAACCCTGGGAGGCGCTGCCGGGGGATATTGCCGCCGAGATCTTGCCGCTGCCGCTCACGGCATCCACCGGCACGATCATGTAGCTGTCGGTGGCATTGATCGTAGAGCCGAAGGGGGTCGAAACGGTAATCGTCGAGGCGCTCTTTCCGGTGATCAGCCGCGACTGGCCGTTGTTGCTCCCTGAGGTCATCTGCAGGTAGTACCCCTGGCTCCAGTCGGTCAGCCAGCTGTTCGCCGTGTCCACCAGCTCCGTTGTGCTGGTGCCGGGGCTGCCGGCTGCGGTTCCGGCGTAGGCGACGATCTGCGCTGCCGAGGCTATCACGTAGGAATCCCCGGGGACGATGGCGCTTTCGAAGGGGGGGGCAACGGTCAGCTTGCCGCCACTGTCGAATCCCGCGGTAATGAGCCGGACGTTGTTGACGTTGCTGCCGGAGGTCATCACCAGGTAGGAGCCGACGTAACTGGTCTGCCAGACATGGACCGTATCCACCAGCTGGGTCGTGCTGGAGCCTGCGCCGGTGGCCGTGCCGAAATAATTTGCCGCCCTGGCCGGTGGCGCGATCAGGTAGGTGTCACCCGACGCAGTGGGGTACGGGAAGGGGTCGGTGGTGAGGGTTGTGGTCGTCTTGGCGGTGATTCTTCGGGCATGGCCGTTGTTGGCACCCGATGTCATCATAAGGTAGTAGCCGGACCAGGTGTTGGCCCCCCAGGAATTGCCGCTATGTACCAGCTGGGTGGTGCTGCCGGCTGCGGTTGCCGTGCCGAAGTAGGAGGCTATCTGGTAGGTGTCCCCGGCGACGATCGCGGCGTTGAAGTTTGCCGTCGTATAGGGGTTGATGGAGCCGTTCAGCCCAATCGTCCGCTCCTGCCCGATATTGGTGGCATTGACGCTGTTGAGGATCCTGATCTTAAAGTTGAGCCATTCGTTCAGCGACCAGTTCTTTTCGCTGTCCAGGAGGCTGTTCAGGACGCCGCTGTCGTTACCGGTGGCCTTGCCCGATACGGTCTGCAGGATCACGTAGCTGTCACCCTGGTTGATCGTCTCGGTGGCGAAGGCCGGGGAGGCATACACGGCGCTGTTGACGCTGCCGGCAATCCTGCGGGTATACGTGTTCCCTCCGGAGGTGATCACCACCGGCTGGCCGATGAAATAATCAGCCAGGCCCCAGTATTTCGAAACATCCTGGAGCACCGTGTACGAAGAGTCGAGCTCGGTGGTCGTCAGGGTAATGACCGGCTCGCTCGGCGGGGTGGTCTTGCAGACCGGGGGGCTGTAGACGGGCGGTGGCGGGATGGCTTCGGTGCTGTAGGCCTTGACCTTGTAGCAGTATACGGTGTCGAGGGCCAGGCCGGTATGGGTATAGGTGATGGTGTTTGCCGCCAGGCCCGTTGCCGCAGGAATGGGGGTGTACGTGCCGGCGATGCCGGTGGTGCTGACTTCGGCGGTGTAGTTGGTTTCCCCGGGCTGGGGATCCCAGTTCAGGGTCAGGGAAGTGCTGCTGGCCGGGGTGACGGTCAACGTCGGCGGGGTCAGGTTGGTCCAGGCGTGCAGTATGCTGCTGGCCGCCGAGGAGTTGGTGCCCGCCTTGGCGATGACCTGGTAGCGGTAATTGCTCCCCGCGGAGAGGCCGGTGGCAGAGTAGGTGGTTGTTGTCACGCCGGTCGCCTTGTCACTCCACCCCCCGTAGCTGCCGCTCGTTCCCCGGCAGGTGGAGGGGGTGGTGCTGTCGCTGCAGGCGGCCTGCTGGATTGTATACCCCGTCGCTTCGGGCACGGCTGCCCAGGAGAGGTCGATCTGGCTTGTCGTTACTCCCGCCGCACCGGTGAAGGTCGGGGCGGGGAGCGGCGTCGTGCCGCTCTGCTCGGTGCTCCAGGCGGAGTCGCCGGCGGCATTGGTTGCCTTGACGTGGAAATAGTAGGTCCTGTTCGGTGTCAGGCCGGATACGGTGCAACTGAGATTGGTATTCAGCGGGCAGCCCGAGGGGCCGAAGGTGCCGCCGGCCCCTTCCCGGTATTCGAGGGTGTAGGAGGTCACGTTGGCACCGGGGACCACGGGGTTTGTCCAGGAGAGGGTCATGGCGGTGGTGGTTATGGCGGTCGGGGCAGCAAGGGTCGGGACGGCCAGTGCTGCCGTGCCGCTGGTTTCGTTGCTCCAGGAAGAATCACCGCCGCTGTTGACGGCCTTGACCCTGAAGCTGTAGCTGTTGGGGGCCGCCAGGCCGGTGGCGGTACAGCTCGTGGCGGCAACGTTGACGCACCCGGGGGCATCGGCGTATGACCCCCCCCAGATCTTGAACTGGAGGGTATAGCCGGTTGCTCCGGTGACGCTGTTCCACCCCAGGGCCATCTGGGTGTTGGTTATGCTGGTCGGCGTGTTCAGGGTCGGGGCGACGGGCCTGGTCGGGGCCGACTGCTCGTTGCTCGGCAGGGAGTAGCCTGAGGGGCTGATGCTGCTGACGCGGTAGTAGTAGGTCGTCCCGGCACTGAGGCCGGAATCGGTGTGGGAGGTCACATCGCTCCCCTTTACCGCCAGTTCGGCCCAGCTCCCCCCGCTGCCGGTCTTGCGCTCGATCCGGTAGCCGCTGTTGCCGGCGATCTGGCTCCAGGAGAGGGATATCTGGGTCGTGGAGTCGACCACGGGCGGAGCGAGGATCGGGGCGGGGAGAGTCGTCGTGGCGCACTGTTCGATGGTACGGGAGTTGAGGCTTCCGGAGAAGGCGTAGATCCGGTAGCAGTAGCCGGTGTTCGTGGCGAGCCCCGTGTCTGTGAAACTCGTCATCCCCGCCGGGGCCGTGGTGACGGGAGTCCAGACACTCGTGGGGAGCACCGGGGCAGGGGTGCGGTCGACCTGGAACTGGGTTCCGGGGGTGTTGGCCCGCCAGGAGATGGTCATCGTCTGATAATCCGGGGGGGGCACCAGGGTTAAGGGTGCCGGTACCAGGATGTAGTCGTTCTTCTGCTTCACCACGAGGTAATCGGGGTTGGAGGCATTGAGGGTAACCCCGGCGCTGAACGCCTCCCCCCGGTAGTTGGCGGCGATCGCCCTGGCTTCGTCCTGTCTGCCGCCGTCGTATACGCTGGCGGAGAGGAATGTCCCCTCGAAATCGTAGATCAGGGAGAGGATGTCCGACGTGTCGTCATAGGCGGGGTCGGTGTCGGGACCGCTCCGGCTGTTGCCGGTGAGGTAGATGTAGCCGGAGGAGTCGACGGCCATCCCCGTCACGTAGTCGTAGCGGCCCGGCCTGTCGAAGTTCCTTTCCCAGATGACCGCGCCGTCGGCCGCGTTGTACCTGATGAGATGGAAGTCGCTGTCAGTGGCAGTGACATAGGAGGTGCCCGCCACGATCACCGCACCGTCGATGGGGTCCAGGGCGACCCCTGTCCCCCGGTCATTGCCGTTGACCGGGGCCGCGGGACCGTTATGGACGGCGCGCCAGAGCTCCCGCGTGGGGACACTGTCGGCGCCGGCATACTTGAGGGTCAGCCACTCTTCGTTACCGCCGGCGTTAACGGCATATCCGGTCACGTAGAGGTCACCCTTCCTGTCGATGGCCAGGGCGAGACCGTGGTCGTCCCCGTTGCCCGCCCCGGCATAGATGTCGGACCAGACGAGCGCCCCGGTGGCGCCGGAATATTTGGCGGTGTAGATGTCGAAGTCGCCGGCGGCGTTTTCCGTGGAGCCGGTGATAAAGATATCTCCCGCCGTATCGAAGGCCACCGCGGACGGGTAGTCGTTGCCCTGGGCCGGACCAGCGTAGACGATCGGCGCCCACGGTCTGGTACCGTCGGGGCGGTACTTGATGATGAACATGTCTTCGTCCAGGGTGGCGTTGATGCCGTGGCCGATAACGACGATATTGTTGGCCCCGTCCCGGGACGCCTGGATGGCGGTCGCCTGGTCGATGCCCGCCTGGGTCCCGTACTGGTCGCTCCACGCCATGGGGGGATTGGCCGCCGGGTCGGTATGGGATGCGGAGCTGTACTTGATGGTGTAGAGGTCATCGCTCTTGTCGGAGCCGCCCGAAAGATAGGCCGTGCCGGTGACCACCGCATCGCCGTTGTTGTCCAGCACCAGCCCTGCCGCCATGTCGGTGCCGCCATCCCCGCTGTCGTAACGGGCTTTCCACGTGACCGACTTGTCGGTCCGGTTCAGTTTGATGGTCAGGTAGTCGAAGGAGTAGGCTCCTGCCACCCCCTCCTCGGTCAGGTCGCTGTAGCCGGTGACCACGGGATGGTCATCGCTGCCGGTGGTGATGCCGACCGCCTCGTCTTCCCTGTTGTCCGCGCCGTTGTACTGGTAGACCCACGAGGGGGGATCGTAGGTGATCACTTTCGTCAGGGCATGGCTTTCGTTGCTGTAGGCAGAGTCGCCGTCGGGGGTGTTGGAGGCCCGTACCCGGTAGTAGTAGTAGCTGTTGGGGGTGAGGGAGGCGTCACTATAGGCCGTGACATCGGCGGCAACCGTTGCGATCTGGGCATAGGCGCCCGCCTCACCCAGTTTGCGTTCGATGGTGAAGCCGGATTCGTTGGTCGAGTTGTCCTCCCAGGCCAGGGTGATGGTGCTGTTCGACGTGGCGGTAGCGACCAGTCCCGTCGGGGGATCGAGGGGGCCATGGTCGTAGCTGATGGCAAGGGTATCGAACAGGTTTGCCGCGGTATCGGTCCAACCGGCCACGCAGACATTCCCCGACGGTGCCAGACCGATGCCGACCGGCCGGTCGTTCCTGTTGGCCGCGCCGTTGAAGCTCTGCTGCCAGAGGAGGGTGCCGTTGCTCTTCCGGTATTTCAGGGTCGTTATGTTCTCGTTGCTGCTCGTCACGGTGTAGCCGACTACGAAGACCCCGCCGGTGTCCCCCTCCTTCACCACCAGGTCGACCGGTATGTCGGTGAAGTCGGCGCCGCTGTTGTAGATGGCGGACCAGAGCTTCGTGCCGTCCGTTCCCCGGTAGCGGGCGGTGTAGAAATCCTCGTTGCCGCTGTAGGTGTAGGTGTAGCCGGTGACGAAGATGTCGCCGCTGCCGTCGACCCGCAGTGCCCGGGGCTCGTCGTTGCTGCCGCCGTTATAGGTCGTTTCCCAGGCGAGGGTGCCGGGGGCCGCCGCCCCATACTTGGCGATGTAGATGTCGCTGTTGCTGCCGTTGGACAGGTAGCCGGACACGATGACGTTGCCGCTGGGGTCTGTCCTGACCGCCATGCCCCGGTCGTCGCCGCTGCCGGTCGAGGCCTTGCGCTGTTCCCAGACCAGAGCTCCTTCCGTCGTGTAGGAGCGGGTCAGGATGTCGAAATCCATCCCCCCCTTCGAGGAGGCGCCGGTGACCGCAATCCCGCTGGTGCCGGCGGCAATCGCCATGATCCTGTCGTTGCTGTTGTAGGGGGAGTTGTAGATCTCCGTCCAGACCGGCGCGGTGCCGGCGGCGGGATACTTCAGGATGAGGAAGTCGTCATTCCCCGAGGAGTTGGCGGAGTAGCCGGCGACGTAAATATTGTCGTCCCCGTCAACGGCCAGGGAGGTGGCGATGTCGCTGCCGCCGGCCGCGCCGCTGAAGGTGTGCTGCCAGAGGAGGGTACCGTCGGCCGCGTACTTGATCGTGTGGATATCCGTGCTGGCGGCGTTCCAGACCGTACCGGTGACGATGATGTTCCCCTGTCTGTCCACGGCGACTGCCGTCGCCTGGTCATCACCGCCGCTCTTGTCGAAGGTCGCCCGCCAGGCTACGCCGCTGCCGTCGGCCTTGAACTTGGTCACCAGGTAATCGTTGTTCATCCCCCCGCTGTTGGTATAGCCCGCGACAATGATGTTGCCAGCCGGGTCAACGGCCATGGACTTTGCCTCCTGCCGTGCCGGCAGAGGGTCGGTGATGGGGAACGGGGTGACGTAGTCTCCCCCCTTGCCGAATGCGGAGGCGGCAAGGCCGAGGGACATGACGACGGCTGCGGCCAGGGTGACCCATCGTCCACTGCGTTGCGGGAAGATCCCCTCCGTAGTGGCGGCGGATTGTTCTGTCATAGGAATAAGCTCCTGGTTCATCTGGCATCTCCGGCTGAAAGGTTTCATTGTCTTACCACGGGGTCACGTTGTTCCACAGATTGCCGTCCGGCCATTGTGCCGGCGGGGTCCTGGAGTCGTAGGTCGGGGTGAATCTCCCCACGTGACAGGCAGTGGTCGCCTCGAAGTTGTTGGTATTGGTCCGCGCATAGTTCATGCCCCCGATGGGGAAGCCGCGGTGTTCCCAGCCATTGCCATGTGCACTGGCTGGCTGCTGTTTGTCCGCCGCCCATGGTTGCCCGCCGGAGACGATCCCCCCCCGGTGCTTGAAGTCCAGGCAGTTGGTCTGCATCAGGCGGGGCAGGCCCGAATTGTGGGGCTGGTGGCACTTGGAGCAGGTGAAGGAGTGTTCGCTGTTTACCCCCCACTCCTTGACCGATTCGTGGATACGGTCGACGGTCTTGAATCCCGTGGCACCGTTGTTTCTGTTCACGCCGTCGGTGAGGTTCTCTTTCGTATGGCAGTTCGTGCAGAGTCCGGCAAACTGGTCGGCCTTTTCGTTGATGCGGGCGCCGCCGAACGTGTTGCGGTCCAGGTAGATCCTGTTGCTCGGTGCCGTTGGTGACGGGACGTTGTTGTACCAGCTGTATGTCTGGGTGTTGGCGCCCCAAGAGCGGGGTTTGCCGTTGTAATCGCCGGTTCCCGTGTAGACCGAGCCGACACGGTTGCCGGTGGGGACGGGAGGCGGTGCATCCTCCTTGTAGGGGGAGGTCATCCAGGTCCCTTTGAGAAGGGGCAGGGCATAGGGCTGTCTCTCCCCCAGGGCAGGGGTTACCCCATGGGGGTCGTGGCACGGCGTGCAGAGTCCGTTCACCGTCGCTGCATAGGGTATGACCTGATAGGTATCCCCGCTGGCAACGGCACTGGTAAACGGCTCGACCGTCAGCCCCGTTGCACCGTTGGCGAGGATTTTTCTGATCTGGCCGCTGTTAAGGCCGCCGGTCATGAGCAGGTACCGGTTCTTCCAGGTATCGACGGTCCAGGTTTTGGCGCTGTCGACCAGGGACGCCGTGTCGCCACCGGTGGCGGTACCCGTTTCCTTGGCAAGGTGGGGGAGGGCTCCCGCCGGTTGTGACGCGTTCAGGTGTCCCCCCACGATGGTCTTCATGATATCCCGTTCGGTAAAGCGGGCAGTGGAGCCTTTGGTCCCCTGGCCGAAGCGGGAGGTGTCCTTGTATCCCATGACCGGCGCCGTTGCTCCGAAGGTGGACTTGTACCCCCATGGTGTCTTGCCGTTGGGGGTCGAGGTGCCCGTTGTTTCGGAGTTGTGGCAGTCGAAGCACTGGCCGGCACCCGCGCCGTAGGGGTTTACCCCCGACGTCCCGGCCGAGGCCTTGTAATCGAAGGTGTACCCGCCGATGTTCTGCTTGGTCTCCTTCAGGTTGCCGCCGTTGTTGGTTCCGTTGAACGTGGTGTAGCTGGTGGTGGAGCCGACGACCTTGGAGCCGTGGGAGTTGTGGCAGTCGAAGCACTGCACGTTCCGGGTCCCTTCGCCGCCCCGCGTTATATCGATGGCGCCGTCGTAACCCGATGCCGCACTCCACCCCCCCTGGTTGGCGACTGCATTCCCGTGGGCGGAGAATGCCTTGGTCAGGGTGTCCTTCCGGTTGGCAGTGGGGTAGGTGGTGGAGTTGTACTTGCCCCATGGCCGGGTCGTGTCCTGGCCATAGCGGGAGGCGATGCTCTGGTAGTCCCAGGCGTACTGCCGCGGGGTCCGGTAGTCTCCGAACGGCTCGCTGTCGTTGTTCTGGTCGCTGTGGCAGGAGATGCAGTGGGGGGTTATCTTGCCGACCTCGGTCCGCTCGCCGGCGGTACCGATGCCGACGGCCAGGAAGCGGGTGACGGTGGCTTTCCCCTCCGGGGTCGAGTAGGCACGATAGGTCGCCGGGCGCCTGCCCGGCTCCCAGAGGACCAGGTCCACATAGTCGTTCTTGACGGAGGAGTAGTTCTTGTAGTTGTAGCCGGTGTGGTAACGGGTGTCGATCAGCCCTTCGGGTGTCGACTCCCAGTGGCAGGCATAGCAGTGCTTGTTGGTGACGTCCACCCCCTGGACGTGGTGGGAGTTGGCCTTCATCTGCCCCATGATGTCCATCCGCTTGCCGATGGTGCCGGCATGGCACTTGGTGCAGTCCCGGGGGAGGCCGAAGGCGGTATGCTTGGGTATCGGCTTGTTGCTGTTGTGGCAGCTGTTGCAGGCCTGTTGGTTGGCGTGGCTGTCGGCAAAGCGGTGCTCGTGGCAGGAGGTGCAGATGCGGGTATAGTTGTGGCCGTCCCCCGAGCTGCTGGTGTAGTGCTTGCTGTCCGGGGAGTGGCAGACGTTGCAGATGCCGTCGAAGGGGGCGGTCTTGCGCGCATAGCTGGTGCCGGACTGCTTGTCCACGAAGGTGACGTCGGCCCGGGTCTTGGGAATGCCGAACGTGCCGTCCGTTGTGGTGGCCACCTTCCTCTGGATCATGTAGATGTTGCTGTCGCCGTGGGGGTCGTGGCAGTCCCAGCAGAACTTACCCCCCTTCCAGGTGCCGGTAACCCTGCCGCTCAAGTCCTTCGTCCACCCCCCCGATACCATGAATGCCCGGTAGTGCTTGTAGCCGAAGTGGGCCGAGGTTGCCCGTGCCTTCTTGGGCTTGATGAAACCGGTGCCGGGATCGAATCCGAGGGAGTATTTCCTCGGATTGTCCGGCGGGGCGGTGTGGCACTCGGTGCACTGGCCGCCGCTGTCATCGTCGTGGCACTGGAGACAGACACCCATCATGATGTACTGGTTCTTGACGTCGCTCTTCTGCTCGGCCGTCCAGACCCCCGCGTTGACATTGTGTCCCTTGTGGTTGCCGCCCGTGAAGAGGCCGTCGTCCGTGTCGTGACAGCCGACGCAGGTCGAGGTGGCCGTGTGGGTCGGGTACCTGGTCTCAGTCCCCCCGCCCGGCAGCTTGAAGACAATGCCGCTTGCGGTGGCCTGGGGTGCCAGGGATTCGGCCTGGTTGACGTGGCAGCCGATGCATTCGGCGTCGGTCCGCTCCATGTGACAGTAGACGCACTCCTTCTCGAAACGCCGCTCGTACTGGTGGTGCATCTGCAGGCGATAGGGGTTGCGCGCGTCATTGTGGAGGATGCTGTTGTCATGGCAGTACCAGCAGGGATTGCCCGGGAAGTTGGCTGCCGGGTTGCCCGAGACGGGATAGCGCCCGGAGGTCGAATAGCGGCCATGGCCGGTTGTCTCCCACTCAAGCTGGTTTATCTTCGCTCTCTGGCCATCGAATGCCGCGAAGTTGTCAAGATCCGCCGCGGTTGTCCGGTGACAGCCGAGACAGGTGATGGCGCTGTTGACCGAGCCGCCCCAGACGGGATCGGTCCCGCCGGTATGGCAGCCGCTCCCTGTGCCCGAGCAGGTTTTCGATGCGGTGTTGTAACTTGCCCCGGGCTCCTTGAAGGCGACATCCTTTCTCTTGTTCACATGGTTGCTGCCGTTCAGGTGGGAGACCTCTCCCATGCTGCCGGGTGGGATCCCCGTCGCGTGGCAGGAGGTGCAGGTGCCGTTGACGATGGTCTCCGCATGGCAGATGTCACAGGTGAAGCTGGTCTGGGCGTGCCGGGCGTGGGAATTGGCCCGGGGGGTGCCCGGCCCCTGGTTCGGGAACATGGGCATGGCTCCCATCCACCGGTTCTCCGGAGCCCAGTCGGTTTTCACCGTCCAGACCTTGCCGGTGACCGTGTCGATCCTGCCGTCGTGGCAGCCACTGTTCGAGCAGCTGCCGACCGGGTGGCCGTGGCAGGTGTTGCACTCAGTTTTCGGTTCGGTCCAGGCAAAGGGGCGGACCTGTTCGGGGTCGGTGGTGCCGTCGCTGTGGCAGTAAATGTTGCTGCAGACCTTGGTTTCCGGGTCGTAGCCGGCAGGGGGGCGGTTGTTCAGGCTCCAGTCCGGATGGATCACGACGTTCTTGACGCCATTGACGTGCTTGGTCCTGTCACTCAGCCCCCCCGTGCTGTCGACCGTTTCGTAATGGCAGTAATAACAGGGGTACTTCCGTATCCACTGGGGGCCGACCAGGCGGTGGTGACCGTTGGAGGCCATGGTCAGGTCCGGGGTGCAGTATCCCCGTGAAGCGCTCCAGATCCCGAAGCCGACACAGTTGCCGGGGGTGCTGTCCGTGGTTTTCCCGCGGTGACAGGTGAAGCAGTCGGTTGTTTTCGTGTCTGACCAGGTGAGCGGTTTGACCGGCGGGTTGCCCCGGCCGTCGCTGTGGCAGTAGGTATCGACGCAGCTGCCGTTGCGGGCAGGATTCATGCTTGGCAGATAGGCTGGGTAATCGTTGGTGCCGCCGCTGTAGGTGCCGCCCGAGTTCGGCGGGGTAAGGAACTGGACCGCGATGCCCCGCTTGCCGGCACCTGATGCGTGGGCAAACGTATTGTCTTCGGCAAGGTGGTTCCGGTGGCATCTGCTGCAGCTGTCCGTCGCTGTCCCGAAGTAGTCGCCATGTTTTTTCCCGTGGCTCCCGTCTAATGGCGGAGTGTTGTGGCACGAGGTGCAGGTCATGAGTGAGCGGTCATCCCCCCACCGGGGAGTCTGGCTCTCAAAGTGGCAGTTGACGTTGGTGCAGTTCCCCGGGAGTGGTGTGGCAGTCTGCTGCCAGGCTGTTGTCCTGTTGTTGTACGTGGTGACCTGGGGGGAAACGTTCAGGTGAGGGGAGAGGGAGATCATGCCGTCCCGGTGGGCAGAGTCGTACGTTGCGCTCCCGGGATGGCAGGTGGCGCAGCGCTCACCTGCGGAGCCGAAGGCAACGTGTGACCGATGGTTGCCGATGAACCCTCCCGTGCTGATGTTGCGGTATGACGAGTCGACCGGCCTGATATCCTTGGTGCTGCCCGTCCCGTGGCAGTCATAGCAGTTGAGTGGGGCTCCGGAACTGTCCCCGGCATAAAGGATGAGACCGGCTGACAAGGAGAGTGCAATCAGTGAAGCTGTCTTTATGGGGTTCATGCTGGCCACCTGCCGTGAGTAACGATCTGTTGTGCACTGTATGAAAAACGTTGTTTAGCTGAAAATAATTAGATGTTTATTATGCAAAAAGCAGGCCCTATCAAGGGATGCCAACATTAAAGGAAGGAGATGCTGCACGGGGCAGAAACGAGCTGCCGACGAGAGGGAAGCAGTGGGGTAGTGTAGCGGAGAAGGGATGAAAACCCGGCAGGTGAAACAGGACGGCGACAACAGGAGACGACGTTAGCCGCCCATTCGGCTGAGGGGGTATTCGGCAAGTTTCACGTGGGAAACCGAGTTCCCGGAGAAGATGCTCTCGAAGAGGTGGAAGGCGGCGACCTGAAACGGGGAGGGGGCAAATGAGCCGTGGAGTTGTTCGAACTCCCTGACGAGGCTGAGTGGGGTCCCCTTGAGCCTGGCTATGGTTATGTGGGGGGCAAAGGGGCGCGTTTCTCCCGGAATGCCGGCATGCTGCAGGGCGCTCTCCACCCCCCTTTGCACGAGGAGGAGGGTGCTGTCGGCATGAACCCCTGCCCAGAGGATTCGCGGGGACTTCGCGGGGGGGAAGTGTCCTATGCCGGCAACAGCCAGCTGGAAGGGTGCCCCGCGAACGGTTGACAATCCCTTCTTGACAGCCAGCAGGGTCTGTTCGTCAACTTCGCCGATGAAGCGCAGGGTGAGGTGCAACTGGTCCGGGCTCACCCAGCGGCCTCCGGGAAGATCGTTCCTGATGGCGAAAACTTCCTCCTTGAGCGTGTCCGGTAGCTCGATGGCCACAAACAGCCGGTGCATATCCTCCCCCTCCCGTTACTGCAGGGCGATCTCCTGTTTGCGCCTCTCCACCAGGTAGCTGGCGGTACCCTGCGAAAATGACGTTCCCATGTCGGCGGAGAGGCGGGCAAGGTGTCTGGCGACATCCTCTCCTCCGGCACCGTCGAGCGGGCGCGGCTGATACCTGACGTCGCTGTACAGCACGTTCAGCGGGATCACCTCCACGGCGCTGATGCCGTTGTCGAGCGTTATGCGGGCGATCATGCTCCTGTCCGCTTTCCTGCTCCGGCTGGCAAAGGCGAAATTGCCGAGGCTGTAGAACACAACGCCGTGCTTGTAGTACTCGATCCCCTGCAGGACGTGGGGGTGGTGACCGAGAACCACATCGGCTCCGGCATCGATCGCCCGGTGAGCCGTGTTCTTCTGGTATCCCCTGGGGAAGTCGTCACACTCCGTTCCCCAGTGAAACGATACGACGACGTAGTCGGCCGACTGTCGTGCCCGTGCGATATCGGTACGATAATAGGCCTCGTACCCGGGAGCCGTGCCGGCCCTGTCAGTGCCGGCATAGAACTCGGCCGGGTAGGTGAGGGAATAGGCAAGGAGGGCGATTCTTTTCCCCCTGACGGTGACGATGCTCGCCTGTCGGGCGTTGCCGAGGTCGGTGCCGGCGCCCGCATGGGAGATGCCGGCGCCGTCCAGGGTGGCAATGGTCTCCCGCAGGCCTTTGGCACCGAAATCGAGGATATGGTTGTTGGCAAGGGAGAGATGGGTAAAGCCGGCCCGCTGCAGGGCTGCAGCCGACGCGGGGGCACTCTTGAAACGGAATTTCTTCCCGGTGAACTCTTCGCCGGAGTTTGTGAGGGGAGATTCCAGGTTGCCGATGGTGATATCTCCCCGCCGCAGCAGGGAGGTGGTGGCCAGAAACGGGTAGTCGTAGCCGGTGCGTTTGAAGAGAGCGGTCCCCGAGCCTGCAAGCATGATGTCGCCGACCGCATTGATGACCACCGGTTCCGCCGGTGCCGAGGCGGGGAAAACAAGGAGAAGGATAAAAGGAATCACTCTGCGCATAAAGGGGGCCAATGGTGGTCAGGATGTTGACTATGCCTCGGGCAAGTGCTAAAGATAAAACCTTATTCTCTCATTTGCAAAGGAATTTGCCATGCTTGACATACGGTACATCCGCGAGAATCTGGAGGAGGTTGAGGCCCGTCTCAAGACCCGCGGCAGCGGCGTGGATCTCTCCGGCTTCCGCGAGCTGGACGGGCGGCGGCGCGGGCTGCTGCAGGAGACGGAGACTCTCAAGGCGCTCCGCAACAGGGTTTCCGACGAGATCAGCAGGGTCAAGGACAAGAGCCAGGTGCAGGGCCAGATAGCCGAGATGCGGGAAGTTTCCCAGAACATAAAGGCACTCGACGAGGAGCTCCGCCTCCTGGAGGAGCAGCTTGCCGCGTTCCTCCTGACGGTCCCGAACGTCCCGTCCGTCCAGACTCCGGTGGGGGCGACGGAGGCTGACAACCGGGAGGTGAAGAGGTGGGGTGATATCCCTTCGTATGGTTTCACCCCGAAACCCCACTGGGAGATCGGCGAGGCCCTGGACATCCTGGATTTCGAGCGGGGCGCCAAGCTCACCGGTGCCCGCTTTACCCTCTACAAGGGTGCCGGGGCCAGGCTTGAGCGTGCCCTGATCAACTTTATGCTGGATCTCCATACCGGCCGGCACAATTATATTGAAATGCTCCCGCCCTTTATGGTAAACAGGGAAAGTATGACCGGAACCGGTCAATTGCCCAAGTTTGAAGACGACCTCTTTCATATGGAAGGGGTTGATTATTTCCTGATACCGACTGCCGAGGTTCCGGTAACCAATATCCACCGGGGAGAGATCCTCCGGGGGAAAGATCTGCCCCTGGCCTATACGGCCTATACACCCTGCTTCAGGAGGGAGGCCGGTTCCTACGGCAAGGACACACGGGGGTTGATCCGCCAGCACCAGTTCAACAAGGTTGAGCTGGTGAAATTTGTTCACCCCGCCCATTCGGATGGGGAGTTGGAATCCCTGCTCGACAATGCGGAAGAGGTTCTGCGGCTGCTTGACCTGCCTTACCGGGTTGTGGAGCTCTGCACTGGGGACATCGGTTTTTCCGCCAGACGGACCTTTGACATCGAAGTCTGGCTTCCCGGTCAGAATACGTACCGGGAAATATCGTCCTGCAGCAATTTCGGTGACTTTCAGGCCCGACGTGCCGGCATAAGATTCCGGGAAGAGGAAAAGTCAAAGCCCGAATTTGTTCATACCCTGAACGGGTCAGGTCTGGCCGTCGGCAGGACCCTGGTGGCGATTCTGGAAAACTGTCAGCAGGCGGACGGTTCGGTGCTGATTCCTGATGTCCTGCGCCCCTACATGGGGGACATGGCAAAGATCGGCCAGGCTGGATAGCCGGAAGAAGATAAGTGTTGGAAGAGTGGCCGAGTGGTTGAAGGCGGCGGTCTTGAAAACCGTTGAACGAAAGTTCCGTGGGTTCGAATCCTACCTCTTCCGCCATATATACAGAGAGCTTGGAGTTTCATGTCCCCTTGGTTTCGGCACAGGAGCCGAACCTTCTAACCATGAATCTGAAGCTTGGGCAGAAACGGAGAGATGGCCGAGTAGGTCGAAGGCGCTCGCCTGCTAAGCGAGTATACTGGGAAACCGGTATCGAGGGTTCGAATCCCTCTCTCTCCGCCATTTTATGGCACATTACCCCCGGGGAGTTTGATGGTACGGCAGCTGGCAATTTTTATAACGGCGGGTATTGTCTGTTCGCTTGGAGTCCTTTCAGGCTGCAGCAAAAAGGAAGAACCTGCCAAGCTGCCAGCCACTCCGCCCGCTGCCCAGGATTCCACGATCAGAAAACAGGCTGAGGTCGCGGTTCCCGCTGCAGTGAAGGGTAAATGGAAATCGGTCAAGCTGAGCATTCTGGACAAGGAGACCAACCGGGAGGGCTACGTAACCATTGACATCGGCAAGACGATGAAGGTCAATGGGACCAACCTTGTTATCACGGTAGAGAACTTCCTCCCCCACTTCATCATGGAGGGGACTACCCTGACCTCCAGTTCAAATTCACCGAAAAACCCGGCTGTGCAGGTCCACATCACCGAGAACGGCCAGGAAGTTTTCAGGGGGTGGCTGTTCACCCTCTACCCCAATACCCACGCATCACAGCACAGCAGATACGGTTTCGGCCTGGTCGATTTCACCCCGGCCAGATAGTCCGTCTCAACCGATAACCACTCGAAGGCCATGGATTTTCCATGGCCTTTTATTTTTCTCGCGCGACCGCCGTTATGGCGGCGGACTCCCTCCACGTTACCCAGTGCTCCGGCATGGGTAGTAACCCGCTGATTTTGGAAAAATCTTTTCTCTGCCGTGGAAGTATGGTAGTTTTCATTCCCTCCCACGGGTTGGGTAGAATGCCAGGAAAAAAGGTACAACCATGGCACGTATCATCTGCATAGCCAATCAGAAGGGGGGGGTGGGAAAGACCACGACGGCGGTCAATCTTGCCGCCTCCTTGGCAGCCGCCGAAAAGAAAGTGCTGCTGGTGGACATGGACCCCCAGGGAAATGCCACGAGCGGGGTCGGTATCGACAAGAGCCAGTTACGCAGAAGCATCTATGATGCCATGATAAACAGTGTTGACCCCGATGCCATCATGCAGGCCACCGAGCTGAAAACACTGACGATCCTCCCGGCCACGCCCGATCTGGCAGGCGCCGAACTGGAACTCATCGAGATGCCGGAGCGGGAATGGCAGCTGAAAAAAATCCTTCACCCTCTGCGGGATCGGTACGATTTCATTCTAATCGATTGTCCCCCCTCCCTCGGCCTGTTGACCGTTAACGCCATGTCGGCGGCTGACAGCGTTCTGGTTCCTCTGCAGTGCGAATTCTATGCCCTCGAGGGGTTGTCCCAGATTACCCGGACCATCAAACTGGTCCAGAAGGGCTTGAATACGGGGCTGAGGATGGACGGTATTGTCCTGACCATGTACGACGGAAGGAACAACCTGTCCCGGCAGGTAGAAGAAGAGGTGCGCACCCACTTTGGTGAACAGGTGTTCAAGACGATAATTCCCAGAAACGTCAGGCTCTCGGAGGCGCCGAGCCACGGAAGACCGATCATCCTGTATGATATCGCGTCCCGTGGGGCGAGTGCCTATCTGGATCTGGCCGGCGAGCTCATGGCGCGTGGAGGGGTGAATGGTTAAGAAAACGGGGCTCGGCAAGGGGATCGGAGCGCTGCTCAAGGCTGATGACAAGGCGCAGGGGAACTATTTCATCTGCCCCATCGAAAATATAAAACCGAACAGGGCACAGCCTCGCAAGACCTTTGATGCCGACAAGCTGGAGGAGTTGGCGGCCTCCATCCGGGTGCAGGGGATCATCCAGCCCATCGTCGTGATCGAAAAGGGGGCGCACTACGAGATCATAGCCGGCGAGCGCCGCTGGCGTGCCGCCCAGAAGGCCGAGCTGCGCGAGGTGCCGGTTGTCATTCAGAATGTGAATGACAACGTCGCCCTTGAAATGGCCCTGATCGAGAATATCCAGCGTGAAGACCTGAACGCGGTGGAGGAGGCCCACGCCTACCGTTCCCTCATGGAGACCATCGGGCTGTCCCAGGAAGAGATGGCAAAGCGGGTCGGCAAGGACCGTTCTACCGTGGCCAATTCCCTGCGACTCCTGAAGCTGCCGGAAGACGTCCAGAGGGACATTATTGCCGAGCGCCTGACCATGGGACATGCCCGGGCACTCCTTGCCCTCGAGGAGCCGGAACTTATCCGCAAGGCCAGAGAAGACATCCTGAAAAGGCACCTCAGTGTCCGCAGTGCCGAGGCCCTCGTGAAGAAACTGAAGAATCCCGTGCCGCAGAAAGGGGTGAAGAAGCCGGAGCGGGAGCTGGTTGACCTCGTGGAGCAGCTGAAGCGGCGGTTCCAGGCGAAGGTCGACATCAAGGCTGGTAGCCGGGGGGGGAAGATCGAGATCAGCTACAGCGGCCGGGAGGAGCTGGCGCGCATCGTGGAGCTGCTGGGAATCTGAAGGAGAGGACATTCTCCCGGTCCTCCGCGAATGACCCGGATGGTGGGAGTGTTGGCGGCTGTTGAACCTAGGTGCCGTAGAGCTTAAATGCCGCTAATCAAAAGGAAATTGCTTGACAATGTAAACAGGCATGTGGTAGCAATCACGTGTTTATGGTCCGGGTATGAGCATGCCCGTCCTTCGTGTATGCAGTATACAATCCCGAAAAACAAGAGGTGGCAGCGTGATTAACATAGATCTGGCGATACTGATTCAGCTGGTCAACTTTCTGGTCCTGATGTTCATACTGAATGTCTTCCTCTACAAGCCGATCAGGAAGGTCCTTGCCGAGCGTCAGGGTCGCATCGCAGAAGCAAAAGGTCGCGCAGAGGATGTTGATCGGGACGTGCAGGGGAAGATGGCAGAATACGAGGCACGCCTCAAGGCCATGAAGTCGGGTGCTGCCGACGAGCGGGGGGTCTTGGTCAAGGAGGCCCAGGTTGAGGAGGCTGCCATACTGGAAGCTGCCCGCAAGGAAGCATCTGAAACCCTTGCCGCCATCAAGACCAGGGTAGCCAAGGAGTCAGCCGACGCCAGGGTGCTCCTCCAGGAGCAGGCCAAGGCGCTGTCCGTCGATATATGTGAAAAGGTTCTCGGAAGGAGCTTGTAATATGAAGCGCTGTATGGAAGTTATACGCAAGCCGGTAGTCGTTGCAGGTGCACAGGTCATCCTGCTGATTCTGTTGGCCGGCTTCGGCTTCGCCAGTGAAGCCGGCGGCGAGGCCCATGGCGGAGGCCATGGTGGTGCAGCCCAGTGGAAGGATTTCATGTGGCGCTGTGTGGACTTTGCCGCCCTCGTCATTGTCATGGTCTGGGCAGTGAAGAAAGCTGACATGAAGAAGGCCCTGGCAGACCGCCAGGCGGGGATCGATAAAGCCCTGCGCGAAGCTGACGAGCTCAAGGTTGCCGCCGAGAAGAAGTTTGCCGAGTACAATGCCAAGCTGGCCCAGGCCAACAAGGAAGCCGAGGAGTTGCAGAAGGCCATCCGTGAGGAAGGCCTTGCCGAAAAGACGCGCATTGTTGCAGAAGCCCAGGCGGCTGGTGAAAGAATCAAGTCGCAGGCACAGATGATGGCCGATCAGGAGATCGTCAGGGCCAGGTCCGAACTGCGCGAAGAGGCTGCACGTCTTGCGGTGCAGCTGGCCGAGCAGACCCTCAAGGGCGCGGTTCGCGCTGATGATCAGGATCGGCTGGTTGGAGAATATCTTACCAAGGTGGTGGAATTACATTGAGCGCGAACGCTATAGCACGTCGTTACGCCAAGGCACTCGTCCAGATTGCTGCCGAAGAGAGTGCCGTGGAGAAGTTTCATGGTGAGCTGGCGAGGATAGAGAAGTTGTTTGCCGACTGTCCCGAACTCGGCTCGCTCCTGTCCAATCCCGCATACGGTATCGAAGCCAAGCTTGAGGCACTTCGCGAAGTCGCCGACAAGCTGCAGCTCTCCGAGACCATCCGCAATTTCCTCCTTCTCCTCCAGGAGAGAAACCGTGTGGGGTGTCTTGCCCAGATCATCTCCTGCTACAGTGTCCTGGCAGACGAGCTGTCTGGCGTGCTTCGCCCGGTCGTCACCACCGCCCTCCCCCTCGACGAGGGTCGGGTGGCTGAAATCAAGGCGGCTCTGGAGAAGAGCACGGGGAAAAAGATCATTCTGCAGGTCGAGGTTGAGCCCTCACTTATCGGTGGCATTGTTACCAGGATCGGCGACAAGGTTCTGGATGGTAGCGTGAAGACACAGTTAGTACGAATTGAAGATATATTACAGAAGGGGTGAGATGATCCTATGGAAATCAGAGCCGAAGAAATCAGTGAAATAATCAAGAAGCAGATCAAGGGATACGGAAAGGAAGTCGAAGTTTCCGAAACCGGTACCATCATCTCCGTTGGTGACGGTATTGCCCGTATCCACGGTCTGGACAAAGCCATGGCAGGCGAGCTGCTCGAGTTCCCGGGTGGTATATCCGGCATGGTGCTCAACCTTGAGGAAGACAACGTCGGCGCCGCCATTCTCGGTGAGGACAACGAGAACATCAAGGAAGGCTCCAGCGTCAAGCGGACTGGCAGGATCGTCGAGGTTCCGGTAGGCCCGGCCCTCATCGGTCGTGTCGTCGACGCTATCGGTCAGCCGATCGATGGCAAGGGCCCGATCAACACCGATACCTACAGCAAGGTCGAGATCAAGGCCCCCGGCATCGTTGCCCGGAAATCGGTGCATGAGCCGATGCAGACCGGTCTCAAGGCGATCGACTCCATGGTTCCAATCGGGCGCGGCCAGCGTGAGCTCATCATCGGCGACCGTCAGACCGGAAAGACCGCCGTTGCCATCGACACCGTCATCAACCAGAAGGGCGGTGACGTGGTCTGTATCTATGTCGCCATCGGCCAGAAGCGTTCCACCGTCGCTCAGGTTGTTTCCAAGCTCCAGGAGCATGGCGCCATGGATTACACCATCGTCGTTGCCGCCACCGCTTCCGAGTCGGCACCGCTCCAGTTCATCGCCCCCTATACCGGTGTTACCATGGGCGAGTTCTTCCGCGACAGCGGCAAGCACGCTTTGATCATCTACGACGACCTTTCCAAGCAGGCCGTCGCCTACAGGCAACTCTCCCTGCTCCTCCGCCGTCCGCCAGGACGTGAGGCATACCCGGGTGACGTTTTCTACCTCCACAGCCGTCTCCTCGAGCGTGCCTGCAAGGTTTCCGACGCGCTTGGCGCCGGTTCGCTGACTGCCCTGCCGATCATCGAGACCCAGGCCGGCGACGTTTCCGCCTACATTCCGACCAACGTCATCTCCATTACCGATGGTCAGATCTTCCTCGAATCCGACCTCTTCTACTCCGGTGTCCGTCCGGCGATCAACGTCGGTATCTCGGTATCCAGGGTCGGTGGCTCCGCCCAGACCAAGTCGATGAAGCAGGTTGCCGGTACGCTGCGACTCAACCTCGCCCAGTACCGTGAGATGGCGGCATTCGCCCAGTTCGGATCCGATCTGGACAAGGCAACACAGATGCAGCTTGCCCGGGGCGAGCGACTTGTTGAGATCCTCAAGCAGGCACAGTATCAGCCGCTTTCCAATGAAAAGCAGGTCCTGGTAATCTTCGCCGCCAACAACGGCTTTGTCGATGAGTATCCGGTTAACGTCCTGAAACGTTACGAGTCCGAACTGCTCACCTTCTTCGACAGCCGTAAGAGCGACCTGTTGGTGGAACTGGCCAACAAGAAGGCCATCGACGACGAGCTTAAGGCGAAAATCACTGCAGCTCTGAACGAGTTCAAGAAAGAGTTCACAGCCTAAATCAAGGACGGATTTTCGTTATGCCAAGTCTCAAGAGTATTAAAAAGCGTATCAGCTCGGTCAAAAACACGCGCCAGATCACGAAAGCCATGAAAATGGTTTCGGCTGCCAAGCTCCGCCGCGCTCAGGAAAACGTGGTTGCCGCCCGCCCTTACGCGACAAAACTGGCGGAAGTGCTCGGGCGTCTGGCTGCCAGTGTCCCTGCCGACTGCAGCCCGCTTCTTCAGCGGCGCGAAGGGGCCAGCAAGGCTCTTTTGGTGGTGGTGACCTCAGACCGTGGACTGTGCGGCGGGTTCAATGCCAACCTGTGTAAAGCAGCAGACCGCTTTGTCAAGGAGCGCAAATCCGATTACGCAGAGTTGAAAATCATGACCCTTGGCCGCAAAGGGTATGATTTCCTCAAAAATCGCCACGGTGTCTGGAAGAATCACGCCAATATCCAGTCGAATCTGACGTTCCAGACCGCGGTCGTCCTCGCACAGGAAATCATCGAAGGCTATCTGGCCGAAGAGTACGATGAAGTTCATGTCCTGTACAACGAGTTCCGCAGCGTCATGTCCCAAGAGATCACCTTTACTCAGCTCCTGCCGGTGACTCCGCCTGCATCGGAAGCAGAGGAAACGGTGCCGCGCGAATACATCTACGAACCGGGCCAGGGTGAACTCCTTGCCGAACTGCTCCCCAAGCATATCGAAGTGCAGATCTTCAAGACGCTTCTGGAGTCGGTTGCCGGTGAACATGGTGCACGTATGACGGCCATGGACAGCGCCTCGAAAAATGCCACCGAGATGATCGGCAAGCTGACTCTCATCTACAACCGGGCTCGTCAGGCTGCGATCACCAAGGAGCTGATGGAGATCATCTCCGGGGCCGAGTCGGTAAAAGGTTAATAAGGATACGATCCATTAATTAATAGGTGGCCTACGGTCACAGGAGGAAGGACAGCATGAGTCAGAATTTTGGAAAGATCACCCAGGTAATCGGCGCAGTTGTCGACGTCGAGTTCGAGCCGGGGAAACTCCCCCCGATTTACAACGCCCTGAAGGTCACCAATCCGGCCATCGACGAGCGCGAGTTCAACCTGGTTCTCGAAGTTGCCCAGCATCTGGGCGAGAATTCGGTACGTACCATCGCCATGGACGGTACAGACGGCCTTGTTCGCGGTCAGCAGGTTCTGGATACCGGCAAGCAGATCGTCATGCCTGTCGGTCGCAAGACCCTCGGCCGCATCATGAACGTCGTCGGCGAAGCGATTGACGAAATGGGCCCAATCGGCCATGAGAAGGAGTATCCGATCCACCGTTCGGCCCCTTCCTTCCAGGACCAGTCAACCAAGGTCGAGTCTTTCACCACCGGAATCAAGGTCGTTGACCTTCTCGCTCCCTATGCCCGTGGTGGTAAGATCGGTCTGTTTGGTGGCGCCGGCGTTGGCAAGACCGTTCTCATCATGGAACTCATCAACAATATCGCCAAGCAGCACGGCGGTTTCTCCGTATTCGCAGGCGTCGGCGAGCGTACCCGTGAAGGGAACGACCTCTGGCACGAGATGAAGGATTCGGGTGTTATCGACAAGGCTGCCCTGATTTACGGCCAGATGAACGAGCCGCCGGGGGCCCGTGCCCGTGTTGCCCTCTCGGCCCTCACCGTTGCCGAATACTTCCGTGACGAAGAAGGTCAGGACGTTCTGCTCTTCATCGACAACATCTTCCGTTTTACCCAGGCAGGTTCCGAGGTTTCCGCTCTTCTCGGCCGTATTCCTTCAGCCGTTGGTTATCAGCCGACACTGTCCACCGAGATGGGTGAACTTCAGGAGCGTATTACCTCCACTACCAAGGGTTCCATTACCTCGGTTCAGGCTATTTACGTCCCCGCCGACGACCTTACCGATCCGGCTCCGGCTACCGCCTTCGCCCACCTGGACGCCACCACCGTTCTCTCCCGGCAGATCGCCGAGCTCGGCATCTACCCGGCAGTTGACCCCCTCGACTCCACCTCCAGGATTCTCGATCCCCAGGTCGTCGGCGAAGAGCACTACGCAGTTGCCCGTTCCGTGCAGTACGTTCTGCAGCGCTACAAGGACCTTCAGGACATCATCGCCATTCTCGGCATGGACGAGCTTTCCGAGGAAGACAAGCTGGTCGTTTCCCGCGCCAGGAAGATCCAGCGCTTCCTCTCCCAGCCGTTCCACGTTGCCGAGGCCTTTACCGGCACTCCGGGCGTGTACGTTGAGCTGAAGGACACCATCAAGGGCTTTCAGGAAATCGTTGCCGGCAAGTATGACGACCTCCCCGAGCAGGCATTCTACATGGTCGGTACCATCGAAGAAGTCATCGAAAAGGCCAAGAAGCTGGCTGTTTAAAAAATCTGGCTAATGGCGCGAGGCTAAGGGCTAAAGGTTCTGGAATTGCCCGGACTTTATCCCTTAGCCCTTAGCCTAGAGGTTATATATGGCTGAAAAACTCAAACTAGAACTGGTTACACCCTACAAGAAAGTCCTCTCCGAAGAGGTGGACGAGATTACCGCGAGCGGATCCCTTGGTGAATTCGGAGTTCTCCCCGGCCATGCTCCGATGCTCTCCTCCCTGAAGATCGGCGAGTTCAGCTACAAGCAGGATGGAGTGATCCACAACATGGCTGTGAACTGGGGTTTCCTTGAGGTGGAGGATGACCGCACCACCGTACTCGTGCAGACCGCCGAGCGTGCCGACGAGATAGACCTGGAGCGGGCAAAGGCTGCCATGGGACGTGCCGAGGAGATGCTGAAGAAACTGACACCGGAAGATAAGCAGTTTAAAATCTACGAGGCCGCTCTTGAGCGGGCAATCATCAGGATGCAGGTTGCCGGCAAGTCAGTAAAGTAGTATTATCACCTTCCTTCACAAGCGGCTTTCGGGCCGCTTTTTTTTTATCCGGCTACTGGCGCAACGCATTGTCAACGGGAAGACTGATCTGCCAGTAAGTTCTTGGACAGTCAATCACGGGGAGTCTGAACGATGAGCAGGCCTGTCATAGCGGTGACCATGGGCGATCCGTGCGGCATCGGCCCGGAAATAATCGCCCGTTCGCTTGCGGACGAATCGGTGTGGGAGTCCAGTGTCCCCGTTATCGTTGGTGACGGTGCGGTCATGGCTCGGGCGGTAGCGCTGACGGGTGTGGACATGCCGATCATCCCGGTGCAACCGGATACCTGGCCTGGAGCAGGATGTGCAAGGGGGGTGTATCTCCTGCAGACCGGTTCGCTGGACGCTGTGGACATGCAGTACGGTCAGCCCACCCTTGCCACGGGGAGGGCGGTCCACGACTATATTACCACCGCTGCACACCTCTGCTTGTCCGGGAGTGTTGCCGCCATGGCAACGGCCCCCATCAGCAAAGAGGTCCTCAACAGGGCGGGTTACCACTATCCGGGGCACACGGAACTCCTTGCGGAGTTGACCGGCACGGAGGAGTTCGTTATGATGCTCGCCGGCGACAAGTTGCGTGTGACGCTCGTCACCATTCATGAAGCCCTTGCCGCTGTTCCGTCCCTCATCACGGTCGAGAAGGTGCTTGCAACCATTCGAATAACGCACAAGGACATTGCCCGTTATTTCAAGCGTGACCCGAAAATTGCCGTCCTTTCCCTCAATCCGCACTGCGGAGAAGGGGGCTTGTTCGGTAGCGAAGAAGCAGCAATCATCTTACCTGCCATTGAAAAGGCACGTGCTCTGGGGATAGATGCTCATGGACCGCTGTCGGCAGATACGCTCTTTCATTTCGCGGCACAGGGAGACTATGATGCGGTCGTCTGCATGTACCACGACCAGGGACTCATACCGTTGAAGCTCCTCCATTTCGACGATGGAGTCAACATCACGCTGGGACTTCCGCTGATCAGGACATCTGTCGATCACGGAACGGCATACGGGATTGCTGGCCGGGGCTGTGCCTCTGCTGCCAGCATGACGGCCGCCATCAACGTCGCTGCAAGGATGGCTGCGAGTACATCGGTTATCGGTGATTGAGATGAATGACAGGACAAGCCGCGAGCTGCAGAGCGACCCGCGGCATCATGCCACCATGGATACGCTGATGGAGATCGCTAGGACGCTGGCATCTCCCCGCGACATCGGTGAGATACTTGAGCAGATCATGCTGCAGGTGAGCCGGCTGCTCAATCCGAAGGCATGGTCCCTGCTGCTCCGTGATGAAGAGACCGGAGAGCTGGAGTTCGCGGTCGTCGTCTCGGAAATTGCCGAAAAACTCAAAGGAGTCAAGGTGCCGCGCGGACACGGTGTGGCCGGGTGGGTAGCAGAGCACGGCGAGGCGGTCATCATCCCGGATGTCAGTCGCGATGAGCGTTTTGCCATGGAAATCGACAAGTCGTTCTCGTTCAGGACACGGTCCCTTGCCTGCGTCCCCTTGAAATGCCAAAACAAGGTGTTCGGGGTGATCGAACTGATCAACAGCCTTGAAGAGAGGGAATTCAACCAGTTCGATATGCAGGTGTTGACGACCATTGCCGATTTCGCGGGTATTGCCATCTCCAACGAGCGGGCTATCGCCAGGATCAAACTGATGGTGATAACCGATGACCTTACCGGCCTGTTCAATGCCAAGTACATATTTGATCAGGTGGCCTACGAGGTTGAACGGGCCAAGCGTTACTCAACGCAGGTGTCGCTGGTGTTCTTTGATCTGGACAGGTTCAAGAATGTCAACGATACCCATGGTCATCTCGTCGGCAGTGCTCTCCTTGCGGAAGTAGGGGCTCTCGTTAGAACACACATTCGCAGCGCCGACAAGGGTGCCAGGTACGGTGGCGACGAATTTGTCGTCCTTCTCCCCCAGACCGACAAGGGGGGGGCTCTCAGTTTTGCCCGCAAGCTGCACAAGGCCATCGAGTCAGAGGTTTTTAGCGCCAATAGTGGGATGAACCTGAAGATAACCGGAAGTTTCGGCGTGGCGACCTATCCTGAAGATGCGACAACGTCCAATGAGCTGGTTATCGCGGCTGACACGGCCATGTACCGTGCCAAGGAGCTCGGTCGCAACGGCGTCTGTGTTGCGGGCAGCGACAGTATCGACGATGGTTTCAGTAGATGAAAAAGTACCTTGGCTTCGGTATCCTGCTTCTGGCAGCCTACATCGGATACATTGCTGTTTCCCTCTTCCTTCTCCCCCCCATAGCGGATCTCAAAAACAGAAAAACGACGATGACTATCCAGATCAAGGACTGGCAGGGAGCATACCACAACTTTCTGCTTGGTCCGAAAAACAGGTACTGGACACCGGGGGGGAACATTCCCGCCGAGATGAAGTGGGCAGTGGTCCTGGCTGAGGATGCCAATTTTTACCGGCACGAAGGGGTGGATGTCAAGGCGATCAAAAATGCCATACGCCATGACCTGGAAAAGAAGTCATTTGCTCGGGGCGCGTCGACGCTGACCCAGCAGCTGGCAAAGAATATTTACCTCTCCCGGGAAAAAACGGTCACCAGGAAGCTGAAGGAGCTCTATCTTGCCCTGCGCATGGAACAGGAGCTGACCAAGGGAAGAATCCTTGAACTCTACCTGAACGTGGTCGAACTGGGGCCAATGGTGTACGGAGTGGGACACGCTTCCCGTTATTACTTCGGCAAGACGACGGATGAGCTTACCCCCCGGGAATCCGCGTTCCTCATTGCCATGCTCCCCGGTCCGCGGGTGGCGTACAACCCGTACCGAAACCTGGACAAGGTGCTGAAACGCTCCGACGTGATCCTGAAGCTGCTACGAAATAAAAATGTGCTGAGTGGTGAGGAATATGCTGCGGCCATCGCCGCAGTTCCGAATATCAACGGATTGCAGCGCAAGGTCGATGAAAGTATCAGGAAAGAGGATACCTTCGCCAACCAGAGCAGTGTGGCAGGCAGAACGGGGAGTGGGGAGCAGCCTCCGGAGGGAGAAAAAAAGGAGCAGGCAACTCCAGGCCAGGCCACGGATACACCCGCTCCTAACAGCAAGGAAGGCGCCGAGCCGGTCGGAACCAACGGGGCATCGGGGCGGTAACCTCTCTATATCCTGTAGGGTTCCACATCTTCCGGTAAAAAAGAGTTATTGCAGCTGAACTCCCTCTCCCCGCCGGCAATCACCTTCAAACGCGCCGGTTCATTTCTGGCCGCCTTCGTGTATCTGAGGAGAATCCTTCCGGCCGTATCAAGGGCGGCCTCGTCGGCCTGACCGATGAGCAGTCCGTATGGGCTTCCACCATCCTCCCAACGGATGATGATTTCCCCCTCCATGGCGTACTGAAACAGCAGGTTATTCTCCTCCTCATCCCTGCCGACGATCAACCGGACCGAAGGGGCCAGGCGGAAGTGTCTCCCGACCCGCAGCAGTCGAAAGTCGCGCGCATCCAGTTTTTCGGCGTGGGAGAAGATGTCCCTTACCTTCGAGGCGTAGGAGACCTCCGTCAGGAGGCACCCTCCTGCAGGGTTCGGGTACTCCTGCACCCCCAGTTCGGCGGCGAGACGTATCTGCTCCTTCCGGGAACGCCCCTTGATGGCAGGGAGTTTTTCCCGGTCTATCCATCCTTCAAGTTCAGGTTTCGTGGGGGGGAGAAATCTGGCCGAGAGGGGGCGGAGCAGGAGGCCCTCCAACCCGCAATCGACCTCCACAACCCGCAGGGCGTCGCGGCGCTGGCTCATGGGGCGCTGGCCGAGAACTTCGCCGGTGATGACGAAATCGGCACCGGTTTCCACCATCAATTCCCTGGCTTTCCTGAGAAAATAGGCATGGCAGTCTATGCAGGGGTTCACTGCTTTACCGTAACCATGCCGGGGATTGCGCAGCATTTCAAGATACTCTTCGTCGAGGTTGCAGATGGTGAGTGTGACATTGAGCAGTTCGGCTCCACGTCGGGCATCATACTTGCCGCTGTCCGAATCGGGGGAAACGCCGAAGAAGGGGGAGGTGAAATGAATGGCCCTGACATCGATTCCCTGAACCTGCATCAGCCTGATGGCAAGGGTGGAATCGAGGCCGCCGGAGAAGAGAGCGATAGCTTTACGCTGCACGGTTATAACTCCACGTAAAATTAATGAAGGACACGCCTCTTACAAAATAGACGAAACGAACCGATTACTCAAGGGGGTTGGCAGGTGCGCAACAATAATCCAGCAGTGGCACCTCTCTGTACGGTGCCAATCTGGCAACGGCAGGGAAGACACCGGAGGATGCAGGACTTATCCCGTGCAGTGATCAGGGACTAAAAATGTCTTGCACGTGAGGGTGTTGCGTGCTATATCTGTCAGATCAGTCGGGGCGTAGCGCAGCCTGGTAGCGCACCTGCTTCGGGAGCAGGGGGTCGGAAGTTCGAATCTTCTCGCCCCGACCAAAAAATTAGGGGGGTTGCGGCATAAGCCGCAGCCCCTTTTTTCTTTTCAGAGAACTCATTCCCCATTCCCTTCCTCAGCTGCAGAACTATCATCCACTGACATCTCACGTTTTAAGTGAAAAAACGACAGAACCAGACACACCCGTCAGTACTCACACTTAACTCCAAGTCTCACCGCGCACTTCAGAGAAACAAGCTTTATTACATGGTTAAGATCCTAACCGGCAGCAGGTTGGTAGCATACGACGGAAAGAGAGCGATGGTGGTGGGGGGAAGGGGAAATCCTGTCATCTGGCTGTCTTTTCCCCTGTCGAAGTGAAATCGCGGCTTATGACCAGATTGTAAAATTAAAATTAACAGCATTTTATGGAGTAAAAGTGAATTAATAATTATCATTAATAAATAAATTCACAGCTCTCTAATCTCGTTTCGTAAGTGATTTCAATAGGGCTGAATTTTAACCGGAAATTACCGGCTGAACAAGGTGCGGTTGCCTGAAGAACAGGCACATTTCTTGCTCGACTCATAAAGTCCTAAAATTAATTTAATTGCACATTGCTTATAAATTAGTTCAAAGGAGGCTTGCATGGCTTCAACCTGGTGCAAGAACATGAGCTTCCCGGAGCCGCAGATAATAGAAAGCCATATCCTTGCGGCGCTGCTTACCTATGAGCCGCATACCGAATACGCCCCCTACATGGGAGCTGACGGTAGAGTTTACTTCAAGGTCTACGGAGCATTTCAGGAAACCATCGACCGCCTGTATGCTGGTGAATCGGCTCCACTGCTGGAATTCATGGCTAACCTGAAAAAGCTGCGCGACATAATTTTCACGATGAAATTCGACAAGAAATTCCACCGGGTCAAGGCACAGAGATTTGGCTAGTCGTGCGAGAGTGCCCGGGGCAGCTGGACTCATACACATTCACACTGCGGTAATTTTGTTGGGAGGCCGTCATGGTTAAGATAGTGGCTACGGTAGTGCAAAAAATTAACTCGCTTCGGAGAACAGGCGGGTTACTTTTTCTAGGAGCGCTTGTTTCGTGTGGAGTCACGCTCTCACCCCATGATTCCGAGGCCGCGATCGGCACGACATCCCAGAACTGGCCGACTACCCCGATATACGCCAATGCCGCCTACCCTTCGGCTGCCATCACCTACAACGCAGTAGCTGGCAACAACCGACTGCTGGTGGTGGGGATCTCCTCTTCGACCACAGCCGTGGCCCAGGCACAGCCGACGGTATCCTACGGTGGTGTAAGCATGACTCCCGCCGTCGGATACAGCGCCACCGCTACTCAGCAGCACTCATATCTCTTCTATCTCCCGATCGGCACGTCGGCCACAGCTGACACGGGCAAAACGATTGCGATCAGCATCAGTGGCGGAACTTCGCGCTACTGTATTGTGAATGCAGCAGTTTACACCGGTGTTGATCAGACGAGCCCGGTATCCAGTCCGGTACGGTCCAGCAACAATACAACGGCCAGTACCGTTGTCGGACCGTTCACGTCGGTTGTCAACAGCGGACAGCTGGGTATATCCATTCTGAATACGGTCAGGACCGGGACGTCGAAAGCCAATGCGGGAACCATAACCATTGGTACGACAGGCCACATCTGGACCCAGATCAGTACTGCTGCCAGTAACAGGATAATTGGTGCCCTGAGAACGACTTTTGCCACCACCTCCAACGTAAACACGGCCACGGCCACCCAGCATACCTCTTCGGCAACAACCCTGAACTCCACCGCTGCCATCACCATCAAACCGATCCAGGGTATCACGGTTTCCAACGGTTCGTCGGTGGCAGGCAACAAATCAGTCTGGGTTAATGATGGTGCCAATTCAAATAACATAGTGGTTGACGCCTTCGCCATGACTGCGGATGCAGCAACGACAGTTACCGGCATTACCTTCACGGCAAACGCCAACACTACGAGCACTAACATTTCCTTAATCAAGATCTGGCGCAAGGTTGGGGCAAACCTTGTTGCCTGGGAGGGAAGCGATGTTCTTGTAGGGAGTGCTTCGGCAACTGGCGGGGCGGTAAACTTCACGATAAATGAATCCGTCTCCACTGCGACCCAGAATTACATCGTCACATACGACATCGCTCCCGGCGCAACGGCCTCGACAGGGAACGTCCTCACCGGCACTATCACCGCCATAACACCTGCCGCAATTTCACTGACCGATACGTCGGCACTGAGTGCGTCAATCTACATCTATCCGACGGTAACCCTTGGCACAGGGATCGAGCCGCCTGCTGTCCGTCTTTGGAAATCGAGTGCTCCAACCAGGCTTGATGCCTTTACCCTGGTGCATAACAGTTCACTGGCTACTGATAACGACTCAATTTCCATCGTCACTGTTACCATGACGCCGACGTACATTTCCGGAGGTACAGGTGGGACACTCTCCAAAATCAAGTTGATGGAGATAGTTGACGAAGCAAATATCGTGTACGGGAGTGCTACTGGTGCGACTGCGGGGGACGTCTGGAATATACCCACGAGCGGATTGACCGTCACTTCGACGCTGAAAACCTATTATGTTCGCATTTCGACCGCCGACTCAATCACCCCGTCTGTTACCGATACATCCGGCACCATCACCGGTTACTACGCATTTGGAGGTACGGTAACCGCCCTTTCCCATAATGCTAGCAGCAAATTATCCCCCAATGATAATACCAGCCAAACTCTTATCATCGATATGGAAACGCCTATTGGGCCAACGTATGTAAATGCAAAATCCGGAACAAATGGTGGCGAGATCGATCTCGATTGGGATGAGGCAAGTGATGCGCATAGCGGAACACTTCATCCTGCTACCCCGTATCTGATTCGCAGAAGCCTGCCCGACGGATCATATCCATCTGTCAGGTGTACTGACGGAGTTGACTTGGCCAGTGTCGCAGGGGTCAGTATTGACTATGTAAATCGCAAGGTCACCGATAAAGGACTTATTGACACGACGGGGACACGTTACTATTACCGCGTTTGTGCTTTGGATGCACAGGGGAACGTGAGTGACGGTTTCGGTGCATTCGCAAACTCCCAAGTCACTATGATTTGTAACATACCCCCGACCATCGCCCTGACACCATCCACCCAGTTGATCAAGTCCACGAACAGTACGCCATTTACCTTCACAATCACGAACAAAGATCAAGGGCCGTGCCCAGACACAACCTTTAACCTTTCGTTAGTCGATGAAGTTGGCAACAGTACGCACTTTGACAAAGTTGTTCCTGAAACAGTGACGGTTGGTACCGGTTCGTCGGGAACAGGCACGCCGGTTGGCGCTTCCAAAGACATCATCATTACCGGCAAGCCCCAAGCAGCTCAGCTCGAACAGTACAAGTTTGCCGTTCTGGTAAGCACGTCTGGAGATACACACGGAGCTGCAATCAAAACGGCTCAGGTCACGGGCATACTTAATGATATGCCGCCGATTGTGCATAATGCAGCCAATATGGGGCTGGATAAATACGGCCAATGGGGGCAGACGTATACTTGCGCGACCTGTCACTCCAACAGCACCACGAATATCAAGGGTGTCTTCAATGTCATATCTACACCAATCGGGAGAAGGAACGTTGTCTTTACCAAAGTCTCCTCAACAATCTCTGATCAGAATGGAGTTTTTGGTAATGATCTGCGCTCCGTGGGCAGGAATATTTCCACTAACGTCTGCTCTGTATGTCACCACCGAACTACACAGCACCAGTACAGTGCGACCAAGGCTGATTTGAATTACGGAAATGGTCAGGGAGTGACCGGTCCTGACTCAAATACGGCGTATACTACGGACCATCACAATTCAAGGGACTGTATTCAGTGTCATACACATAATACGGCATTCCGCTCCATCACCGGAGTTTGTGGTGACTGTCACGGGAATAAGGTCTCCGGTTATTTCCCGGTCAATTTGCAGACGATGGTTCATGATAAAGTTACTAATGCGCTTGGAAATGCTCCGCTGAATTACGGGGCACACCTTACTCACAATAATGGCAAGATGACGTGTGGAGCATGTCACAACACCACAAATCACGGACTTCTGACCACTGGGTGGCTCGGGGACAGAATCCTGGAAATGGGCTTTACCATAAGTAAAGATACATTCAGTGGATTCAACCCGAACCAGAGCATACAAGCTGGTACGTTCTACGGTACACAATTCCTCAGCAGTCCATATGTCTGGTCTGCCGGGCCTGGAACAACTATTGTACAGACAGGTGATTATAATGCTTCCTGCAGTACCTACTGCCACGGGAATTGGCCCGGTAACAGCGGATCTATAACCACCCCGATCTGGGTCGGTACCGGCCAGGCTGCCTGTGGTACTTGCCACAACGCCAGTGGTGAAGCTCCGCCCGCATCCGGCAGCCACACAAAACATGCGGCCAATTTCGGGCCCGGTCTCGGCATCGCCTGCAGCAAGTGCCATGGTGCATTTGCCAATTTCACCGGCGTCAACCACATCAACGGTCAGGTTCAGTGGGATTTGTCCGCATACCCTGGTGCAACATATAACGGATCCCCCGCAAATAGCACGGGCGCTCCTGCCCCGACAGCCTCGATTAATTACGCTACATGCAACAACCTGTACTGCCACAGTGACGTCCAGGGCAAGGATGGCAATGGCACCGGCGGGCCGAGCAGCTACAGTGTAGCTAAATGGGGGGACCCGACCACCGCGACTTGCGGTTCCTGCCACCCAGACCCCAATACGTCCGGTTCACACCCCAGCCATGAAAATGTCGTGATAGCGTTCGACTGTCACGTCTGTCACGACAACGGTGGTACAACCTCTCCTCGTAATCATGCCAACGGAATTATAGACTTTCAGTTTGTCGGCCTGGGTCAGAACACTGTCTATTCACTTGGGACCGCGGTTCCAGTCGGAACCGGTTTCGGTACGTGCAGCACCAGTAATTGTCACGGCAGGTACACCCGTGCCTGGGGAACAAGCTCGTCCGGTTTGGAGCTCTGCGACAAGTGTCACGGTTCCGCTACCTCTCCCCGCGGTTTCTACGGCACCCAGGGTCCTGACGGCACTCTCAGCGTCTACTCGTCTGCCGTAGGTGTTCACGACATTCACCTGCAAAACCTGAACTCCCCCCGAAAGGCTTCATTTGCCCGCTATACCTCCTATGCCATAGGGTTTAGCTGCAGGCAGTGTCATTCCATGCCAAACGGGCCGTTTTCCGCAGGCCACATAGATACGCCGCTACCCGCAGAAGTACCCTTCAGCAATGTCAGTTCCATTGCCAACACCGGCATGGTTAAGTTCAGCTATTACACAACGCCGACCTACAATGCGGCAACCCAGACCTGTAGTGCCGTATGGTGCCATGGCGCGGGCATGAACTCCAACAATTCGACCGGCCCCTACGTCGGGATCTCCCCCAGTATTCAGCGCCAGGTTCCTAAGTGGAATGTGCCGTATCTGACCGGCACTGGTGCCAGCGACTGCACCAAGTGTCACGCTCTGCCGCCACCCGCGCCGGATTCAAACTATATCCACTACGGCCAGACATTGGCAAATTGCAAGAGTTGCCACACGCACCTGACTGATGACGGCTACGGCTTCAAGAAAAAGTCGTTGCACGTCAACGGTGAAATTGACGGCGACTGCACCAAATGCCATGGCTATCCGCCGATCAACAACATCGTCGGCGATCACGATGGCTTGGCAACACCGGCACAGGGAGCGCTCCGGCTCGGCACAGCCGGTGCCCATAGTGCTCACGTTCTCAATGCGAATATCGGCAAGAATTGCCAAACCTGCCATTACAACTACAACCCGCTGATGACGAAGGATGGCTCGGGGCAGCTTGAAATAGGTTTCAACGGCCTCAATGGAACTGTCATCTCCGGAACGTTCGCCGGTTACTCGAATAGCGACACCCATCCCAAGTGGCTTGCGACGAATGCAGGTACGTCCATCCAGAAGGTGACGACCGGAGCCAACGTCTGCTCCAACCTCTACTGCCACGGTGGCGGAACGTTAACGCTTCCGGCTCTCGGTGGTGGTGGCAACCCGGCGCCGAACTGGGAGGGAGGTCCTGCCGATGCAGCGTGCGGCAGCTGTCACGGAGCAGACATTTCCAGTGTACCTTCCGGCGGCTCACATACCAAGCATGCCCTCGCAACGGGTGGTGGCCCGGGCATTGCCTGCACTGTCTGCCACAAATCCGTGGCTGACATGTCCCACGTAGACGGGGCAGTCAGTTGGTATCTTGACCACGACAACCCTGTCATGGGCGCGAACGCAGCCTATGACGGCATCTCCTCGGGCAGGATCGTTGGTCTTGCCCCGAGGAACAACGGCACGGATTACCGCAACTGCAGCAACGTGTACTGTCACAGTAACGTTCAGGGCACCAACGGTGTCGGCGCTCCGACATCCTACGTAACAGTCAAATGGGGTGCCAACGGTACGCTCGACTGCGGCAGCTGCCACAAGAACATGGCAACCGATGCAGCTGCAACCGGAAGCCACGTGAAGCACGCGAATACCGGTGCTACAAACATGGCTCTCTCCTGCGGCTACTGCCACCAGGACGGCGGGAGTGGCAGTCTCAACCATGCCGACAACATCATCTACGTGAACTTTACCTCCTATGTCGGCGGTACGTATAGCAACAACAACCGCGTAGCGGGCTCCGCAGCCGGATACGGGACCTGTTCCGCGACTTTCTGCCACGGCACCAAACCATCGCCGGCATGGGGGAGCAGCGGCCCGCTTGCCTGCAACGCCTGTCACAGTGCGAGTGCCGACCGGACGGCGAACCCAAGCTGGTCGGGACGCCATGCCACCCACTACAACTACTCGACCTTGCCGACAACCTACAATGAAACGCTGACGGATTACAGCAACAACAAGAAGTACCGCTTCAACTGCAAGCACTGTCACGATGCGGATTCCACGAAGCACAGCCTCAAGCCATATAGTTCTACCGCATATGCCCGGGTCTTCTTCGGCCTCTCCACCAACCGGCGCGGGAAGTACGCCTACGGCGCGGCCCAGGGGGCGACGGACAACGGCTTCAAGTACACGGCCGGCTCCTGCAACACCAGTTACTGCCACTCCAACGGCCGCCAGGGCGCACCGCTGGTCACCACCCTTACCTGGACGACGGCGCCGACAACCGGAAGCAACTGCCTCTATTGCCACGACGGCAAGAAAGAAACGGGAACATCATCCCTCTCCGCCCGCCACGACCGCCACATGAACCCGTCCGTCAATGCCAGCCTCGGCCTCGGTAACGGGCAGAACTGCCAGGATTGCCACATGAAGACGATCGCTGCCGACAACGTGACGATCCTGAACAAGTTCTACCATGTGAATGGCTACGTGGATTACTCCAGCGTTCACGGTGGCCCGACCAACTACAACCGGACGACCAAGGTCTGCTCCAATGTCTACTGCCATTCAAACGGCAACGCCGGTGCATTTGTCTATGTCAACATGACCGGTCAGAAGGCGTGGGGTGGTACCACCAACACGTCGACCTGCAACTTCTGCCACGGCCGCAGCAACGTCGCGGGCACACCCGATTATGCAAACGGCGGCGCCAATACGGCTACCGCAAACCTCCACCCGGGTCATATGTCCGGTCTTGCCGACACGACCGGCTGCTCCTACTGTCATAGAAGGACAGCCAACTCCACTATTGCCAACAAGTTCGTTGATTACTCGGCAGGTACCACCCACCTGAATGGCGGGATAAATGTCTACTTCGACAAGTCCAGGGCCTTCATCGGTACCAAGGCAACGGTCAGCACCGTGGGGTACCAGACAACCTGCAGCCAGATTGTCTGCCATGGTCAGGGTGCGCCGGTCTGGGGTACAGCCACCACCGCTCACCAATGCCAGAAATGCCATGGTTCAAGGTCAACGGCGTTCACGACCTTCTCCTCACCGCAGGTCGCGCCGGGCTATGGCTCCGACGGTACCGACACGTCCATGACCAAGAAAGCGGCGACCGACCCCCGTGTCGGCGCCCACCAGCGCCACCTGGTTTCCAATGCCATTTCCGCACCGGTCAAGTGCGGCGAATGTCACGTGGCCGTCACAAGCATCCGCGCCGGCAATCACTGGAACTACTCCACCGCCACCCTGACCTTCAATGGCCGGGCGACTGCCAACAGCCATACGCCGACGGTGTCCCGTACCAGTGGCATCATGCAGTGCAGCAACACCAACTGCCATACCGGCAAATACAACTCAGGCACAACGATCGCACCATTCTGGAACGCCACCGGCATGGTGAAGGAGACCGGCACCACCGTCGCTGCCTGCACCAAGTGCCACGCCATGCCGCCGTCAGGTTACACCGGCCACCCGGCTGCACTGAGTGATACCGCCGCCATATCGACAATCTATGGTACATGCGGCTCCTGCCACTCGAACCTGAGCAACAGTGCGACCAATGTGGGGAATGCCTTTGCCAACAAGGCACTCCACATCAACGGCACCATCAACTACGTCTCCAATTGCGACGGCTGTCACGCCTATGACCTGACCGGTGGCGGCACCACCTGGACTCCGGCGCTTACCGGCGGTTCCGGGACGGGAGCTCACATCAAGCACATCGCCTTCATCAAGTCGCGGCTGAGCATCGCCACACTGACCCCGACAGGGCAGACCTTCGGCAGCGGCGAGCCGGCAGCCGTCTGCGGTACCTGTCATACGAACACCCTGTCCGAACACGACAACGGCTCTCGCCAGATCACTTTCGGCACCGGCGGGACCACGAACACGATGGGTGCTGGCTACAGCGGTAGCATGAGCCTGCTCTTCGGCAGCACGAACCCCTCGTTCAGCACGGGAGCCAAGTCCTGCTCGAACCTGTCCTGTCACTACTTCACGACGCCAAACTGGTATTAGTGTAGTCTAATAAATTGGGAGGGAAACGAGATGCACAAAGATGCTCTGAGAGAGAAACGAAGACGATGCATTGTAGGCCTGCTGGCACTGCTGCTGCCACTCATCGCTCTGACACTGCCCCATGAAGCAGTATCAGCGACGATCAGCTGTAGCAACGGTCTTTCCGGATGTCACTTCAACAATAACATGGTCAAGGACGGGACCGCCCGGAACACACCTGCCGGTCGCTTCCTCGGTACCCATGCCCGTCACTCAGGCTATTCGACCTCGTCGGCAAAGCGTGAGTACCAGTATGCCTGTACCAAGTGCCACCCGAGCACCGGCTACACCAACGCCCACCAGAGCGGTTTCAAGAACATAACCGGCGCCAGCCTCCCCGGCAACCGCTACTCGGCAGGGAAAAAGATCACCAATACCAACAGCCCGGCCTTCGGTAACTGCGGCAACATCTACTGTCACAGTACCGGCCGTGCCACCGGCATGGGGATGGTCCAGTACAGTTCCGTCCGCTGGGGCGGCACGGAAGGGTGCCGCGGCTGCCATGCCGGTCGTGTCTCCGCTACTGGCGCACCGGCACGCAGTATCGGCAACTTTACCCTGACAACCTCCCACTCCCAGCACCTGAAATATGCGGCAGCCAGCATGAACTGCCAGATCTGCCACTCCAAGACCGCCACCGATGCCGCCACCCTGAAGAGCTACACCGGGGTTGTGCGCCATGCCAACGGCGTACGGGACGTCACCTTTACCGGTGTCGCCTATGGCACCTACACCTCCTACAAGAGCACGGAAGTCGGCTCATCCGGCAACACCAAGACCTGTAACAACATATCATGTCACGGGGGCAAGTCCCGTGGCCCCTGGTCGGCAACCACCACGAACAACAACCACACCTGCGTCCACTGCCATGGTGTCGACGGCCAGACGTCCCTCCGTGCGGACAAGTACAATGCGGCTCCCGGCTGGGGCGGGACCGGTACCAGCACCGATCAGATTTCCGTCAGCACCGACATCCGGGTAGGCGCCCACTTCGTCCACCTCTCGTCGGTCTACATGCCGAAGCTCAAGTGCAACGAGTGCCACAGCGTGCCCTCGACCCCGTTCGAAGGGACCCACATGGCAGTGCCGCGCTACAACAGCCAGACACTGACTTTTGCCCAGGCATCCACGGCCATCAAGAACACCACGACCACGGCATTTACCGCCGGTACTGCGGTGGCAGCGGCGACCTGTACCACGACCTTCTGCCACGGCTCCAAGATGCCGAAGAATGACACCTCTGGTACTGACAAGAGTCCGTCGTGGAACGCCAACCTTACCACCGGCACCCCCGGTACAGCCGAGTGCGCCCGCTGCCACGGTAACCCGCCGACCACCGGAACAACTGCAACCGCCCACAGCGGCAAGACGGCAACCACCTCCTGCGTACAGTGCCACGCCATGGTCGTCGATGCAACGGGTAAGGTCATCAACAAGGCTCTGCACATGAACGGTGCCGTCGAAGTCACATCCGACTGCAACGGCTGCCACAAGTACGATGTCACCGGTACCAATCCCTGGCTTAACACGACTGGTACCGACCTGGCGCACTACAAGCACATCACCTTCATCAAGAACCGTCTCGGGTACGGTGCGCTTGCGGTAACCGGCCAGACATTCGGTTCCTCTGCTGAAAACGTTGCAGTCTGCGGCACCTGCCACACCAACACCCTGTCGCAGCACAACGACGGCTCCAAGCAGATCACCTTCGGCGCCGGTGGCACGACCTACACCATGGGTGCGGGCACCGCCAACAGCATGAGCCTGCTTTTCGGCGGCTCGAACCCGGTCGCCAGCGGCACAACGGGCGTCAACATCACCTGTTCGAACCTGATGTGCCACTACGCTACAACGCCGAACTGGTACTAAGTGAAACCGTACGTCAGCACCCAGTAGGACATGCATAACCTTATAAACAGGAGCAGCACAATGGGGAACATCATGAATGCAACGCACCGTAATGACTATCACATCACGACACGCATTGATTTATTGAGTTTTCTGTTGCTGCTGCTCCTGTTTGCCCCTGTGTTAATTATGCCACCCGATGCGTCGGCATCTGCCATCAGTTGCAGCTCCGGCGTGTCGGGTTGCCATTTTAACCCGACGGTCAAGGACGGCACGGGACGCAACGTCCCTACCGGGCGGTTCACCGGTTCCCATGCGCGGCACTCGGGCTATTCGACGGGGAGCAAGAGGCAGTACCTCCTCGCCTGCACCGCGTGCCATCCCAGCAGCGGCTATACCAACAACCACCAGAGCGGTTTCAAGAACATCACCGGCAGCAGCCTTCCGGGCAACCGCTACTCTGGCGGCAAGAAGATCGCCAATACCAACACGCCGGCATTCGGCAACTGTTCGAACATCTACTGCCACAGCACCGGTCGAGCCACCGGCATGGGGCAACTGCAGTACAGCTCGGCACGGTGGGGGGGGACGGAATCCTGCCTCGGCTGCCATGGCGGCAGGAATGGCTCAAACCTCCCCGCCCGCAGCGTGGGGAATTTTACCCTGACGACAACCCATTCCCAGCACCTTAAATATTCGTACACCGACATCAATTGCCAGATCTGCCACGCAAAGACAGCAACCGATGCCACAACCCTGAAAAACTTCACCGGGGTGAATCATCATGTGAACGGTGTCCGAGACGTCACCTTCACCAATCTCGCCTATGCCTCCTATACGTCGTACAAGAGCACCGAAGCCGGATCCATCGCCAACACCAGGATCTGCACCAACACCTCCTGCCACGGCGGCCGGACGCGCAGCGCCTGGTCGGCAACCACAATCAACACTGACCATCAATGTTCCCACTGTCACGGCACTGCCGGTACGTCTGCGGCAACCCAGGTGACAGGGACATCTCGTTATAATCTCCGCTTCTTCGCCCCGGGGTACAAGAAGACCGGCACGGTCGGAACCAGTACGGACCAGAATGTCGCCAGCAACGACCTGCGCGTCGGTTCTCACTTCAAGCATCTCTCCAGCGCCTACATGAGAAACATCAAGTGCAACGAGTGCCACAAGGTCCCGTCAACTCCTTTCTCTGCTGATACGAATCACACGCTGAACACGCTGCGTTACAACTCGGGGACCCTTGACTTCAGCCAGTCATCGTCGGCGAGGATTCTGATCGGTGTTGCTGCCGGGTCAACTCCGGCCCAGCTCGCCGCATTCGCAGGGTACACCAACGGGACTGCCATCAAGTCGGCCTCCTGTTCCAGCGTCTACTGCCACGGCAACCGGCTGAAAAACGGTGCTGCCGGCGGTACCTACACCAGGCCGTACTGGAACTACTCGGCCATGATCAACTACACCGATAAGACCAACGCCTGCGGCCGCTGCCACGGCAATCCGCCGACCAGCGTGTCTTCTCAGCACAGCGGTAAGACCCCCACAACCTCCTGCAGTACCTGCCATGCGTCGGTCGTCAACTCGTCCGGGGTGATCATCAACAAGGCCCTCCATATCAACGGGCAGGTCGAAGCCACCAGCGGCCATGCCTTCCCCTACCCGGGCGCGACCCACAGCGTGGCGACCGGGGCGACCAACCCGTCGGCTAACTGCTCCTGCCACGACTACACCAACGCCGGCACCTACCCGGTGGCCGCCGGCACGGCCCCGGCCTGCAAGGCCTGCCATACTGTCGGCCTGCTGAGGACCGTTGCCACCTCCTCCTGCTACGACTGCCACGGTGCCAGCGCCACTGACGGTAACCCCAACGCCGGCACCACCTTCCCCAACTGGTCCGGTGCCCACCCGGCCCACGTCACCAGGGGGGGGATGACCTGTAACCAGTGCCACGCCACCGGTGGCACCGGCAACACCAACCATGGCAACAGTAACCGCACGGCCAAGACCCGCACCACGGTCAACGTCAGCGGCTCGTTCACCTATGTCGCTGCGACCCAGACCTGCTCCAACGTCGCCGGCTGCCACGGCACCGCGGTCTGGAGCGTGACGACGATGGACTGCATCTCCTGCCACGGGGCAGCCCTCGGGGCGCGGCGAGCAGTCACCGGCGAAATGGGCGGCTCGGCGACCACCAATTCGCACCATATCACGAGCGGTACCCTGACCAAGTGGCACTGCATCATCTGCCACGCCGAGGGTAACCCGTCTACGGGCGGTACGACGACACTCCACAAAAACAGTGCCGTCGACCTTCGGAACGTCGACGCCGTGTCGACGGCGTCGAACGGCGGTACGGCCGGCACCAACTACTGGTCCATTCCGAATACAAAAACAGCCACGGATTACACCAATATCGACACCTTCTGTTTCCGTTGCCACGATTCAGCAGGGGCGGCACAGATCGCGTGGAACGGTTCGGCTCTCAGGTATACGGGCGGTACGGCACCCTCCGCAGCAGAGGCCCTGACGCCGTTCGCCGATAGCCTGACCAACAGCTACGACCAGGTTGCCCGGACGCGTGTCCTTGATGTCGACACCCAGTTCACCACCACCAACTACTCCCACCATGCGGTCAAGGCGGCCAAGTACACGGCTGCCGGTGGTCTGCCCTTCAACACGGTCGCGATCCTCCAGGGGGGCAACGTGGACGACAACTCGCGGCTCCACTGCCACGACTGCCACTACCTGAACGGCCACGGCACGGCCAACAACGAATACATGCTGCAGAACAGCTCCGGGGCGGACACGCTCCATACCATCAGTACCTATGTCTGCCTCAAGTGCCACACATCGACCTACAGCACCAACGCCCATACCGGCGGCAATTCTGGTGATTTCGTCGATACTGCCGGTGCAATCGGCATCGCCGCCCGTGCCGGCGGCAAAACTGACGGTAACATCACCGGCATGAGCTGCGCTTCCTGCCACAACGTCGGCGGCACCGGCTGGGGCGGCATCCACGGGGGGAACAACACCTACACCCAGGGTGGTGGCGGTTCCCAGTCCACCTACCGGTTCATGCCGGGAATGAACAACAACGGGTACACCGTCACGAACTGGACGGCAGCCTCGTCCGCCATCAGCTGCTACACCAACCCGACCACCAACTGGGGTGTCTGTACCTCCCACACCGGCGGAAAAGGCGGTACCGTCACCCGGGCCGGTGGGGCGCGGAGCTTGTCATATTGATGCTCTTCTTCTCGCAAGGGTCATTATGCGGCACCATCGGACCGTTACCCGTCAGGGAGAGCTAGGTGCCGGTTATCTTGTGAGGATGGCACGCTAGAAACAGATAAATCGCATATATTCATATATCAGGAGCAGTGCATGGGAATAACTAGTAAAAATAAACACAACAATCACCATCACATCACGACAACGCTCAGTTTCCTCGGTGTTCTCGTGGTGCTGCCCCTGCTTGCCGCTGTCATGGTCCTGCCGCCTGACGCGTCGGCTGCGGCCATCAGTTGCAGCGCCGGCGTGTCGGGTTGCCATTTCAGCCCGACGGTCAAGGACGGCACGGGCCGCAACGTCCCTACCGGGCGGTTCACCGGTTCCCATGCGCGGCACTCGGGTTATTCGACGGGGAGCAAGAGGCAGTACCTCCTCGCCTGCACCGCGTGCCATCCCAGCAGCGGCTATACCAACAGTCACCAGAGCGGTTACAAGAACATCACCGGCAGCAGCCTGCCGGGCAACCGCTATTCGGCCGGCAAGAAGATCGCCAACACCAACTCGCCGTCGTTCGGCAACTGTTCCAATATCTACTGCCACAGCACCGGTCGTGCCACCGGCATGGGGCAACTGCAGTACAGCTCGTCAAAGTGGGGGGGGACGGAATCCTGTCTCGGCTGTCATGCCGGCCGGGCCTCGGCCAACGGCGCACCTGCACGGAGTGTCGGCAACTTCACCCTCTCCACCAGCCACTCCCAGCACCTGAAATATCCGGCAGCCAACATGAACTGCCAGATCTGCCATGCCAAGACCGCTACCGATGCGGCTACCCTGAAGAACTTCACCGGGGTCCAGCACCATGTCAACGGTGTGCGTGACGTGACCTTCACCGGTATTCCCTACGGGACCTACACCTCCTACAAGAGCACCGAGGTCGGTTCCTCCGGCAACACCAAGAGCTGCAACAACGTCTCCTGCCACGGCGGCAAGTCGCGCGGCGCCTGGTCGGCGACAACCATCAACAACGACAACACCTGCGTCCATTGCCATGGTTCCGCTACCACGTCTTCCGCACTGGCGAACACCGCTGCAAACAGAAAGTTCTTTGCTCCAGGCTACAAGGCAAGTGGAGTCACCGGGACCAGTACCGACCAGAATGTCAGCAGCAACGACCTTCGCGTCGGTTCCCACTTCAAGCACCTGTCATCGGTATACATGAGAGCGATCAAGTGCAACGAGTGCCACACCGTGCCGTCCAGCCCCTTCGACGGCACCCACATGGCGACGCAGCGCTATAACTCACAGACCCTGACCTTCAGCCAGGCATCATCGGCGACCATTACCATCGGCGTTACCGCCCCCTCGCTGCCGACGAGACTTGCGACCTTCGCCGGCTACACGAACGGCACCGCTGTCAAGGCGGCGACCTGCTCCAGTGTCTACTGCCACGGCAGCCGCCTCAAGACCGGGGATACCTCCGGTACTTACCGGAAGCCGTACTGGAACTACTCGGCCATGGTCAACTACTCCGACCCGGCTAATGCCTGCAGCCGCTGCCACGGCAATCCGCCGACCGCCGGCTCATCGGCCGGAACACACAGCGGCAAGGCGCCGACCACCTCCTGTTCCGGATGCCACAACCAGGTTGTCAATGCCAGCGGCCAGATCATCAACAAGACCCTGCACATCAACGGCCAGGTCAACGCTTCCGGTGGTCACGTCTTCGGCTATGCAGGCTACAAGCATTACTCCGTTGCCGGGAAGACCCCCTGGTCCGGCTGTACGGGGTGTCATACCAACGGCAGCAATACGACCTATCCGGTCGCCAGGGGGACTGCGCCGGACTGTCAGGGGTGCCACAAGTACAATGGTGTCGGCGGGCTGAAGACCCCCTCCAGTACGTCGTCCTGCTATGACTGCCATGGCTCCTCAGCCACCAGTGCCCAGCCTAACGGCGCTGCCACGGCCTTCCCGAACTGGTCGGGCAGCCACACGGCCCACACGGCCCAGTCCTATGTGTGCGATGATTGTCACAACAATGCCGGGGCTGGCCATGCGTCCCACGGCAACTACTCCGGTATCGCAAAAACACGCGCAAACGTGACAGTGGCATTCAACACGGCCAAGTCCGGCACCGCAGCCACCTATGCTTCCGGTACCTTGTCCTGCAGTACCTCCGTCTGCCACGGCCAGAAATCGCCGGCATGGGGTGCGGTAGTTCCGGCTATCCAGTGTTTCCGCTGCCACGGTTCCCAGTCTGCTTCCTCGCTTGTTGGGTATACCTCGGCCACTCTTGCCCCGGGGACCGGCAACATGGACACCAACCGTACGACCGGCGTAACCGCCCGCGGCGGCATGCACCAGGAGCACCTGAAGGGAACCATGGGGATAGCCGACAAGGTCCGCTGCGTCGAGTGCCACGTAACCGTGACCACGGTAAACCAGGCGTCGCACCTCAACTATACGACCGCGACGGTGACGTTCAGCGGCCATGCCACTGATGCCAGCCATACATCGGCAGCAGTTTCACGGGCCGGTGGCCTGATAACCTGCAACAATACCTACTGCCATACCGGGACGACTAACACCGGTGCTGCCATGGCCCCCGTGTGGAATAACTCCAGCTACCTGACCGGTACCGGTGGGACTGGCACATTGGTAATGGCTGACTGCAAGCAGTGCCACGCTATGCCGCCGAATCCCGGGACCGGCTCCCATGCCGGGCTCTCCACACTCACCGCGTTCCCGATCGGAACAAATTGCGGTTCCAACTGCCACACCAACCTGAATACCAGTGCGACGACCTACGCCACAATCTTCAACAACAAGTCGTTGCACATCAACGGCGTTGTCGAAGGGGGTACCTGCGTCAGCTGCCACGCCAGCGTTCAGGGTGTCCGTGCGGCGGTCGTCGGCCAGTTTGCGTCCCAGTCCCACCACATCCAGGGATCGGAAACGCTTGACAATGTCGCGTGCTTCAAATGCCACTGGGAGGCAAATTCTGACGGCACGATCAACGCCTCCTACCATGGCAAGAGTTCCACGGCCGGCGTCAGCCTGGTTGTCTGGAACGGCACAACCAGGCCTACGACGGCAACCATGGGGACCACCTACATCTCCTACACCGCCAACGGGAGCAGGGACCAGGTTGCCAAGCTCAACTTGCACTGCCTGAGCTGTCATAATACGGCCAACCAGGCAATTACACCGTTCGGCAAGTACAGTACCCACCGCTACTCACCGGAGGCGCGGCTTGCGACGGCCAAGGCCAAGACCAGTATCCAGTCCCGGTACTCCAGTACCCGTACCGTCCAGTGGAGCTATTACTCTTACTCCACCGCAACCGGTGGGGTCTCCCGGTTCGGTACCAACCAGAAGTTCCGGGTGACCAAGGCCCTCTCCGCCCACGGTAATGCGGTCAACAACCAGATGCAGGGCTGGTCGGAAGCTGCCAACGGTGCCGGTGACGACGGCAACGGTGCCGACTACACCAATAACAAGTCCACTCGTCGGAACGTCTTCTGCTTCGACTGCCACAACTCCCACGGCTCTGAGGCTACCGGCATCACCAGCTCCTACTCCAGCGCCACCGGTCGCTACAAAGGCGGTCTGCTCAAGACCACCAAGAATCTCCTGGGTGGCTACTCTGTCGATTACACCCCGACAGCACGTACCATCTCCTACAAGAATTACAGTACGACGGCAACCACCTCGGCTCTCTTCAATGCCGGTGCCGCACTCTGCAACGACTGCCACAACACCGACACCAGGAAAATCAACATCAGCAGGCCCTGGTCCATCATTGCTACCTACAGCTCCACCAAGGCCATCGTCGGTTACTGGAGCACGCCGTACTTCGACAACTACACCGTGTACCCGGCCAAACGTTCACCTTACAAGGCTGGCGGTGCAGTCGGCGGCATCAAGGACCTCCGCAAGCCGATGGGGGGTCACTACGGCTCCTCCGTCAATGGCGCTCAGGCTGGCCATACCGGCGAGATCAACGGCCTCTGCACGCCGTGCCACGATCCCCACGGTGTCTCCAACGCCCTCGGCGCTGACCGGGATCACGGCGTACCGCTCCTCAAGGGTACCTGGATCACCTCACCGTACCGCGAAGACAAGGCAGACAAGATCGTCAAGCGCGGCGGCGGCTCCAACTACACCGGCATGAACAACATGGGCGCCATTCCGGGCTACCACATCGATCAGAACACCTTTATCCCGACGGCAGCGGCCCTGATCAAGAGCGGTGGTGCGGCGACCGCGACTGGAAAGTCGAACCTGCGGTCCCAGAGGTTCCGCGCCTTCAACACCCTGAGCTCGGCCCTGACCCTGCACACCGAGACCACGCCGACCGCCTTTGCCGGTATCTGTCTCGAGTGCCACACCCAGCAGGCGCTGACCGGTTCGGCTACCAATACCACCTCGGCAGCGTGGATGAGCAAGGAGCGCGTCCACCAGTCGGTAGCCGGCTGGGCATCGACCAACGGCACCAACAGTGCCAACAAGCTCCATGCCTACACCTGCTCCAAGTGCCATGCGCCGCACGTCTCCCGTCTGCCGCGGC
>CALMBF010000165.1 GCA_937860145.1 uncultured Geobacter sp.
GGCCATCTTCTCCCGGGCCGGGTTGAGTCCCCCCTCGGCCAGAATCCCCCTGGCGGTGAGCTCGTCGTAGCGTTGGCGGACCATGGCCAGGGCGGTATCACTGCGCCCCAGGGGGGAGCCGGTTCCGACGGCCACGGCCGCCAGGGTGAGGTCGTCCACTGTCGGGCCGAGCCCGCCGGAGCAAATGATGACCCGGGGGGACCGCCCCAGGGCGTAACGGAGTTCGGTCGCGATGACGTCCAGTTCGTCACGCAGGACCGTGGCCCGGGTGATCTTCCCCCCCAGGGCGTGGATCTCGTGGCAGAGCCAGTGGGTGTTGGTGTCCTGGATCTCGCCGATGAGCAGTTCGTTGCCGATGACGAACAGTTCGACGGTGACCGGTGGTGTCATGGTGTTCTCCTCACCTCGTGTGCTGGGGAAGTCCCGGCAGCGTATCCTGCCACAGGAGCGGTCAGCCTGCAAGAGCGCGGTTGATCGCCGCGGCGGCCCGCTTGCCGTCGCCCATGGCGAGGATCACCGTGGCGCCCCCCCTGACCATGTCGCCGCCGGCAAAGACCCCCGGCAGGCTGGTGGCGCCCGCGTCGTCGACGACGATGTTGCCCCATGTGTTCAGGTCCAGGTCCGGGGCCGTGGCGGTAAGGAGGGGATTGGCCCGGGTGCCGATGGCGTTCACCACCACGTCCGCCGGCAGGTCGAACTCGGACCCCTCCACGGGCACCGGCTTGCGTCGTCCCGAGTCGTCGGGGGGACCCAGTTCCATCCGGCGGCAGCGGAGGGCGGCGACCCAGCCGCTTTCGTTGCCGATGATCTCGAGGGGGGCGGTGAGCATGACGAATTCCACCCCCTCCTCCTTGGCATGCTTGATCTCCTCCACTCGGGCCGGCATCTCCGCCTCGCTCCGGCGGTAGACGATCATCGCCCGCTGCGCCCCGAGGCGGCGGGCGGTCCGGACGCAGTCCATGGCGGTATTGCCGCCGCCGATGACCGCCACGCTCTTCCCGGCGATGACCGGGGTGGTGGCTGCCGGGTTGCGCCCCGCCTCCATGAGGTTGACCCGGGTCAGGAGCTCGTTGGCCGAGTAGACCCCCTTCAGGTTTTCCCCCTTCAGGTCGAGCATCATCGGCAGGCCGGCGCCGTTGGCGATGAAGACGGCGTCGAACTCCGCCCGGAGCTGGTCCAGGGTGAGGGTCTTGCCGATGATGACGTTGCAGTCGATGGCGACCCCCAGGGCGGCGAGTTGTTCTACCTCGCTGTCGATGATCTCCTTGGGGAGGCGGAACTCGGGTATGCCGTAGCGGAGCACGCCGCCGGTGTCGTGGAGCGCCTCGAAGACGGTGACCCTGTGGCCCGCCCGGGCCAGTTCGCCGGCGGCGGTGAGGCCGGCAGGGCCGGCGCCGACGACCGCCACGGTTCTGTCGCTTGCCGCCGGCCGGTCGGCCTGTCCCAGCCGGTCCGGGTTGGCCATGGCCCAGTCGGCGACGAACCGCTCCAGGTAGCCGATAGCGACCGCATCCCCCTTGACTCCGCGGACGCACTTCGCCTCGCACTGGGTCTCCTGGGGGCAGACCCGGCCGCAGACCGCGGGGAGGGCGTTATCCCCCCTGAGGATGCGGGCCGCCAGCGGCAGGTCTTCGGCGGCCAGGGCGTCCAGCACCTCGGGGATGGAGACCCCCACCGGACAGCCGTCCACGCAGGGGCGGTGCTTGCACTGGATGCAGCGCTGGGCCTCCCGCACCGCGTCGGTCATCTCTAGCCCCCGGTTCACCTCCGCGAAATTCCTGCTCCGCTCCGTGGCATCCAGTTCGGGCATGTGCACCCGGGGGATGGCCAGGCGCTCCTTCATGGCGAGGTCGTTAGCCATTGGCCACCTCCCCGAGACGGCACTCGTCGGCGGCGCAGCGCGCCGCGTCCTCGAATTCACGGTAGGTGGTGAGCCGGTCCATGAGGCTGGCATAGTCGACCCGGTGACCGTCGAATTCGGGACCGTCGACGCAGGCGAATTTCGATTCGCCACCTACCACGACCCGGCAGCCGCCGCACATGCCGGTGCCGTCGATCATGATCGGGTTGAGGCTGACCAGGGTCTGGATGCCGTGGGGCCGGGTCAGCTCCGCTACCGCCCGCATCATCGGCACCGGGCCGACCGCCAGCACCAGCCGGGGTGCCCGCTCCGGGTCTGCCATCAGGTCGGCCAGTGCTGCGGTGACGAATCCCTTCCTCCCCCTGGTGCCGTCCTCGGTGGTGACCAGGAGTTCATGGGAGAGGGCGGCGAGCTCGTCGGCGAGGATGATGTACTGGCTGGAACGGCCGCCGATGATCGATGTCACCTCGTTGCCGGCAGCAGCAAGGGCCTTGGCCAGGGGGTAGAGCACGGCAGTGCCGACCCCGCCGCCGACGCAGGCGACCCTGCCGAACTGTTCGATGTGGGTCGGCTGGCCCAGGGGGCCGGCCACATCCCGCAGGGAGCCGCCGGCCGGGGTGGAGACGATGCGGCGGGTGGAGGCGCCGATGGCCTGGACAAAGAGGGTGATGGTCCCTTCCGCCGGGTCGGCGTCGCCGATGGTGAGGGGGATCCGCTCCTCTCCCCGGTCGGCCCGGACGATGACGAACTGACCGGGCCGGCGTGCAGTGGCGATGCGCGGCGCCCGCACCACCATCCGGTGGAGGTTGGGGGCAAGGGTTTCGTTGCTGAGGACTTCGAACATTGTCATTCCTTTCATGTCTTAAACTGATTTGTAGCCACGAAGGGCACGAAGTTTCACGAAGAACTAGTTCTTGCTACATCCACGTTTTGATCCGTTACGATTATCTTCGTGTCCTTCGTGGCTGACCGCTGTTGGTTTCCCGTGGATCACGACAGGCACTGGAACAGACCGTTGCCCCAGAGGCAGGCACCGCAGGGCTCGCTGTTCAGATAGCAGTCCTGGGCGAAGGGCTCGGCCTGGATGTAGTCGCAGGGAGCCGAGGGGCATCCGGGGCAGAAGGGGTGGCTGGCCGAGAGAATGTTCTCCCGGTAGGTACGAAACTCCCGCCGGTTCCAGATCTCCCGTATGCTCTCCTCGGCCAGGTTGCCGAAGACCCGTGGCTGCACCGGGTGGAGCCAGCCGGCCGCATGGGCGCGGCAGTCATGCCAGAGGTAGTAGCAGGGGTGCACCAGTCCGTCCCAGCTGACGAACGCGCCACCCTGGTTGACGAACTCGCAGCTGCGTCGCTCCCGGGGGGCCGCCTGGGGGAGCCGCAACTCGATGCCGGTTCGGGCCGCTACCTCCTCTGCCTCGGCAAATACTTCGTGGAGCTCCAGGCTGCGGCCGTAGTCGAAGGAAAGGAGCCGTTTCAGGTCGAGAGTGATGCCACGGCGCACCGCATCGGCTTTCATGGCCGCGACGAAGGAGACGATCCTCTGTTCCTGCGGGGTGCGGTCGTATTTCCAGAGCAGGTCGAAGTAGCGGCCGATCTCGATGCCGGCCACCTCCGCCTTGTCCTGCCAGACGTGGAACAGGGCGAGGGCCTCGTCGGTACAGAGGTCATAGGCGCACCGTCCGGCGTGGGACTCATCGTAGGGGAGCATGTGCGAGACGATGGCAAAGGACGCCTTGCGCTCGGCAGCCCACGCCAGGGCCGCGGGCAGTTCCCGCAGGTTATCGCGCATGATGACGAACTCGACACCGACCTGCAGCTCCTGCCGCCCGCAGAGCGACTTGGCCCGTGCCATGGCACCGAGGGCGTGGTCCACTCCGGCCAGCTCCCCGCCGGTGCGGACAGTCCTGAAGGTATCCGGGACGATTCCGTCCAGAGAGAGACAGATCCGGTCCAGCCCCGCATTGGCAAGGGAGATGGCCCGCAGGGAGGTCAGCATCAGTCCGTTGCTCTGGAAACCGACCCAGCCGTGGCTCGGCATCAGCTCCTTGGCCCGGTTGATAAACTGTTCGAGCCGGCTGTTGAGGAGGGGCTCACCGACACCGTTCAGCACCATGGCGTCCAGGCGCGTCATGGCAGGTTCCATGGCCGCGAAGGTTTCCGGGGAAAGGTCGCCGTCGGTACGGCTCCCCCCGGTGCCCTGCTTCATGCACATGATGCAGTTCAGGTTGCAGCGGCTCGTCGTCTCGATGAAGAGACGGGAGGGGAGATCACGCAACGCCGGTATCACCCGGGTTTCGTCCGGTTGAAACCCGGGAGGGGCCACGAGTGAGAGTGCAGCGGCTTGCCGGCTCATGCCGCGCCGCCCGACAGCCCCGCCGCCACGACTTCGGCGAGGTCTTTCACCCTGACCCGGCTGGTTCCCGTGTCCTTGAGCCCATCCTCGAACATGGTCAGGCAGTAGGGACAGGAAACGCAGATGGTGTCCGGAGCCGCGGCCAGGGCCTCGTTCACCCGCTCCAGGTTGATGCGGGTGCCGCTCTGCTCTTCCATCCACATCCTGCCTCCGCCGGCGCCGCAGCAGAAACCATTCTGCCGGTTTCGCGCCAGCTCCTTCGGTTCGGTCCCGGTGGCGCCGGCAAGGACCTGCCGGGGAGCATCGTAAACGTCGTTGTGGCGTCCCAGGTAGCATGAGTCGTGGAACACGGTGACCCCCAGGTCGTCAACCGTCCGGTCGAGGGCCAGCCTGCCGCCTGCGATCAGGTCGCGGATCAGCTCGCTGTGGTGCACCACCTCCAGCTCCAGGCCGTAGTGACGGTAGTCGTTCTTGAGGACGGTGAAACAGTGGGGGCACTGGGTGATCACTTTCGTTACCCCTCGTTCCCGCAGCAGGGCGGTGTTCTCCGTAGCCAGCCGGTCGAAGACGAATTCGTTGCCAAGCCGTCTCAGGCTGTCGCCGCAGCACTTTTCGTCGCGGCCGAGAATCCCCCACGAGACCCCTGCACGGTCGAGGATACGGGCCAGGGCCAGGGTCACCTGCTTGCTGCGGGAGTCAAAGGAGCCGGCACAGCCGACGAACAGCAGGTACTCGGTCTCTCCTGCCACAAAGGGTCTGGCCTCAAGGGAGCTGCACCACTTGGTCCGCTCTGATGGCGCGATCCCCCACGGGTTGGCGCGACTCTCCATGTTTTCGAAAAAGCCGAGAAGCTCCTCGGGAAAACAACTCTTCATCTGCACCAGGCTTCGGCGCAGTGCCACGATTTTGGGCATCTGCTCGATGCAGACCGGGCAGGCGGAGAGGCAGGCCCCGCAGGTCGTGCAGCTCCAGATCGCCTCCTCGCCGATCGTTGCCTCGGAATCGTCCCCGATGAGCGGGACGGTTGGCTTCACGCCGTATTTCAGGGAGTCACCATTGGCAAGAAGGTTGGTCTTGATGGCGTGGATCACCTGCCGGGGATTCAGCGGCTTGCCGGTGGCACGGGCAGGACAGGCGTCCTGGCAGCGGCCGCATTCGGTACAGGAGAACGAGTCCAGGATGTCCTTCCAGCTGAAGTCCCCCACCTGCGCAACGCCGAAGCTCCTGTCCGGGGTGAACTCCTCCCTCGGCTGGGTGTTCGGTTTCTCAAGGGAGCGGAAAAAGCAGTTGGGTATGGCGGTCAGCACGTGCATATGCTTGCTCGCCGGAAGGAAACAGAGGAACGCCAGCAGCACGAGGGCGTGGAGCCACCAGAACATGCCGGCAAGGGTAGCAAGGAGGGTGGAGGAGAGGCCGGAGAAACTGCCGGCGACCACGGATGACACCGGCATCCATGTCGCCGCGCTTTCCCGCCCGAGAGCTATCTCGCAGCCGTGGAGCCCGAGAGAGGCAAGCATGAGGAGGCCGATGGCTCCGAGAATGACGAACGCCTCCATGCTCCGGCCGGACACATAGTCGCTGTCCAGGGCTGCCGGCCGGACCAGCAGACGCCGGCCTGCGGCGACGATGACCGCACCCAGGCAGAGGAGCGAAGCGGTGTCAAAGGCCAGGAGCAGCACGTTGCGCAGGGGAGGGGGGAGCAGCAGTCCCAGGTTGAAGCCGGGGGATATCCCTTGGATGATGAATTCCCCGTTGGCCAGGGCCAGGACCAGGAACGACCAGAAGATGACCATGTGGTTGATGCCGAATGGTCGTTGCGCCACCCTCTGCTGGCAGATCGCATCACCCAGCATGGCCCGCAGGCGGGTAAGCGGCCTGTCGAAACGGTTCTCCGGTCGTCCCGCCCCGATGAGGACGATCCGGCGCCAGGCAAGCCAGAAAAAGAGGCCGAGACTGGCGGCAAGCAGTATGGAGAAGACGGTTTGCTCTATCATGTGTTCGTTACCTCGCAGACGGTTGCAGCTTCTTCAGGGTACGGAGCTGCGCGGTGAGTTCGGGGACAACCTGGAACAGGTCGCCCACGATGCCGTAGGTGGCCACTTCGAAGATGGGAGCCTCGTGGTCCCTGTTGATGGCGATGACCGTGTCGCTATCCTGCATCCCCACGAGGTGCTGGATGGCGCCTGAGATACCGCATGCAATATAGATCTTGGGGCGGACGGTCCTGCCGGTCTGGCCCACCTGCCGTTCCGGCGGCAGCCACCCGGCATCCACGGCGCTGCGCGAGCCGGCTACCACTCCTCCCAGCTCATCGGCCAGTTCCTGCAACAGGTGGAAGTTCTCCTTGGCCATCAGCCCCCGTCCTCCGGAGACGATGAACTCCGCCCCGGTGATGTCCATGCCACCCGTGCTGTTCCGGTCGTGGACGATCTCAAGTACCTTGGTGAAGATGTTCGCTTCGGCAACGGTGAAAGGGCTGCGGATGACGGGGCCGCTGGCCATGGTGCGCCTCTCCGGCAGGGGCATGACCTGGGGCCGGACCGTTGCCATCTGGGGGCGGAACCGGTCGCACATGATGGTCGCCATGATGTTGCCGCCAAAAGCGGGGCGGGTCTGCATCAGGTTGCGCCTGTCATCGATGCCGAGGCCGGTGCAGTCGGCTGTGAGGCCGGTCTTGATACGGGTAGCCACGGCGCCGGCCAGGTCGCGGCCGAGGCCGGTGGCCCCCATGAGGACGATTTCCGGTTTGTGCCGGTCTACCAGGTGGCAGAGGGCGTCAAGGTACGGTTCGGTGCGGTAGTGGAGGAATTCCGGGGAGTCGATCAGGTAGGCTTGGTCGGCGCCGTAGGCAAATGCCTCGTGACAGAGGTGCTCGACCCTGCTGCCGATCACCACCGCCGAAAGGGGGACATCCAGCTTCGTGGCCAGCTCCTTCCCCGCGCCGATGAGCTCCCACGAGACCCGGGCGGGCTCCCCCCCGGTCTGTTCGATGAAGACCCAGACCCCCCGGTAACCGGCGAGGAGCTCGCGACGGCGCAGTTCCTCTTCGTCGACATCCTCGTCGGCACGTCCGGCTGTCTGCTCCAGTTTCGCCAGGATCTCCAGCTCCTCCGGGGTATAGAATATCTCCAGTGCGCTTCCCGGGCAGGCCTTGACGCACTTGAGGCAGCCGATGCATTTTGGCAGGTCGATCAGCGGCTCTCCCGCCTCACTCATCTCGATACCGTCAACCGGGCAGATGCTCTGGCAGCGGGCGCCGCAGGCGATGCACCTGCCCGGCACCAGGCGGACCTTGCCCCGGGGCTTCTTGGTCGCTTTTTTCATGTCGGTCATTTCATCTCTCCTCAGAAGCTAAGGCTGTCGATTTCGTGCAAGTCCCAGGCGCGCAAGGGATGCCGAGGAGGCGTAGCAGCGCTACGTCGCACGAAGGCATTCCGCAGGGCAACGCCGGAATTGTGCGAAAGCGGCAGCCGTCAGACCGTCAGCAGATCCTTCGCCACCAGCCGCTCCAGCAGCATCCTCGCCGCCCCTGCCGGATCTGCCAGGCCGTTGCCGATCATCTCCCCCTTCTCCCGCTCCGGGGAGAATATGCGGCTGACCCAGGTGGGTGACCCCTTCAGGCCGATGGTGGACGGATCGAGACCGAGGACCTCATTGCTCCAGACCTGGACCGTGGCGGCGGCAGCCGCAAGCCGCTGGTGGACGGTGGGGTAACGGGGGCGATTCAGCTCCCGGACAACGGTGATCATGGCCGGCAGGCTCGCCTCCACGATCTCGTAGCGCCCCTCAAGCTTGCGCCGCACCCGTATCCGGCGCCGCATCAGGTCCACATGCTCGATCCGGTCGACCAGGGTCAGCTGGGAGAAGCCGAGCCGCACGGCAATCCCCGGGCCGACCTGGGCCGTGTCGCCGTCGATGGTCTGCTTGCCGCAGAAGACGATGCCCACCTCCTCCTGCTGGTGCAGGCGCCGGATCGCCGCCGCAAGCACGGTGCTGGTGGCCAGGGTGTCCGCCCCGCCGAAGGCGCGGTCGGAAAGGAGGATCGCCTCGTCCACACCCTGGCAGAGGGCACGGCGCAGGGTTGCCTCGGCGTTGGGTGGGCCCATGGAGAGGGCAACCGTTCTGAACCGGTAGCGGTCCCTGAGCCGGAGGGACTCTTCCAGGGCGTGGGTGTCGTAGGGGTTGACGATGAACGGTATGCCGTCCCGGACCAGGGTGTTGGTCACCGGGTCGATCTGGACCTGGGTGGTGTCGGGGACCTGTTTGATGCAGCTGACAACGAGCATGGTGCTCCTCCGGGCGTTTATGCGGCCGATGCCGCGCGAGCAAGGGCGATTTCGGACTTGAACAGGAGGAAGGCATCGCGCATCAGCTCGGAGGCCCCCTTGTCGGTCACCTGCATCAGCTCCTGGATGCATGCCATCTCGTCATCGGAGATGCGCATCGAGACGACGTACGGCTTGTGCGGCACCTTGTATTTCCCCCGGGGGCGCCCCGGTTTCTTGCGTACAACCGGAGGTTCCGGCGCCACGATGGCTACACGGTCATCCGGCTTGATCTCGCCGCCATGGAGCACCCGGGCAAAGATCCCCTCCTTCGGCATGACGCAGTCGCCTGCCTGGTGGTAGATGGCACAACGGGTATGGCACTCCTTGCCGATCTGGGTGACCTCCAGGAGTGCCGCACCGATCCGGATCTGGGTGCCGACCGGTAGCGCAACCAGGTCGATGCCGCTGGTCGTGATGTTCTCGGCAAAGTCACCGGCCGACACGTTCAGACCCAGGGCTTTCATCTTGTCGATACTCTCCTGTGCCAGAAGGCTCACCTGGCGGTGCCAGTCACCGGCATGGGCATCACCGCAGACACCGTGTTCCCTCCGCAGGGTTATCCACGGGACCGGGCGTTTCTTCTCCCCCTTGGCCTCACTAATACAGACCGCCACAATTTTCGCTTCCATGATGATCTCCTTTGCTGTCAGCCGCCGATGCCGGACATGGCAAAGGCGCGCCGGTCATCTTCGTCCTGCTGCAGGGTATGTCCGACTGGTTTGTCCGTAACGATGTCATGCAGGACCCTGCGCAGCTCACCGCGGTCACCGGAGCGGAGTGCAGGCTTCAGGTCCAGGCTCGCTCCGGCAAAAAGGCAGCCGTGGGCCATCCCCACCGACGACACCCTGATGCGGTTGCAACTGCCGCAGAAATGGCCTGATATGGGGGTGATGAACCCGAGGGCGCCGGCTGCGCCGGCAATCCTGTAGTTCCTGGCCGGTCCCGCCGTCTCGCTGCTGACAATGGGCAGCAACCGGTACTCCCGCACGATCCGGTCCAGGAGCTCCGATCCCGGAATGCTCTGTTTCTCCCAGTCCGGCTCCTGCAGGTTCGGCATGTATTCGATGAAACGGACCGTGAATGCCCGGTCAAGGGTGAGACGGGCAAAGTCGAGGAGTTCGTCGTCGTTGATGCCGGCCATGACGACCATGTTGATCTTCGGTGGCGGGAAGCCGGCAGCCATGGCGGCTTCGATGCCGTCCAGCACCCGCTGCAGCTCTCCTCCACGGGTGATGGACGCAAAGGTGCCGGGCTTCAGGGAGTCGAGGCTGATGTTGAGCCTCTTTATCCCGGCGCGACGCAGGGGGGCGGCCATCTCGGCAAGAAGAAGGCCATTGGTGGTGAGGACCAGTTCCTTCAGGCCGGGGAGACGGGCCAGCTTCTCGCTGAACTCGACAATCCCCTTGCGTACCAGGGGCTCGCCGCCGGTAAGCCGTATCTTGTCTATCCCCAGGTCCACCGCTTCCGCGGCGACCCGGTAGAGCTCTTCATAGGAGAGGATTTCCCGTTGGTGCCGTTTGCGTACCCCCTCGGCCGGCATGCAGTAACGGCACCGGAGATTGCAGCGGTCGGTGACGGAGAGCCGGAGGTATCTGATTCGTCTGCCGTATCTGTCGATCATGTCCATGGCAACCACCCTTGCAGCGGATGTTAACGACCCGCAGAGCTCTTAAGGCAATTTCGATACCAGAATTGCTCATGAATACCCCCGTCAGCAGGCGATTCAGGCGTAACACCGCTTCAGCACAGTGATTACGGAAAAATGAGATGCTTTTTGGAGGGGGGCTGACGGCGGGATTCCGGGGCGAAACGTTGCCCCGGGAGTCGTTCTGAAACGTGACAGCCGTTCCGTTGCGAAACACAGGAGCTGTTCCGATATGGGACGGTGGTGGGGGGCGGTTGGCGGTCCCGGACGGGGTCTGGATTTATAATATGCCGATATTAAAGGATAAAATTGCTGCAGATGTCCTGTTGTCCGGTTTGTGAAAAAGTTGGTACAAGGCTTGCGAAGTCGTAGAAAAACGTTTTACGAAACCGTATGCACTACCCCGGTCCATACAGTTACCACCAACGGGTGACCCACCCGACACAAAAAAGAGGAGGAAGTACACATGGCATTAGCAGATCAGACTTATGGATTTTTCATCCCCACGGTATCACTCATGGGCGTCGGCTGTTCCAAGGAGACCGGCGCACAGGCCAAGGCGCTGGGCGCGACCAAGCTGCTGATCGTTACCGATGCCGGCCTGTCCAAGATGGGCGTTGCCGGCCAGATCAAGGAGCAGCTTGAAGCTGCCGGCCTGCAGGCCGTGATCTTCGACGGCGCCGAGCCGAACCCCACCGACACCAACGTCCATGACGGCGTCAAGGTGTACCAGGAGAACACGTGCGACGGCATCGTCTCCCTCGGCGGCGGCTCCTCCCACGACTGCGCCAAGGGGATCGGCCTGGTGATCGGCAACGGCGGCCACATCCGCGACTTCGAAGGTGTCAACAAGTCCACCAAGCCGATGCCGCCGTTCCTGGCCATCAACACCACCGCCGGCACCGCCTCCGAAATGACCCGCTTCTGCATCATCACCAACACCGACACCCACGTGAAGATGGCCATCGTCGACTGGCGCTGCACCCCCAACATCGCCATCAACGACCCGGTCCTCATGGTCGGCAAGCCGGCTGCCCTCACCGCCGCCACCGGCATGGACGCCCTGACCCACGCCGTCGAGGCGTACGTCTCCATCATCGCCACCCCCATCACCGATGCCTGCGCCATCAAGGCCATCGAGCTGATCGCCAAGAACCTGAGCGCTGCGGTTGCCAACGGCGAGAACCTTGAGGCCCGCGACCGGATGGCCTATGCCGAGTACCTTGCCGGCATGGCCTTCAACAACGCCAGCCTCGGCTACGTCCACTCCATGGCCCACCAGCTTGGCGGCTTCTACAACCTCCCCCACGGGGTCTGCAACGCCATCCTCCTGCCGGCGGTCTGTGAGTTCAACCTGATCGCCTGTCCGGAGCGCTTTGCCGACATCGCCGTGGCCCTGGGCGAGAACATCACCGGCCTCTCCGTGACCGAGGCTGCCGAGAAGGCGATCGCCGCCATCCGCAAGCTCTCCAAGTCCATCGGCATCCCCGCCGGCCTGAAGGAGCTGAACGTGAAGGAGCAGGACCTGAAGGTCATGGCCGAGAACGCCAAGAAGGACGCCTGCCAGCTGACCAACCCGAGGAAGGCGAGCCTGGAGCAGGTGATCGACATCTTCAAGGCAGCAATGTAAAGAAACTTTTCCCGTTCTTTCCCCCTCCCTTGATGGGAGGGGGCGAGGGGGAGGGTGAAAACTTCGGTGCCCCCTCTCCCCATCCCTCTCCCACAAGGGGGAGAGGGAGTTGATATGTCAGTTACAAAACTCTCCGAGCCTCTCTGCCTAAAAGGATTGACCTCATGGCTGACGGCCAGTGGGTGCCGGCGGAAACGGCGGCGCCTCCCTTTCGGAAAGGAGACCGATCCGCAGTTGGCTTCACACAATCAAGAAAGGGAGTAGTTGCATCATGGACAAAATCATTCGCATCAACATGACCGACCTGACCAGCAAGGTCGAAGCCGTTCCGGCCGCCTGGGCCGGCCTCGGTGGCCGGGGGCTCACCTCCACCATCGTCGCCGCCGAAGTGCCGCCGACCTGCCATGCCCTGGGGCCCTACAACAAGCTGGTCTTTGCCCCGGGCCTTCTGACCGGCACGCCGGCCGCCAACTCGGGCCGCCTCTCCGCCGGCGCCAAGAGCCCGCTGACCGGCACCATCAAGGAGTCCAACGCCGGCGGTACCGCCGCCCAGATGCTGGCCCGCATGGGGATCAAGGCGCTGATCATCGAGGGAAATCCGGCTGGCGATGCCTGGTACCACGTGCATCTCACCACCGCAGGGGTCACCATCACGGAAGAGACCGAGCTCGTCGGCAAGGGGAACTTTGCCGTCATCGACGCCCTTGAGGCGCGCCTCGGGAAGAAGACCGGCGTCCTCACCATCGGTCCGGCCGGCGAGATGAAAATGACCGCCGCCAATATCTCGGTGAAGGATCCGGACAGCAAGATCCGCAGCCACGGCCGCGGCGGCCTCGGTGCGGTCATGGGCTCGAAGAGGATCAAGTGCATCACCATCGACGACGCCGGTGCGCCGAAGGTGGAGATCGCCGACCCCGAGAAGTTCAAGACCGCTGCCCGTGCCTTTGCCAAGGCGCTCCTCGACCACCCGGTCAGTGGTGAGGGACTCCCCACCTACGGCACCAACGTGCTGGTGAACATACTCAACGAGGCCGGCGGCCTGCCGACGAAGAACTTCACCATCGGCCAGTTCGAGGGGCACGAGAAGATCTGCGGCGAGACCATGCACGATACCATCGCCAAGCGTGGCGGCAAGACCAAGCACGGCTGCCATGCGGGCTGCATCATCCAGTGCTCCCAGGTCTACAACGACAAGGAGGGGAAGTACCTCACCTCCGGGTTCGAGTACGAGACCATCTGGGGTCTTGGGGCCGACTGCTGCATCGATAACCTGGACGACATCGCCACGGCCGACAACCTCATGGACGACATCGGCATCGACTCCATCGAAACCGCGGTCATGTTCGGTGTGGCCATGGAGGCCGGCATCCTCCAGTGGGGGGACAGCACGGAGATGCTCCGCCTGCTCCGCGAGGAGATCGCCAAGGGGACGCCGCTGGGCCGCATCCTCGGTGGCGGTACCGGCTCCGTCGGCAAAGCCTACGGCGTGACCCGCGTCCCGGTGGTGAAGAACCAGGGTATCCCTGCCTATGACCCGCGCTCCGTGAAGGGGATCGGCATCACCTATGCCACCTCCACCATGGGGGCCGACCACACCGCGGGCTACACCATTGCCACCAACATCCTCAACGTCGGCGGCTACGTGGATCCCCTGAAGAAAGACGGCCAGGTGGAGCTCTCCCGCAACCTGCAGATCGCCACCGCCGCCGTGGATTCCACCGGCATGTGTATCTTCATCGCCTTCCCCGCCCTGGACATACCCGAGTGCCTGCCGGCCCTTATCGACATGATCAACGCCCGTTTCGGCATCAACCTCACGGGCGACGACGTGACCAACCTGGGCAAACATATCCTCAAGGTGGAGCGCCAGTTCAACCTTGATGCCGGTTTCACCAACAAGGACGACCGGCTTCCCGAATTCTTCAATACCGAACCGGTGGCCCCTCATAATGTGGTGTGGGACTTTACCGGCGAGGAGATCGACGAGTTCTGGAACTTCTAGAAACCACCCCGCCCTGACGGGCACCCCCTCCTGATTCAGGAGGGGGTTGTCGGTGGTACGGAGCATACCATGCAGATTACGGTCAAACTGTTCGCCAGCTTTCGTGCGGGGCGTTTCATCACCGCCATCCGGGAAGTGGAGGCAGGGACCACCATTGCCGATGTCATCGGGCAGCTGCGGATACCACTGCAGGAGATCGGCACGATCATGCTGAACAACCGTCACGCCGATCCGGAGCGTCCACTTCAGGAGGGGGACCGGTTGGCACTGTTCCCCCTGGTGGGGGGAGGTTGAGATGGCGACCATCATGGAGTACCTGCGCGGGAGGGCCGACGGCGACCTGCTCCCCTGGAGCGCCCAGCTGGAGGCCATGACGGAGTTCGGTCTTCCCTGCCGGATGGTGGAGGAGCTGGCACTGACCCTGGGGTTTCTGCCGTCACGGTATCAGCGGAACCGCCGGACCATCACCACCGGTCAGCAGCTCCGGCTGTTGCGCAGCCGGGTTGCGGTGATCGGGTGCGGCGGGCTCGGAGGATACGTGCTCGAAGAGCTCGCCCGGCTCGGGGTCGGGACCATCGTTGCCGTGGATCCCGACGTCTTCGAGGAGCACAATCTGAATCGCCAGCTCCTGGCAACTCCGGCGACCCTTGGACAGCCCAAGGTGGTCGCCGCCGCAGCCCGGATCGACGAGATCAACCCGGCTGTCACCGTCGTGCCGTACTTCCTGGCCTTTGGTCGGGAAAACGGTGGCGACCTCCTGGCCGGAGCCGATGTGGGTGTCGATGCCCTCGATTCCATCCCGTCCCGGCTGGCCCTGTCGGACTGCTGCGCAGACCTGGGGATCCCCCTGGTGCATGGCGCCATCGGCGGCTGGTACGGACAGGTGACGACCCAGTTCCCCGGGGACGACACCCTGCAGCAGATCTACCGGCACTGGACCGAGGGGAAGGGGGTCGAGCAGCAGTTGGGCAACCCTGCTTTCACCCCGGCAGTGGTCGCCAGCATCCAGGTCGCCGAGGTCTGTAAACTGCTGCTGGGGGAGGGCGAGCCCCTGCGCCGGAGGAAGCTGGTCATAAATCTTCTGGACATGGAGTTTGACGAGATCGTATTCGATCGTCATCTTGCGGTCGTGGGGGGATAGGAACGAAAAAAGGGGCTGCTTTTGCAACCCCTTTGCCGGTATGGCCCGGTGACAGGTTCAGTGGTCCGCCTCTTCCTCTTCTGTCTGGTGCTTGGGACCCCGTGGTAATTCGATGAGTTCGGCGCCGACCGCATCGGCTATGTGCTTCAGCTCGCACATCCGGAGATGCTGGCCATACACCTTGAGGTTCAGGTCGGCTACCGCCACCAGGATGTAGCGTGGCTGGTGCGCACCGTCCTTCATCTTCGTTCGCTGCCGGTAAAAGATTTTTCCTGACATGAAAGGGTGCCTCCTTTCCTCGTTGTCCCCCTCACCGGGAGGGGGGCTGCACCTCAAGTATAGCACATGGGGGGGAGATCGTCTGTCAAACCCTGATGACGGTGCCGGCCTTCTCGCCGGCCAGGGCCTTGGCGATGTTGCCCCGCTGGTGGCCGTTGACGATGCGGATCTCCCTGACGTTGACCGTGTCCCGCAGGAGGTAGAGCATCTTCCGCTCCAGCACCATGTCTTCCATGTCCAGCTTGATCAGCTCCTCGACGGTGATCTCCTCGATCAGTTCCGCCGCGGGATTCACCCGGGGGTCCTCGGTGAAGAGGCCGTCCACGTTCTTCACCAGGATGCAGCTCCGGGCGCCGAGGACCTCGGCCATGAGGAGGGCGCCGGTATCCGTGCGGTGGGGAGGGATGAGGCCGGTTCCCGGCGGGTGCTCGTAGAGGCCGTAGGGTGGGGTGCCGTGAATGACCGGCAGCAGCCCCAGGTGGAGCATGGTGGGGAGTTCGAGCAGGTCCGAGGTCTTGACCCGCGAGCCTCCCCAGCGGGAGAGGAGCAGGGTGGTGATGACCGCGTTCTGCTCGCTGATCTTGCCGGCCAGTTCGGCCAGAACGCCGGTCGGCATCCCCAGGTCGATGCCGATGTCGAGAATGTGCCGGACCCGGACGCCGCCTCCGGTCACGACGAGCATCTTGTGCTCCCGGGACAGTTCGCCGATCTCCTTCATGAGAGGGAGCACCACTTCGCGGCCGTAGTCGATGATGCCGTGACCGCCGATCTTGACCACGTTCAGTTCCGGCACCAGCCGCAGTGGCGCATGTTCGCCCATGCGGTGCATCAGTCCCTTGCGTACGAGCGTTTCCCCTTTGAGGGTTGAATTGATTTCGTGTCGTGATGTCATGGTGATGATCTCCTTCGTGAAAGTCTGTTGATCCACGATAGCAGAGAATCTGGGATTGTCGAGGCCCCGGCAGCATGACGTTATCGTCTTTTTTTTGCAGCGGATCTAGGTGGCAGGGATGATGCAAACTTGCTGTCAGTGAATGCCGAGCAAACGCATTTTCCGGTACAGGGTGTTGCGGCTGATGCCGAGCTGTCGTGCTACCGCCGACAGATTGCCCTGGCAGGATTCCACGGTCTTCCGGATCGCCTCTGCCTCAAGGTGGTCAAGGCGCTCCGCCGAAGCAGGCTCACTGATCGGTGTCGACCGTGGGTGCTGTCGGTTCGTGGAGGAGGTCTGGGCCGCTTCCCGGTACTGCTCCAGGAAGTCGTCGGAGAGGTGGGAAGTGCAGATCGCGATGTCGCTGCCGAGCAGGGCCAGGGCGGTGCGAAGCACATTGTGCATCTGTCGGATGTTTCCCGGCCATGGGTGGTCTTTGAAAATTGCAAGTACCTCGTCAGAGAGTCGCACAGTCCGGCCGGGGCCGGCAATACTATCCATAATGGACTGGGACAATGGTACCAGATCCTCACGCTCGCGCAGTCGCGGCAGGGTGAGCACCAGGCCGTTCAATCGGTAGTAGAGATCCTCACGGAAGCGGCCGGCAGTTATTTCGTCCCGAAGTTTCCGATTGGTGGCGCAGATAACGGCGATATTGACCGGTTGAGGTGTCCCATCCCCAAGGGGCGTGATGGTCCGTTCTTGAAGCACTCGTAAAAGCCTGGCCTGGAGCGCCAGGGGCATGTCCCCGATTTCGTCGAGAAACAGAGTCCCCCCGTCGGCCTGCCTGATCTTGCCGATATTTCCTCTGCGCCGCGCCCCGGTAAATGCTCCCTCCTGGTAACCGAACAGTTCCGACTCGATCAGCCCCTCCGGGATTGCCGCGCAGTTGAGAGCGACGAACGGGGCTTGACGACGGCTACTCCCCTGGTGCATGGCCAGGGCGAACAGCTCCTTGCCGGTACCCGACTCACCTTCGATCAGGACGGGGATGTCATGGCCCTGCACTCTGCGGGCCTTGTCGATGGCCATGCGCATCCGGCTGTCGCCGAATTCCAGGCTGTTGAGTGATTTGAAATGGTTTTCGCTGGCATCGGCATGTCGTGGTTTTTGGGGGACAGCAAGGCCTGAAAGACCGCGGAATCGGCGCAGCTGTCCCGCTGCCATCCGTACCCGGGCATAAACGTTTGGTCCGCCGGTAATGGGTAGGTGGATGACCGGCTGGGGCGTGGTTTCGGCCTGGAGCAGCAACGAGTCGTAGGGGATGTCGAACATCTGGTGAAAACCGGCCGCTGTGGCCTGGTATCGATCCAGACCCAGATGGAGCAGGGCGCTGCGGTTGGCTGCCAGAAGTCTCCCCTCGGGATTGAAGACGGCAATTGCCTCATACATGGTGCCGATGAACTCGGGACGGCTGTGGAAGTGGAGGCAGATGTCCGACTCGAAACCGCAGGAAAACATCTGGTTCTCGATCTGTTGCACCGAGATCCGGACCAGGGCCATCGTGTGCTGCTGGTAGGCCCTGCAGTCGCCTGATACATCGAGGGCGCCGAGCAGCTTACCATGGGGATCGAAGATTGGGGAGGCTGAGCAGCTCAGAAAGTCGTTTGCCGCCATGAAATGCTCCGCGCTGTGGACCACCACCGGACGCTCTTCCACCAGAGCCGTGCCAATGGCATTGGTGCCTCGCACATGTTCTGACCATACCCCCCCCGGCTGGAGGGCAACTTTTTTAGCCCGGTGTACGAAGTTCGGGTCGCCGAGGGAGTGGAGCACGACTCCTGAAGCGTCGGCCAGGACCACCATGCTGGAGCTGTCGTGAATCTGCTCGTAGAGGTTTTCCATCACCGGGTAGGACTGGACCAGTAGATTGCGGTTCTTTTCCGTGAGTCCGAACAATTCCGACTTGGAGATCGTGGGAATCGAACCGTTGTCTCGTCCCATGTCGACGCCGCTCTCCCTGGAGCGCTGCCATGAGCGGACGATATGCTCCGGCACCCTTCCTTCCGGTACGGTGCCAAGGGCAATAAACTCGTTTCTGGCGCGATTGACGTTGATTTTACTTACCAACGGAAATTTATACATCCTAGTCCTCCGATTAAGGTGACAGTACAGTAAAAACTAGTTTTATCCCAAAGGGGTGTCCCGGAATGTGACATCTGTTCAGGTGACAGTTGTTACATGATGGAGCAAGTAATGTGCCTGAATTCCCATTTTGCAGCTTTTGAAGTTGGGGTAGACTAGGGTGGTCCGTTGGATCACGGGGAAGGGTTGTTCGGGAAAACTGACAGGAAAACGGGGCGATGCGGGGTGGGATACCCCCGTTTACGAGTTTATGACTGTTTTGGCGAGAACAATGTTTTGAAATTGGCATGTCCGCTGCTCTGGGGAGGACAGGCACTCTGATGCCACCATCACAGAACAGAGGGAGAGCGATAGTCATGGAACAATTTGTCCCGGAAGTAGAAAGATTGATCAGGAATGCACGGAAAGCATTGGCGGAATTCAATGGCCTGGATCAGCTGGAAGTGGACCGTATCGTGGCGGCCATGACCCGGGCCGGTGTGGCCAACGAGCGGAAGCTGGCGGCAATGGCGGTGGAGGAGACCGGTATCGGCAACGTCGAGGACAAGGTGATCAAGAACCACTTCGGCACCCAGGTGGTCTACGACTACATGCGCGGCAAACCGTCGGTCGGCATCATCGAAGAGGATGACGGAATCCTGACAATTGCCGAACCGTTCGGCATCATCGCCGCGCTCACTCCGACTACCAACCCCACATCCACCACGATGTTCAAGTCACTGATTTCCCTTAAAGGCCGGAACGTCATAGTTTTCGCCTTCCACCCACGGGCGCAGAAATGCAGTGAGGAAGCTGCCAGGATCATGCTGGACGCGGCCGTTGCCGCCGGCGCTCCTGCAAACTGCATCCAGTGGATTACCCATCCCTCCATCGAGGCGACCGATGCCCTGATGAAGCATCCAGAGGTGGCTATGGTCATCGCCACCGGCGGTGGTGCCATGGTCAAGGCTGCCTACAGCTCCGGCCATCCGGCCCTGGGGGTCGGACCGGGCAATGTGCCGGTCTATATCGAGAAGAGCGCGAATCTCGAAATCGCCATACCCGATGTCATTGCCTCGAAGACCTTTGATAACGGCACCATCTGTTCCTCTGATCAGTCGGTCATCTTCGACGATCAGGCTGTCGCTGAACGGGCACTGAAACTTTTCGCGGAGCAGGGTGCCCATCTTGCGAATTTTGAAGAAAAAGCGAAGCTCGAGGCAGTGATGTTCGACAAGGAGCGGGGCGTTCCCTCCATGGCTATCGTCGGCAAGCGACCGAAGGTCATCGCCGATCTGGCCGGTTTCAGCATCCCTGAGGAGACGAAACTGATTCTGGTGCCGCTCACCACAACCGGTCCGGAAGACTGGATGAGCCATGAAAAGCTTTCCCCCGTGCTGGGCTGGTTCATCGTTGACAGTAAGGAAGAGGCCATTTCGGCTGCGGTCAGCCAGCTTGAGTTCGGTGGCGCCGGACACTCGGCCGTGGTCTTTACTGAAAACGAGGAGGTGGCCAAGGAGTTCGCCCTGCGGGTACCGGCCAACCGGGTGGTCTGGAACCAGCCGTCTGTTCACGGCACCATTGGTGCCCTCTACAACAGCCTGGTGCCGTCCCTCACCCTCGGCTGCGGCGCCATGGGCGGGAACATCACCACTGAAAATGTCGGCTACAAGAATCTGCTCAATCTCAAGCGCGTGGCCAGAAGAAAGGCTGCCTGATAAATCCTGTGACAACGCTATGGGGCGGATCGTAGCAGATGTGGCGCATCCGCCGCCATAGGGTTCCAATGGGGAGTTTCAGTAAAGGATTGCCTAAAAATACTATGAGGGTAGCGTTTTAAAATATTTTAGATTAATATCCTCATCTTGTTGATCTGGCCTGACAGGTCTAGCCGGCTTTCTGGGGATATATGCTACAGTTGTCACGGGCGTGATGTGGAGTAATGCAACAATTTAAGCCCGGTAAGTAAGCCACTAACCCGCCAAAGCCGTCTAGCGTGCCGTTTTGCCTTTGTGCTGTGGCGTGTGCATGTAATTTGCAGCTACATAAACGAATAACTCTCTCCGAGTCTTCTCGCCTACCGGGTTTATCCCCATGGCGTTTGGCCACTGGGTAGTGCTGGAAACGGCACTGCCTCCCTTTTGGAAAGGAGATCCCGGAGCGCCGAAAGTCCGTTCGGTGTGTGAGGGACTCTTTCCATCTGGGGAGAGTCCCTTTTTTATTCGTAAATTCGGGCAGTAACGGCAGTCATATAAGCCATTCGAGGTGATTATGCAGATCGCAATCAGTATCGATGATACCGACAATCTGGAGAGTCGGGGAACGGGGGCGCTGGCATCCCTCCTGGCCGAGGAGATTGAACTGAGGAGATGGGGAAGGAGCCACTATGTCACCCGCCATCAACTCCTGGTCCACCCGGACATCCCCTATACCTCCCACAACAGTGCCATGTGCTTTACGGCAGACATCGTCCCGGAATACCTGCAGAGCATCATCGACTATGCCGCCGGCTTTCTCGACAGGGAGAGCGCAACCGGTTCGGATCCCGGTCTCTGTGTCGTGCCGATCGATCGCCTGGAGCGGTGTGCCGATCTGATCCATTTCGGCCATAGGGCCAAGGAGGTCGTCCTTTCCAAGGAGGATGCCTATGCCCTGGCATCCCGGTCGGGCATTCACCTCTCCGAACATGGGGGGACCGGCCAGGGGGTGATCGGTGCCCTGGCCGGAGCCGGCCTGCGTCTCTCCGGTAATGACGGCAGACTTAAGGGGTGCCTGCCTGTCGCTGCCAGGAACGGTTGTGTCTCGGTGGCGGAACTGCGAGCCCATGACGATGTGGACGAGGTGCGCAGCATCGACGGCATCGAGTTGAGCGGGGACGAGCAGGTCCGGTTGGGGGACAAGGTAAAGACCGTGTTGCTGGAGGGGAAAGCGGTACTCCTCATCGAACCCCTCGCCGGTGCCGCCGATGGCGTTGCCTGGCAGACCTGCTCCAAACAACGACTGAAGCGTTTTTGACAATGGAGTCTTTTCCGTTTTATCTGGATAGTACTGGACAGAGGCAGTTTGCGGGTGGCCAGGATGACTGGCGGAGCGCCGCCCAGGTGGCAGACCAGTGCCTGGAATTCCTTCAGGACGTGGATGAGGAGTTGGTCGCCGACGAGCCCCGTTCCTGCTACAACTGCCGTCTCCGGCGCTGGACCGCCCGTTCGTTCACCTGCATGGGAGACGGTTTTTTCTGACCCTCTGTTGACGTAGCGAGTCGGTGCTGTACAACTGAATAGTCTCACTTCTCCGAGCCGTACCGCCTGAAGGGACCTGTTTCCCATGGCGGCCGGCCATCGGGCCCTGCGGGAAACTGCAGGACCTTCCTCTGAAAAGGAGAACCTCGTGTGGCGTACCTCCTGCGTCAAGGGGCTCTTCTATGCCAGGGGAGCCCCTTGGTTGTTCTGCGGGAATCATCCCGCTTATTCCATGCATGGAGGTAAGAATGAAAAGAGAAGTTATCGCGACGGCCGGCCTGTTGGCCATGGTCCTCTGCCAGGGGGCAGAGGCAAAGACCCTGGAGGATGTCCTCAAGGAGAAGGGGGTCATTACCGAGGCAGACTACAAGGAGATCACCGCTAGCAAGGCTCTCAGCTACAAACCGGGGAAGGGATTCACCTTCAGCTCCGAGGACGAGAAGTTCAAACTCTCCCTGGGGGGGAGGGTCCAGGCCCGCTATACCTTCACCGACCTTGAGGACAACAGCAAGAGCGCCGATTCGAGCAAGTGGGAAGTCCGGCGGATGAAGCTCTGGCTCGCCGGCAATGCCTACAGCAAGGACCTCACCTATCTCTTCCAGGCCGATTTTACCCAGGGGAGCTCGTCCAAGCTCCTCGAGCACGCCTACCTGAACTACCGCCTGATCGACGAACTCCAGATCCTCGCGGGCCAGACCAAAGTCCCCTTCGGCCGGCAGTGGCTCAACTCTTCCGGGGGGCTGCAGTTTGTTGACCGCTCGGTCGTCTCCGATACCTTCCGCCCCGGCTATGACGCGGGGGTAAAACTTTCCGGCGACATCCTGAACGGCCTGACAACCTACGAAGTGGGGGTGTACGGCGGGGCCGGCCAGAGCACGACCCGCACCGTCAACGACAATGCCGTTGCCGCGAGGGTGACGGTGAACCCCTTTGGCAAGGTGGCATATACGGAGTCAGACCTGGACAACAGTGTTAAACCGCTTCTCTCCCTCGGCGGCAACTACTACGGCAATACCCTGCAGAAGACGGGGGCCTCGACCCTCGAAACGAACAACGTTACCCTGGCCGGCACCAGCGGCTGGCTCGGCAAGGGGCTGTCCACCTTCAATGCCAGTGAGAAGGTCGACGTCAACAGCTTCGGAGCCGATGCAGTTTTCAAGTGGCGCGGTCTTTCGGCCCAGGCCGAGTACCTCCTTGGGCAGGCCGATGGCCAGACCACCAGCAAGACGCTCCGTGCCCATGGCTTCCATGCCCAGGCCGGTTACTGCATCATCCCCAAGACTCTTGAAGCGGCGTTCCGTTACGGTTACCTCGATCCAAACCGGGACAAGAGCAACGACCTCGTCAGGGAGACCGCCGGTGCGATCTCCTGGTACTTCGACAAGCATAACCTGAAACTCCAGGGTGATATCACCAACACCCACGACCAGGCCAAGGGGAAAGCGGATGACTTAGCGTTCCGGCTCCAGGCCCAGCTTACTTTCTAGTCTAGCGACGGGGATGGAGCGATCTCCATCCCCGCTCCACGGAGGTATTCATCTTGATTCTTTCAGTTACCCATGACCCGATCGATCCGGCGGCAGCCTATGGATGTATTGAAAAAAATAAGACCGGCTCGGTTGTCTTTCACTATGCTGTTGTTAAATCGCAACGAGGAGCGGGCGGCTTGACGAGTTGTATCGAATATGAAACCACTGCCGGTACAGAGCGGGAGATGGCGGGCATTGCCGCCGAGCTGCAGGATAAATGGCATATTGAGGACGTGCTGCTCATTAGGAGAGTGGGATGTCTGGGTGTCGGTGATATAATTTCCCTGGTTGCGGTCAGTTCACCCAACAGTGAAGATGCATTTGCCTCATGCCGGCATGGTATCACCCTGATGAAAAAGATGACCACCATCGTGAAGCGGGAAATATTTGCCGCAGCGTGACTTATCTGTTACGCCGGATGACGGTCAAAATGGCCATATTCCCCCGAATAGCTGCAGTAACTGCCTTTCTTGCTGAATGGCGTACAGGTTGTATTGCTGATTGCACTCATGTTCTTACTGAATCCAATTTAAAGAAGGGGGTATGGAATGCGCAGCATACGTCTGGTATCTGGATTGGTTGCCTTGATCTGTTTAATGGGCACTATTTCGCTGGCTGAGGATCGCACAATCCTCATGGCGAGCACAATCGGTCCGATTGATGCCGGGATAGTGCCGGCGCTTGAGGATCAGTTCGAAAAAGAAAGCGGTATCCGTGTCAGACATGTTGGTGCGGGGACCGGTGAGGCCTTGAAAATAGCTGAACAGGGAACTGTCGACCTGGTGTTGGTGCACGCAAAATCGCTGGAGGAGAAGTTCGTTGCGGCCGGTTACGGCACCGAGCGCATCCCATTCATGTACAACGATTTCGTCATTGTCGGCCCGGCTGATGACCCGGCAGGTATCCGTGGCATGAAGAGTGCGCCAACGGCGCTTGCCACCATAGCCCGGCAGCAGAAGCGGTTCATCAGTCGCGGCGACAAATCGGGTACCCACGTGGCCGAACTGGAGCTCTGGTCAAAGGGTGGGGTGAAACCGGCTGGTGACTGGTATGTGTTTTATGAGAAGGGTCGTGAAGGGAATGGTCCGACTCTGAAATATACAGACCAGCAGGGTGCTTATACGGTTATCGATCGAGCTACATGGTTGTCGCTGAAAGCGGGCCTTCGATTGCAGGTATTGGTTGAAGGTGACGAAGCACTACTCAACTATATTTCTCTTATCCCGATTAACCCTGCACGTTTCCCGAAAGTTGACCATGGCGCAGCCATGGCTTTCATCTCCTGGCTTACCGATCCGGACAAGGGGCAACTGCTGGTGCGGGATTTTGGCAGGGAGAAGTTCGGTGAGCCGCTCTTTTTTCCCAATTCCCTTGACTGGGTGCGACGCATGAAAAAATAAGCGGCATGGTTGACACTGTGATGTAGACCGCTACACAGATAGAGCTATGTTTCCATGGTTACAGCCGTACCTGTTTTGCTGTTTGTTGCAAGCAGGATGTAATGATTCTGCAGACCACTACCATATGAACACAAGGAGGAACATCATGAAGGGTAAGGTACGCTTTTCACACGGGCTTTCTGTTCTGGCGATGCTGGTTGTCTTTGCGCTCTCCACGACGGCAGGCGCTGCCAGCAAGAACCTGATCCTCGCCACCACCACCAGTACCCAGGATTCGGGCCTTCTGGACGTGCTTCTGCCGGTCTTCGAGAAGGAGAGCGGCTATTTCGTCAAGACCATTGCGGTCGGTTCCGGCCAGGCCATGGCCATGGGGGAGAAGGGGGAGGCCGATGTGCTCCTGGTCCACTCGCCGGAGGCGGAAAAGAAGTTCATGGATAAGGGGGCCGGCAGTTCCCGCCGCCTCGTCATGCACAACGATTTCATCATCGTCGGACCGGCGGGTGACCCGGCGAAAATCCGCGGCGTGAAGACGTCGGCCGAAGCGTTCAAGAAAATTGCCCACTCCGGCAGCATCTTCCTTTCCCGTGGCGACAACTCCGGTACCCATGCCAAGGAGAAGGGACTCTGGAAGAGTGCAGCGGTCAGCGCCGAAGGGCAGAAGTGGTACCAGCAGACCGGCCTGGGGATGGGGCAGACCCTGAACGTGGCGGCCGAGAAGAAGGGGTATACCCTGACCGACCGCGCTACCTACCTGTCGATGAAAAAAAACCTCGGCCTGGAGATCCTGGTTGAGGGGGATGCCAAACTGCTCAACATTTACCACGTTATCGAGGTGAATCCGGCCAAGTGGCCCAAGGTTAACTCACCAGCTGCCAAGGCATTCGCCGACTTCATGGTGTCGAAGAGGACCCAGGAGCTCATCGGCAGATTCGGTGTGGACAAGTTCGGCGCACCGCTCTTCTTCCCCGATGCGGGTAAGAAACCGGAGTCACTGGGGTTGTAAATGGACCTGATCCTCGACGGCATCCGCATGGCCTGGCATCTCCTTGTCACTCTCGACAAGGAGGTGCTTGCCGTAACGCTCCTCTCCCTGAAGGTTTCCGGCCTGGCAACTCTGATCAGCTTGGTTATCGGCGTAATCGGCGGGACAGCCATCGCCCTGGCCGATTTCCCCGGCAAGCGGCTCATGGTGAGCGTAGTCAACACCAGCATGGGGCTGCCCCCGGTAGTGGTCGGCCTGTTCGTGACCATCATGCTCTGGCGTAACGGCCCCCTGAGCCGCTGGGAAATTCTCTATACTCCGACGGCCATGGTGATCGCCCAGACGATCATCGCGGCTCCCATCGTCATGGGGATTTCCATCGCGGCGATCCAGAACCTCCCTCCCGACCTGCGGTTGCAGATCCTCGCCCTAGGTGCGTCCCGGCGACAGATGGTCTGGCTGCTGGTGAGGGAGGCGCGACTCCCCCTCATGGCAGGGATCATGGCAGGTTTCGGCGGGGTGATCTCCGAAGTCGGGGCCTCCATCATGGTCGGCGGCAACATCAAGGGGTATACCCGGGTGCTGACCACCGCCACGGTGATGGAGACGGGGAAGGGGAACTTCGACACGGCCATAGCCCTGGGTGTCATCCTCCTGGCCCTCTGTTTCGCCGTCAACTATCTGCTCACCCGGGTGCAGCAGCGGGAGAGGCCGCGATGAACGGTGACACCGTCATCCTCGAGGCGAGGGACCTGGTCGTACGGCGGGGAGGTGCCGAGGTCCTCTCCGTGCCGGAGTTTACCCTCCACGAGCGGGAAAGCGTGGCCCTCATCGGTCCGAACGGCGCGGGGAAATCGACCATGCTCCTGTCCCTGGCGACCCTCCTGCAACCGTCGGCCGGTGACATCCTGTTCCACGGCTCCCGGGTGCAGGCTTCCGGCGGGGATACCTCCTACCGGCGGCGGATCGCCATGGTGTTCCAGGAGCCGCTTCTCTTCGACACGACGGTGTTCGACAATGTAGCCTCCGGACTGAAGATCCGGGGAGTTCCCCGCGACGAAATCAGGAAGCGGGTCGGCGAGTGCCTGGAACGTTTTCATATCGACCACCTGGCGGATCGCTCAGCTCGCCGGATTTCCGGTGGCGAGGTCCAGCGGACCAGCCTCGCCCGGGCCTTTGCCACCCGGCCCGAAGTGGTGTTCCTGGATGAACCGTTTATCGCCCTCGACCCACCGACCCGCCATGCGCTGATGGTCGACCTGGCCCAGGTGCTCAGGGATTCGGGGAGTTCCGCCATCATCGCGACCCATGACCAGATGGAGGCCCTGCGCCTGGCGGACCGGATGATGGTGATGCAGGGGGGGCGTGTCGTCCAGTCCGGCACCACGGCGGAGGTGACCGCCCATCCGGTCAACGCATTTGCCGCCTCGTTCGTCGGCATGGAGAATGTCCTCACCGGGTCGGTCGTCTCGTCAGCCGGCGGGATGCTCACCCTGGACGTCGCCGGCCGGACGATGGAGATCGTTGGCAGCGGTTCCCCCGGCGAGCGGGTGGTGCTCTGCACCCACCCGGAGCACGTGGTGGTGACCACGGTAGATCCCCACCACCGTACCAGTGCCCGTAACGTGTTCCCGGGAACGGTCACGCGCATCGTCCCTCTCGGAGCGGTGCACAAGGTCTACCTGGACTGCGGTTTCCCCCTGGTGGCATCCGTTACCGCCCACTCCCTCGCCGAGTTGGGGATGGTGCCGGGAAGCCGGGTTTTTGCCTCCTTCAAGGCGACGTCGGTGCACCTCTACCGCAAGGGGTGAGGCGTGAGCCTGCTGCGCAGCGCGAGGAGTGCTGCAACCGTTTTTTTTAAAGGAGTATCTGTCATGCCTACCTTTGACGAGGCCCGTCACATGGTTCTCTCCCGCATCACCACCCTCGGCGTGGAGCGGGTCCCCCTTCTCGATGCCGCCGGCCGGGTGCTTGCCGAAGAGATGGTTGCCCCCTGGTGCATGCCCCTGTGCGACAGTTCGGCCATGGACGGTTTCGCCGTGCGTGCCGCCGACTGCGGTTCGCTGCCGGCCGACCTGAGGGTGACCGGCTACATCCCGGCAGGCGGGGAGATCTGCGGAGACGTGGCACCGGGGTGTGCCATCAGGATCATGACCGGCGCCCCCATCCCGCCGGGGTGCGACGCGGTGGTGCCGGTCGAGGAGACCAGCGAACGGGGTGACGTGGTGACGCTGCACGATCCGGTCAGGACGGGCCAGCATATCCGCGTGACCGCAGAGGACGTTGCCGTCGGCGAGACCATCATCACCGCCGGGACGCTCCTGCGCTCCCCCGAGATCAGCATGCTCGCCTCCTTCGGACGGGCGCTGGTGCCGGTCTACCGCCGCGCCAGGGTGGCGATCCTCTCCACGGGCGACGAACTGGTGGAGCTCGGGGAACCGCTGGTCCCGGGCAAGATCATCAACAGCAACATCCTCTCCCTGGCGGCTGCGGTGCGGGAGATCGGCGCCGAGCCGCTGCTCCTCGGCATTGCCCGGGACAACCGGGAGAGCCACCTGGAGAAGATGACCGAGGGGCTCAAGGCCGACGCCTTCATCACCTCGGCCGGCGTATCGGCCGGCGACCGCGACCTGGTGCGTGACATCCTGGCCGAGCTGGGGGTGGAGCAGCTCTTCTGGAAAGTGGAGATGAAGCCGGGGGGGCCGACAGCCGTCGCCATGTTCGGGGGGAAGCCGGTTTTCTCCCTCCCGGGCAACCCGGTCTCCACCATGGTCACCTTCGAGGCGTTCGCCCGTCCGGCGCTGTTGAAGATGATGGGGCACCGGCGCATCTTCCGCCCCGTGGTGACCGCGACCCTGATGAACGACCTGCGCAAGAAACCGGGGAAGGTGAACCTCATCAGGGTGAGCCTGGCGAAAGGGGAGGACGGCTTCCAGGCCTACTCGTCCGGCATCCAGCAGACCGCCCTGCTGAAGACCATGCTCCGGGCCGATGCCCTGGCACTCTTCCCCTCCGAACTGGAGACCCTGGAGAGGGGGGCGACGGTGCAGTGCCACCTGCTGCGGGAGGAGCTCTTCATGGGGGAGGAGTAGCGGGAGTGAGCAGCTGGTTTTGCATTTCAGCCGTCAGAAAGTACCCTGTAAGGGTGGAGGCGGTTGCATGCCATACGGTGCGGATGCACCAGATCCAGGGAGGTGACCCATGAGCTTCAATCATTTCGACGACAAGGGGCAGGCGATCATGGTGGACGTGAGCGCCAAGAGTCCGACCCTGCGCACCGCAACTGCCGGCGCCGTGGTGCGGATGAGCCACAAGACCCTGGCGGCTGTCGCCACAGGCGGCATGGCCAAGGGGGACGTGCTGGGCGTGGCCCGACTCGCGGGGATTGCCGCTGCCAAGAAGACCCCCGATTTGATCCCCCTCTCCCATCCCCTGGCGCTCCACCATGCGTCCATCGAGTTTACCCTGGACCAGGAGCAGGGGTGCGTCCGTATCGAGGCGACGGTGCGGGCCTTCGAACGGACCGGGGTGGAGATGGAGGCCATGGTGGCGGCCTCCGTGGCGGCCCTGACCGTTTACGACATGTGCAAGGGGATGGAGAAGGGGATCGCCATCAGCGACGTCGTGCTCCTCCGCAAGGAGGGGGGCAAGAGCGGTACCTGGCAACGGGGGCTCCCCTGGGGAGAGTAGTTTGACGGCAGGCGCATACCGCCTGCATTCGTGCTGCCGTGCTATTTCTGCATTTCCAGGCACATTACGCTACAGCCGATAAACTCGCCCTGCGGGCTCAGACAGTATCGGCTGTTGACGCTCCATGTTGCCAGGAACTGCGACGAAATAGCACGAAGGCACTCATTCCGGCAGCATGCACCTGCCGTGACATGTTAAAGTGAAAAGGAGTAGCAATGAAGGCAGCAATACTGACCTTGAGCGACCGGAGTTCCCGGGGCGAACGGGCCGATGCGAGCGGGCCGGCACTTGAGACATGGCTGGAGGAACGGGGTGTGGCGACGCTCTACCGGGAGGTCATCCCCGATGACGAGGAGACCATTGTGGTCAAGCTGATGGGGTGGGCGGACAGCGGCTCGTTCGACCTGATTCTCACCACCGGCGGAACTGGCGTTTCTCCCCGTGACGTTACGCCCGATGCCACCAGGCGGGTCATTGACCGTGAGATTCCGGGGTTCGGCGAAACCATGCGGGCCGAGAGCCTGAAGAAGACCCCCCATGCCATGATCTCCCGTGCAGTCGCCGGTATCCGCGGCCGGAGCCTGATCATTAACCTCCCCGGGAGCCCGAAGGGGGCCGTGGAGAACCTGGAGTCGGTCTGGAGGGCCGTCCCCCATGCGGTGGCCAAGCTCCAGGGGGACCCGGAAGAGTGCGGCACACCGGTTGCGGCCCCGCCCGCGGGGCGTTCCCTGCCGCGGGCGCTCTCCTTCGTGGCCAAGTCGGGCACCGGCAAGACCACCCTGCTGGAGCAGGTGATCGCCGGGCTGAAGGGGCGGGGGTGGCGGATCGGCGTCATCAAGCACGACGCCCACCGCTTCGACATCGACCATCCGGGTAAGGACAGTTACCGCCTGACCGCTGCCGGTGCCGACACCATGCTGATCTCCTCCCCGGAGAAGCTGGCCCTGGTGAAGAGGCACGATGCAGCGCCCCCCATAGAGGAGCTGCTTGCCACCTACTTCGGTGATGTGGATCTCGTTCTCACCGAGGGTTTCAAGAAGAGTGGCCTTCCCAAGATCGAGGTACATCGCCGGGAGCGGAGCTCAACCCTCCTCTGCCGGGGGGAGGAGCATGACCCGACCCTCGTGGCCGTGGCCAGCGATGTGACCCTCGAGCTTGATGTGCCGGTGCTGGACCTGAACGATCCGCCGGAGGTCGTCAGCTTCATCGAAAAACACTTCCTTGATACCCCCGTATAGTAATGCCGTTTGTCCCCCGACACCCTCCGAGAGTCGGGGGACAAACGGCAGGAAACTTCGTGCTCCCTTCGCAATCACGGCCGCTCAACCGGTTCGTCCGTCTCCCGTCGCTGTTTTAGATTAAAGCGGTTTTACCTTGTATCTTCAGATACTTTTTCCGTCCGGAACCGGTAAAAAAATATTTACCACTCCATGATAGTTAGTGTAAGAATAATTCGTATAAGAATTAAATCCGGGGGTGAGACAGGGGAGCTCATGGCGGCCAACTCTTCGGTGGAAAGCATCATCAACAACATCAGGCGGGTTTTTCAGGCGTTCAACGACTACTCGAAGAGGGCGAACATGGAGGCCGGCCTGACCGGGCCCCAGCTCTGGGCGATCAAAGTAATCTCTGAAAACGCGCCTTTGCGGGTCTGCGACCTGGCTGCCCTGATGTTCGTCCGGCCGGGTACGGTCGTCGGCATCCTGGACCGCCTGGAAAAAAAGGGGCTGGTGACCCGGATACGGTCGCAGCAGGACCGGCGTGCGGTGATGATCGAGCTCTCCGCCCAGGGGAAGGAGCTGGTCTCCGCCGCCCCGGGGGTGATCCAGGGGGACCTGATCAGGGGGCTCGAAACCCTCCCTGAAGAGGAGCTCCTCGATATCGACGCCAGCATGGCCAGGCTGGTCGCGATTCTCGGCGTGCAGCAGCTGAAACCGCTGATGATCCATGGAACCGACGAAGCCGTTCAGGGAGACGACACGCCTGCCGGGTGCTGACGGCAGTCTGCTCAGGAGTCAAGACGATGCCCATGCATATCCTTACACTCACCTGCTGGAAATTTTCGCTCAAATTCCGGCTCTTTTCCGGGGAGAATCTCCGTGTGGCCGCGTGGGGCGCGGTGGAGCGGATAGAGATAGGCGGAACCCACATCAGCATGGCGGTGAACGGCAGGGAGCTGTACTGTTGCGAGCACGAGTGCGCCGATCACCACGGGGCACTGGAGCTGGTGCTGGAGACCCTTGCCCATCCGGAATACGGCGTGCTGGAGGGCGGGGGTGACATCACCGCCGTGGGTCACCGGGTCGTCCACGGCGGCACCCGTTTCAGCCGCTCCGTCGTGATCGACCCCTCCGTGCGCGCCTCGATCCGCGCCCTGGAGGAGCTGGCGCCACTGCACAACGTTCCCAACAACAAGGGTATCGATGCTGCCATGGAACTCCTGCCGACAGTCCCCCACGTGGCGTTCTTCGATACGGCCTTCCACCAGACGATCCCGGAACATGTCCACCTCTATCCTCTCCCCTATGCCTGGTTTGAAAAGTACGGGGTGCGTCGGTACGGGTTTCATGGCCCTTCCCACTACTACCTCGGCCGGAGCGCCTCGGCCCTCCTGGGCAAGGAGCCGGAACAGTGTAACCTGGTAACGGTCCACGTGGAGAACGGCATGTCGATCTGCGCCATCCGCCAGGGGATATCCGTCGATACGAGCATGGGCTTCACCCCCCTGGAAGGGCTTGTCATGGGGACCCGCTCCGGCGACATCGACCCCGGTATCCCCCCCTACATCATGCAGAAACTGAATATCACCCCCCAGGAGGTGGATGCGATCCTCAACCTGAAGAGCGGCAGCTCGGGGATCGTCGGTCGCATGCTCAGCCGGCGCCGCCTCCTGGAGGCCGCCATGGACGGAGACAGGCGTTGTCTCCTTGCCCTCGAGCTGGAGGCGTATCGCCTCAAGAAGTACATCGGCGCGTACCTGGCGGTCGCCGGGCCCGTGGATGCCCTCGTCTTCAGTGCCGGTATCAGCGACAGGGAGTGGCTGCCGCGACAGCTTGCCCTGGAAGGGCTTGAGGCAATGGGGGTCACGATCGATCTCACGGCAAACAGGACGGTCCACGCTGCTCCCGGGCTGCCGGACATCGCGGTGCCCGCCTCCCGGGTGCGCGTCTTCGTCATGCCGACCGACGAGGAGCTGGTGATCGCCGAAGATGTCAGGGGCACGGTGCAGGGCGGGGTACCGGTATCGTCGGCTGCCGGCGGCCCGGTCGGGGCGTAACACAGAGAACGTGGAGCAGGGGAGCGGCATGTCGGAATACAATATCGGCGCAAAAATCAGGAAACTTCGGCACGACAGGAGGTTGACGCTCCAGAAGCTGTCGACGGAACTGGGGGTCTCCACGGCACTCATCTCCCAGATCGAGAACGGTCACATATCTCCTCCCATTGCCACGCTGACGAAGATAGCCCGGTTTTTCGACGTGAAGATGGCTGACTTTTTCGCGGAGAGCGAAGAGCCCCGCCGTTTCGAGGTCGTCCGGGCACGGGAGTACACCGCCCGGCAGGGGATGATGCCCGAGACCGGGGTGGCGCGCGCCATCGAGCTCTTCTCCCGGCACCCCTATGCCAAGAGGTTGTCGCCGATGCTGATCGAGATTCCCGGCAGCGTCACTGATGACGCCGGGCACAGCCATCCCGGCGACGAGTTCATCCTCGTCATGGCGGGGAAGCTTACCATCCGCTACGGCTCCGAATCCATCACCCTTGAGGGTGGTGACAGTGTCTACTTCGATGCCGATACCGTTCACTCCCTGGTTTCGGCCGATGGCGCCGACGTGAAACTCCTCTCGATCGTCACCCGTCAGGGCTGATTCTTCCTGACCCGCCAGTTCCTTCCTTTCCGTAAAGGAGCCTCCAGCAAACAGTTGGCCGTTTTGTGTATCTTTAATTAATTGTTTAAAGTGATTTACAATTAATCTTTTTTCAGGTAATGTGAGCATGGTAAAGCCGTTGATTTACAAGCCGATATTCCGTCTGTAGCAGGATTCAGCCCGTTTGATTTTCCCGTGAAATATCGGACAGCGGTTGCGAATACACCGTGTCGGGGGGAGCATGGAGACGAAGCGTTTCAAGGTCCTCGTTGTTGATGATGAGCCGGTCAACCTGATGCTGCTGGAGAATATCCTGAAGGATTCCCACGATATTCTCCTGGCAGGGAGCGGCGGCGAGGCCCTGGCCATGATCAGGGACGATGAGCCAGACCTGATTCTTCTGGATGTCATGATGCCGGAGATGAGCGGTTTCGATCTCTGCAGGCATCTCAAGGCGGACGAACGTTACCGGGATATCCCGATCATCTTCATAACGGCCTTGACCGGAGGCGACAACGAATCCCTCGGACTTCAGCTCGGTGCGATGGATTACATCGCCAAGCCGTTCGTCATCAATCACGTCAGGTTACGGGTGCGCAACCAGCTGGAACTGAAGTACCGGACCGGGCAGTTGTTGGAGCAGCGGGCGGCGCTGGAGGCGAGAACGGCGGAACTGGAGGCCGCCCTGAAAAGGATCAAGCACCTTGAAGGGTTGATCCCCATCTGCATGTACTGCAAGAAGATCCGCAACGATCGCGAAGTGTGGCAGAACCTGGAAGAGTACCTGCATGAACACACCGATGCCTCCTTCACCCACGGCATGTGCCCGGACTGCCTGGAAAGCCACATGAACGGCCTGCACGCCATGTTCGAGGAGTGCCCTTCCCGTACCGGAAAGGACCTGCGCACCGCCTGACCCCCTCTACCCCGCCCTGGTGGTGCATCCTCGCCGATCATGGCCCCCGTGCGTAATCCGACACCCACCCCGTCGAATTGTATTATCATGTAGGTATGAAGGTATGAAGCATGGAGATGCTGACAGCCACGGGCGAAAGGGGGTAGGAGAGATGACGAGATTCTATGATGCGGTTGACGGCTCGGAACTGGCCAGGATAGAGGCCGTGCTGAAAGGGGGAGGTGTTGAATACTCCCTCGGAGCGGAAGATGGAGATGTGCGGGAGATCAGGGTGGCCGAAGAGGACTTGGCGTATGCGGAAATCCTGCTCTCCTCGGCAGGTAAGGTGACCACCCGGCGCTGAACCACCCCGGCGACGGGGTAGGGAGGTGCGAAAATGCTAAAAAAGGGAGTGTTGCACGTCGATGCCGTGTTGGTATCCGTGCAATGGTCCCTTTTTTTTGTTTCCGTGACGGTACGACGAACCGTCACGCAGTATCTAACCTCTGGTCGGGGCTCTCACATCAGCCGGTTGTAGTCGCCGCTGACATGGGGGAATATGTCGTGCCGCACCTCGTGGTCCAGGCCGGTGAGCGTTTCGCAGTACAGGCAGAGATATTTTTCCGGGGTGTCATGGTCAGGACCCCGGTCGCAGGCACCGCTCCAGACTCTGACATCGCAGCTCGTGCCCGTCTCTGTCGTTGCAGCTCCTTTCGTGATAATGTTCAGCATCGTCTCCACCCCCTTTCTTTTATTCATTATACCACGAAGAGGCTCACCCCGGTTCGGCAGGATGTCCGGGAACATCCCGGCGAAAGCGATTTGCCGGGGATGGCGGGATCGCCGATTTGCCGCTGCCGGTGTTGCAGACCCCCCCCTTTCTGTTAAGCTGTTCTGGTAATCATACCAGCCGAGGAGGTGGTGCCATGGCAACGAATATCCAGGTTGTTTTTTACAGCATGTACGGTCATATCTACACGATGGCCGAGGCCATTGCCGAAGGTGCGCGGAGTGTGGAGGGGACCACCGTGGAGCTGTTGCAGGTCCCCGAGCTGATTCCCGATGAGGTGCTGGAGCAGTATGGGGCAAAGGCCGCGCGCGCCGCCTTTGCCCATGTGCCGACAGCCACCGTGGCCCGTTTGCCGGAAGCTGACGCCATCATTTTCGGCACACCGACCCGTTTCGGCAACATGGCCGCACAGATGCGCAACTTCCTCGATCAGACCGGCAGGCTCTGGATGCAGGGGGCTCTGGTGGGGAAGGTGGGGAGCGTCTTTGCCAGCACCGCCACCCAGCACGGCGGCCAGGAGACCACCATCACCAGTTTTCATTCCACCCTGCTGCACCAGGGGATGATCATCGTCGGGTGCCCTTATGCGGAGCAGCGCCTGCTGAACATGGACGAGATCACCGGCGGTACCCCTTATGGTGCCACGACCCTTGCCGGTCCCGATGGCTCCCGCAGACCATCGGAGAACGAGCTGGCGATCGCCCGCTACCAGGGAGCGCGCGTGGCGAAAATCACCGCCCGGCTGAAAGGCTGACATCGAGACGACCGAAAGGGGAGAGGTATGGGAACGAAGGGACGTGAAATAATCGGCATGGATGTGGATGAGCTGCTGGAGCTGCTGCGCAGGGCGTTCTGCGACGAGTGGCTGGCCTACCACCAGTACTGGCTCGGGGCCAAGCTGGTGAAGGGGCCGATGAAGGATGCGGTGGGGGCGGAACTGCTGCAGCACGCCACCGAGGAGTTGCTCCACGCCGACATGGTCGCCATGCGGATCATCCAGCTCGGCGGCACGCCGGTCACCAAGCCGGCCGAGTGGTACACCTACTCGAACTGCGGTTACGACGCGCCTGACGACCCCTTTGTGAAGACCCTGCTGGAGCAGAACATCAAGGGGGAGCGCTGTGCCATCAGTGTCTACAAGAAGCTGATGGACATCACCAAGGATAAGGACCCGATCACGTACAACATGGTTCTCACCATCCTGCAGCAGGAAGTGGAGCACGAAGAGGATCTGCAGGCGCTGTTGGAGGATTATGAGCTGCTGGTCCGGGCACTGAAGGAGTAAGAAAATGGAACGCCGCTTTTTCCCAATCACGGCGGTGCGCTGCGCGATTGCGTGTGCGACGTAGCAGTCCCTCTCTCTATCTCTCCCCCAGAGGGGGAGAGTATTCATTGCCCTCTTCCTTTGGGAGAGGGATAGGGTGAGGGTGGCTACGCCTCCTCGCAAGCCCTTGCGCGCCTTGACCTTGTGAAAAATCGACGTTCCTCTGAAAGGGAGTCGTAATGGACGTGACACTCAGGGGGGTTCTCCCGGACCGGGAGTTGCTGAGATTCTACGAGCAGATGGTGCTCTGCCGCGAGTTCGAGGAGGCATGCGCCGAGCAGTATGCCAAGGGGCAGATTACCGGCTTCCTCCACCTGTACAGCGGCCAGGAGGCGGTTGCGGTGGGTGCCACCGCCGGTCTGCACCGGGACGACTACATCCTCTCCGCCTACCGGGAACATGCCCAGGCCATAGTCCGGGGGGCGGAGCCGAAGCGGGTCATGGCGGAACTGTTCGGTAGGGCGACCGGGGTCTGCAAGGGGAAGGGGGGATCCATGCACCTCTTCGACCCGACCCTCAACTTCATGGGGGGGTATGCCATTGTCGGCGGACAGTTCCCGGTTGCCGTCGGCCTCGCCTTTGCCGCTAAGTACCGCGGGGAGACCCGGCTCGCCGCCTGTTTTTTCGGCGACGGCGCGGTCAACCAGGGGAACTTCCACGAAGGGCTCAACTGGAGCCGCCTCTGGGAGTTGCCGGTGCTCTTCGTGTGCGAAAACAACTTCTACGGCATCGGTACCGAGGTCCACCGCTCCTCCGCCGTACCCGACATCCACAAGCGGACCTGCGGTTACGACATCCCTTCGGAGAAGGTGGACGGCATGGATGTGGTGGCCGTCTACCAGGCGGTGAAGCGGGCTGCCGACTGGGTGCGGGAGCACGGCCGCCCCTACCTGATCGAGGCGGTGACCTATCGCTTCCGCGGCCACTCCATGGCCGACCCGGCCAAGTACCGCTCCCCCGCGGAGCACGAGATCTGGAAGGCACGGGACCCGATCCCGAATTTCGGCCGCAGGCTGGTGGCCGAGGGAGTCGCCAGCCAGGGACAGCTGGACGGGATCGGGGAAAAAGCCAGGAGCCTCGTGGCAGAGGCGGTGACATTTGCCGAGGAGTCCCCCTGGCCGGCAGATGATGAGGTGTACGAGGATATCTACGTCTGAAAAAAACAAACTCTGACCGCTCCTGCTGCGCTGGCCGAACCCGGATCCGGGAGTCCACGGCATGGTGAAGATACTCATCGAAAACCCTTTGATCCTCCTCTTCCTGGTGGCTGCCATCGGTTACCCCCTCGGCCATATCCGGATCTGGGGGAGCTGCCTCGGTGTCGCGGCGGTTCTCTTCGTCGGCCTTGCCATCGGCTCCCTCCACCCCGACCTGAAACTGCCGGAGATCGTCTACGTGCTCGGGCTGGCGCTCTTCGTCTATACGGTGGGTCTCTCCAGCGGCCCCGCCTTCACCGCCTCGCTCCTTCGCGAAGGCCTGCGCAACAACCTCCTGGTGGCCGGTGTCCTCCTGGGGGCGGCTGCACTGGCCGTTGCCGTGCAGACGCTGTTCAAGCTGAAAACCACCATAACCGTCGGCATGTTTACCGGGAGCCTGACCAACACGCCGGCCCTGGCAGGAGTGCTCGAAACCATCAAGCACCTGGCGCCCGGGGAGACCCTGGGCCAGCTCTTGTCCGAACCGGTTGTCGGTTATTCCATCGCATACCCCGTGGGGGTGATCGGCGTGGTCGTCGCCATCTCCCTGTTCCAGAGGCACTGGAAGACGGATTACGGCCGGGAGGCCAAGTCGCTGCGGATGTTCGGGGCATTGCACGAAACGCTCCATGTCCGGACCGTCCTGGTTACCAGCCGGGAATCGCTCGCGAGCACCATCGAGGAATTGAGGAGTCGCCATGGCTGGCACGTGATGTTCGGACGGATCAAGCGTCAGGGCCATTTCCTGATGGCCAATCCCTCTGCCCGCTTCGAGCCCGGTGACCAGGTCGCCGTTGTCGGAGCCCTTGAAGACCTGGACCTGGTAACCCGGTTCCTGGGGGGGGAGAGCACCGAGCACATCCAGTACGAACGGAGCGAGTTCGACTCGCGCCGCATCTTTGTCTCCAACCAGGAGGTGGTGGGTCGGAAGCTCAGGGAGCTGCGCCTGAGTGAACGACATGGTGCCATGATCACGAGGATACGGCGCGGCGACGATGATTTCCTTGCCCATGGCGACATGACCCTCGAGCTGGGGGACCGGGTCAGGGTCCTGGCCCCCCGGGAGAATATGACGGCGGTCAGCGATTTCTTCGGAGACTCCTACCGTGCCGTCAGCGAAGTGGATATCCTGACGTTCAGCTTCGGGCTTGCCCTGGGACTGCTGCTCGGTATCGTGCCGATTCCCCTCCCGGGCGGCATCACGTTCAGGCTCGGTTTCGCAGGTGGGCCTCTCATTGTCGCCCTTATCCTGGGCACCGTCGGGAGAACCGGCAGGCTGGTCTGGACACTCCCCTACAGTGCGAACATGACCCTGCGCCAGATAGGGCTCGTCTTCTTCCTGGCGGGGATAGGGACGCGGGCGGGGTACGGGTTTCTTTCAACGTTCACCGACAGCGGCGGCCTGACGGTGCTGGTCGCGGGGGCGTTCCTGACGGTCAGCGCCGCAACGATAACCCTCTGGGTCGGCCACCGCCTGATGCGCATCCCGATGAGCCTGCTGATCGGCATGGTCGCCGGCCTCTTCACGCAGCCGGCGGTTCTCGGTTTCGCCCTGGAGCAGACCGATAATGACCTGCCGAACGTCGGCTATGCATCGGTCTACCCTGTTGCCATGATCGCCAAGATCCTCCTGGCGCAGGCGCTGTTATCCATCACGTCGTGACCTGACCCGGCCGGTCGGACGGCCGACCGGGCGATGCTCCGGCGCTTCCGTTGCCACGGCACGACCACACGGACAAGAGGAACCTGACATGCCGGAAATGACCTATCGCGATGCCCTCAACCTGGCCCTGAAAGAGGAGATGCGCCACGACCCGTCGGTGGTCGTCTGGGGGGAGGACGTGGCCCTCTACGAAGGATCGTTCAAGGTGACCCGGGGGCTCCTGGCCGAGTTCGGCGAGGAGCGGGTCAGGGATACCCCCATCTCGGAAAACACCATCGTCGGCGTGGCCGTCGGAGCGGCCATGGGGGGGCTGAGACCGGTCGCGGAACTGATGACGGTGAACTTTGCCCTTCTGGCCATGGACCAGATCATCAACCACATGGCGAAGGCACGCTCCATGTTCGGCGGCCAGACCACCATCCCCATGACGGTGCGGATGCCCGGGGGAGGGGGGAGCCAGCTTGCCGCCCAGCACTCCCAGAGCCTGGAGACCTACTTCATGCACTGCCCCGGCCTGCGGGTCGCCTATCCTGCCACTCCGGCAGATGCCAAGGGGCTTTTGAAGACGGCCATCAGGGACAACAACCCGACCATCTTCCTGGAGCACGAACTCCTCTACAACAGCAAGGGGGAGGTGCCGGAAGACCCGGAGTTCCTGGTCCCCTTCGGCCGGGCCGCCGTCATGCGGGAGGGGCGCGACGTCACCCTGGTCGCCTATGCCCGGATGAGCATCCTGGCGCTGCAGGCCGCTGCCGACCTGGAGAAGGAGGGGATCTCCTGCGAGGTGATCGACCTGCGCACCCTTGCGCCCCTCGACACGGAGACGTTCGTGGCGTCAGCCCGCAAGACCGGCCGGGCGGTGGTGGTGGAGGAGTGCTGGGAGACCGCCGGGCTCGGCGGGGAGATCGCCTACCGCATCCACCGGGGATGTTTCGACGCCCTCCTGGCCCCGGTGCAACGGGTTGCCGGCCTGGACGTGCCGATGCCCTATTCTCGCCAGCTGGAAAGACTCTGCATACCCCGGCCGGAAACGATCATCACCGCTGTGCGTGATGTCGTCTCCGGCAGATACTGAGGTCCGCGATGAAGAACATCATCATGCCGAAACTGTCGGATACCATGACCGAAGGGCTGCTGGGGAGCTGGCTGAAGGCCGTCGGCGACAGCATCCACCGGGGTGAGATCATCGCCGAGGTCGAGACGGACAAGGCGACCATGGGGCTGGAGGCGTTCGAGGACGGCGTGCTCCTGGAGCAGAGGGTCAGGGCGGGTGAAACCGTCCCCGTGGGGACGGTCCTCGGGGTCATGGGACAAGCGGGGGAAAAAGCGACCGCGCCGGCGGTCCCCCCCCCAACGGCCGACGCGGGTGAAGCCGTTGCCGCTCCACCCATCCCCCCCGAACCTCCTGCAGAGCCGCAGGGAGCCGAAACGACCCCGCTCCCGCGGGAAAAAGCTTCCCCCGTTGTCCGGCGAAGGGCGCGCGAACTCGGGGTCGACCTGGACACCATCGAGGGGAGCGGGCCGGACGGCAGGGTCCTGCTGGAGGACCTGGCCCGGTTCGCCGGGAAAGGAGAGGAGGAGCGCCGGAAACCCGCGGAAGGTGACGGGGCTGGCGAGCAGGCCGCGACGGCTGTCAGGAGCGGACCGGGCAAAGCCCAGGCCCACTCAAGGATGCGCGCGGCCATTGCCAGGACGGTTACCGCATCGTGGCGGGAGATCCCCCAGTTCCAGGTTACCGTTGAGATCGAGATGGACAATGCCGAGGAGGTGCGGCGCGAGCTGCAGCTTGCCGGCACCCCCGTGTCGGTGAACGACATGGTGCTCAAGGGGGTAGCCATCTCGCTGCAGCACTCCCCCGGGCTCAACGCCCTGTTCGTCGACGGGGAACATCTCCTGCAGGACGAGATCAACCTCGGCGTCTTGGTCAGCGTGGACAACGGGCTGGTCGTCCCGGTCATCACGGGGTGCGAGACCCTGTCCCTCCAGGAGATCGCGGCCCGGAGCCGCACCCTTGTCGAGCGTGCCCGGGGCGGCACCCTCGTTCCCGACGAGATGGCGGGGGGGACCTTTTCCGTATCCAACCTCGGCCCCCTGGGGGTCAGCCAGTTCTCCGCCCTTATCATCCCCCCCCAGGTGGCGGTGCTCGCCGTCGGCGCCGTCTGCGAGACGGTCATCCCCCGCAGGGGGGAGCCGGTCGTGGCACGGACCATGAGGGTAACGCTCTCGGCGGACCACCGGGCAGTGGACGGCGCCTATGGGGCCGGATTCCTCCAGGAGCTGCGGTCTGCCCTGGAAAACCCCGTCCGCCTGCTCATCTAGGAGCCTGTCCTGAATCCACCTTCACAGGGAACATACTCGGGTATCCATGGGTAACGAAACGAAACAGTGGCACGCCCTGGAGGGCGATACCGTGGTCGCTGAGCTCGGGACCGGACCGGACGGGCTCTCCGCAGAGGAGGTCGCCCGCCGTCGCCACCTGCACGGTGACAACGTCCTCCCCGGCAGCGGCGACGAAAGCCCGTGGCTGATGCTCTGGCGCCAGTTCAACAACCCCATCGGCTGGCTCCTGCTGGCAGCCGGCGCACTTGCCCTCGTCCTCGTCAAGTACACCGATGCGGTCGTCGTGTTCGCCGCCGTGGGGGTCAACGCTCTGCTCGGCTTCATCCAGGAGTTCCGTGCCGGCAAGGCCATATCCTCACTGGCGGCCATGGTTCCCGAGTCGGCCCTGGTCCTGCGCGACGGCAGGCAGGTGGTCGCCCCGGCCTCCGAACTGGTCCCCGGTGACCTGGTCACCATGCAGAGCGGGGACAAGGTCCCTGCGGACGTACGTCTGATCAGGACGAAAAACTTTCTGGTACAGGAGTCTGCGCTTACCGGGGAGTCCTTTCCCGTGGCCAAGGCCACCTCGGCGGTGGCTGGGGATTCCCCCCTCGGCGACCGCTCCAGCATGGCATACAGCGGCACCATGGTGCTGCAGGGTACCGGTGCCGGGGTGGTGGTGGCTACCGGGGAGAGGACCGAACTGGGGAAGATCAGCCTGCTCCTCCGCGGGACGGAGCGGCTGGAAACGCCCCTCACCCGGCAGCTGGCAAAGGTCAGCAGGGGGATTACCATCGCCGTCGTGCTGGTCGTGGCGGTGCTGGTGGCTTTCGGTATCCTGATCAAGCAGGCGCCGGTGGGCGAGGCGCTGATGGTGGCGGTCACCCTGGCGGTGGCAGCCATCCCCGAAGGACTGCCGGCGGTGATCACCATCGCCCTCGCCGTGGGGGTGCGGCGGATGGCAGACCGCCGGGCGGTGGTACGCCATCTCCCCGCCGTCGAGACCCTGGGGGCGACAACGGTCATCTGCAGCGACAAGACCGGGACCCTCACCCGCAACGAGATGACGGTGCAGGTCGCCTGGGTTGACGGCCAGGAGTACCGCTTCGCCGGCGTGGGGTACGTCCCGGTGGGGGAGGTGGAGCATGACGGTTCCCGGCTGGATGACGTGCCGGCCGGCCTGAAAGAGCTGCTTGAGATAGCGGTCCTGTGCAACGACGCATCGCTCCATGCCGACGGGGACTCCTGGTCGATCGCCGGCGATCCGACGGAAGCGGCCCTCGTGGTGGCAGCCGCCAAGGCGGGGATCGCCGCGGAAGAGCTCCGCCGTGCCACTACCCGTCTGGACGTGCTCCCCTTCGAGTCGGAGAACAAGTTCATGGCGACGCTCAACCTTGTTGCCGGCACGACCACGACACTGCTCAAGGGGGCTCCGGAAAAGGTCCTGCAGCAGTGTGCCCTCTCCCCTGGCGAGCATGAACGGCTCGTGGAGATCATGGAGACCCTTGCCCGCCAGGGGTTGCGGGTCATCGCCTGCGCCAGCGGGGAGGGGAATCGTCTTGCCCCCCTCGAACAGGGGGCCAGGGAGCGGGATTTCGCCTTCCGCGGCTTCCTCGGCATGATCGACCCGCCGCGCACCGAGGCGATGGATGCGATATGCGTCTGCAGGGCCGCCGGCATAGAGGTGAAGATGATCACCGGGGATCACCCCGTGACCGCCGAGGCGATCGGTCGCCAGCTCGGCCTGCTCCACCCCGGGGAGAGAGCGCTCCGGGGGAGCGACCTGGGGGGGATGGACGACGGTGAGCTCCAGCGGGCCCTGGCGTCCACCAGTGTCATTGCCAGGGTCGCCCCGGAGCACAAGCTCCGTATCGTCGCGGCACTCCAGTCTCTCGGCCAGGTGGTGGCCATGACCGGTGACGGCGTGAATGATGCTCCGGCTTTGAAACGGGCCGATATCGGCGTCGCCATGGGGATCACCGGTACCGATGTGTCCCGGGATGCCGCCAAGGTCGTGCTGGTGGACGACAATTTCGCCTCCATCGCGGCGGCGGTGGAGGAGGGGAGACGGGTCTACGACAACCTGATCAAGTCCCTGGCCTTCATCCTTCCCACCAACCTCGGCCTCGCCCTTACCCTGAGCGGCGCCATGTTCTTTTTCCCGACGGTACCGGTGGAGGGGATCAACGAGCTGCTCCTGGCCATGTCCCCCACCCAGACTCTCTGGATCAACCTGGTGGCGAGCGTCACGCTCTCCATCCCCCTTGCCTTCGAGGTCCTGGAGCCGGGGGCCATGCGTCTTCCGCCGCGACCGGTGAATGCCCCCGTGTTCTCGCGGTTTCTCGTCTTCCGCCTGGTGCTCGTGGCGCTGCTCATGGCAGCCGGCGCCTGCGGACTCTTCCTCTGGGAGTATTTCCGCATTGCCGGCAGCGGGCCACTCTCCATGGCCATGCATGAGGCCGCGCTCTCCGAGGCGCAGACGGTCTGCGTGACCTGCATCACCTTCACCCAGTCGTTTTACCTCCTGAACTGCCGCTCCCTGCGGCGATCGATACTGTCCCAGGGGGTACTGAGCAACCCGTCGGTCTTCGCCGGCATCGCCGTGCTTCTCCTGCTTCAGGCCTGCTTCATCTACCTCCCCCCCCTGCAGCGCCTCTTCGGTTCGGCGCCCCTCGGCCTCCGGGGCTGGGTGGACGCCCTCCTGGTCGGTGCCCTGGTCATGCCGGTCATCCTGCTTGAAAAGAGGGTAAGGGGGCGGGGGTAGCCCGATCACGACAGGCGTTTTCGGTATACGGTCCCCCCGGATTTTCTTCTTGACAGCGTCCTTGCTAATGAAGGATATTGGAATGAACGTTCATTCTGTATCAGGGGAGGCGGGCACATGTCAAAGCCGGACAAGCGTGACGAAATAGTCCGCGCAGCTCTCGAGCTCATCGCCGAGCACGGTTTCCACGGCGCACCGATGTCGATGATCGCCGAACGGGCCGGCGTGGGGGCGGGCACGATCTATCGCTACTTCGAGAACAAGGATGTCCTGATCGCCGATCTGTACCGGGAGCTGGAAGACAAGATCCACCCCTACCTGCTCGACGGTTATGATGCCCAGCATACGATCAGGGGGAGGTTCGTGCATCTCTGGACGGCGCTGCTCCGCTATTTCATCGCCTCCCCCCTCGATTTCCGCTACCTGGAACAGTTCCTCAATTCACCCTACGGAGCTGCCATGCGCCGCGAGAAGCTTCTGGGCGAGCGTGACCGGCGGGACCTCTTCTGCGAACTGCTGCAGGACGGTGCCGATCAGCAGGTCATCAAGGACCTCCCGTTCCCCGTCCTAGCCGCCCTCTCGTTCGGGCCGCTCCTGTACGTGGTGCGGGACCATATCCTCGGCTTCCTGACCCTGGATGACGACCTGATCGGCAAGACCATCGAGGCATGCTGGGACGGGTTGAAACGCTAGGAGAGGGTATTTCTCGGCAGGCTCCAATTCGGAATGAGCATTCACTCCGTGAAACGTGCTTTTCGAGTAGACAGGCAGGGGACTTATATGGAATTTTTTGTGTTCGCCATGATGTTCGTCTGGGCCCTGGTGGCCGTGATCGCGTTCACCAGGAAGGACAACTAGGCAGGAGAAGGAACGTTTTCCACGAAACCATTCAGCTCGTCGGCTGATAACTCACCACATCATAGAGGTACGTATGCAATTCATCACCAGAACCGCGCTGTTTGCCATTACCGGTACTCTTGCCGCCGGGCTTCTCCTGGCCGGTTGCGACAAGTCGAAATCAGCCGGCCAGAAGCCGCCGGCAGGTCCTCCCGAAGTGGGGGTGATAACGATACAGCCCCAGAGCGTTGCCGTTACCACGGAACTCCCCGGCCGCACCTCCGCCTCACTGGTTGCCGAAGTGCGCCCCCAGGTGAGCGGGATCATCCAGAAGAGGGTGTTCACCGAGGGGAGCGATGTCAAGGCGGGGCAGATCCTGTACCAGATCGACCCGGCGACCTATCAGGCAGCCTATGCCAGCGCCAAGGCGGCCGAGGCCCGGGCCGAAGCCAACCTGATACCCGCCCGGTTGAAGGAGGAGCGCTACAAGGAGCTGGTCAAGATCAAGGCCGTGAGCCAGCAGGACTATGACAATGCCTATGCCGCGTTGAAGCAGGCCGAGGCCGACGTGGCGTCCGCCAAGGCGGCAGTGGAGACGGCCCGGATCAACCTTGCCTACACCAAGGTGACGGCACCCATCTCCGGCCGCATCGGCAAGTCGGCCGTGACCGACGGCGCCCTGGTGACGGCCAACCAGGCGGCTCCCCTTTCCACCATCCAGCAGCTCGGCTCCATGTACGTGGATATCAACCAGTCCAGCGCCGAGCTGCTCCGCCTCCAGCAGAATCTTGCCAGCGGCCAGCTCCAGCGTGGCGGTTCAGCCCGGGCCAGGGTGAAACTCATCCTGGAAAACGGTGCCGCCTACCCCCTGGACGGAACGCTCAAGTTCTCCGACGTGACCGTCGATCCGAGCACCGGCTCGGTGACACTCCGCTGTCTCTTCCCCAATCCGAAGCAGATCCTGCTGCCGGGAATGTTCGTCCGGGCGGTCGTCCAGGAAGGGGTGAAGGACCAGGCGATCCTGGTCCCCCAGCGTGGGGTGACCCGCAACCCTGCGGGCAATCCCATGGTCATGGTCGTCGGTGCCGAGGAGAAGGTCGAACCCCGGGTCATCAAGGCGGACCGGACCGTCGGCGACAGCTGGCTGGTGACCGACGGCCTCAAGCCCGGCGACCGGGTCATCCTCGAAGGGATCCAGAGGGCACGTCCCGGCACGCAGGTGAAGGCGGTCCCCTTCGGCAGCAAGCCGGCGGAAGGGACTCCGGGGGCAGCGGCCCAGCCCGCGGCGGCACCGGCGAAACAAAAGTAGAGAGTTCCTCCTCCACACTCCAGCCCTCTCCCCCCGGGGGGGGACTCGTTAGCAGCGTACAAGGAGCCCTGATATGTTGTCCCGTTTTTTCATAAACCGTCCCATCTTTGCCTGGGTCATCGCCATCATGGTCATGCTGGGGGGACTCCTGGCGGTCAAGAAGCTGCCGGTATCCCAGTATCCGCCCATCGCGCCGCCCCAGATCGCCATCAACGCCGTGTATCCCGGCGCCTCTGCCCAGACCGTGCAGGATACGGTCACCCAGGTGATCGAGCAGAAGCTGAACGGCATCGACAACCTGATCTACATGTCCTCCACCAGTGATTCCGCCGGCGCGGTCTCCATCACCCTGACCTTCAGGGCGGGGACCGATCCGAACATCGCCCAGGTGCAGGTGCAGAACAAGCTGCAGCTCGCCACGCCGCTCCTCCCCCAGATCGTCCAGCGCCAGGGGATCCAGGTCGTCAAGTCCACCAGGAACTTCCTCCTCATCGTCGGCCTGGTGTCGGAAGACGGTTCCATGGACCGCAACGCCCTGACCGACTACATGGTGTCCAATGTCCAGGACATCGTCAGCCGTCTCGAGGGGGTCGGCGAACTGCTCCTCTTCGGTACCCAGAACGCCATGCGCATCTGGCTCGATCCCGCCAAGCTGAACAATTACCACCTGACCACCAACGAGGTGATTACCGCCCTCCAGGCCCAGAACGTCCAGGTGTCGGCCGGCCAGTTCGGTGCCGTCCCCGCCAACCAGGGGCAGCAGCTGAACGCCACCATCAACGCCCGGGCACTCCTCCAGACCCCGGACCAGTTCGACGCCATCATCCTGAAGACCAACAACGACGGCTCCACGGTACGGCTCAAGGACGTGGCCCAGACCAGGGTCGGCACGGAAAACTACGAGATCCAGTCCTACTACAACGGTAAGCCCCTGGGGGGGATGGCCATCCGCCTGGCGGCCGGCGCCAATGCCCTGGACACGGGTGAGCGGGTCAAGGCCAAGATGGCCGAACTGTCGAAATACATGCCGCCGGGGATGAAGGTGGTCTACCCCTACGACACCACCCCCTTCGTGAAGATCTCCATCGAGGAGGTGGTCCATACCCTGATCGAAGCCGTGTTCCTCGTCTTCATCATCATGTTCCTCTTCCTCCAGAACTTCCGCGCCACCCTGATCCCGACGATCGCGGTGCCGGTCGTCCTCCTCGGGACCATGGGGGTTCTGGCCGCCAGCGGCTTCTCCATCAACACCCTGACCATGTTTGCCCTGGTCATCGTCATCGGCCTCCTGGTGGACGACGCCATCGTCGTCGTTGAGAACGTGGAGAGGATCATGACCGAGGAGGGGCTCTCCCCCCATGACGCCACGGTCAAGTCCATGGGGCAGATCACCAGCGCCCTCTGGGGGATCGCCACCGTCCTTTCGGCGGTCTTCATCCCCATGGCCTTTTTCGGCGGCTCCACCGGCGTCATCTACCGCCAGTTCTCCATCACCATCATCGCCGCCATGATCCTCTCCGTGCTGGTGGCCCAGATCCTCACGCCGGCCCTCTGCGCAACCATCCTCAAGCCGGTGGAAAAGGGTCACCATGCGGGCGAGGGGAGCCGTCTCGGCTGGTTCTTCCGCCGTTTCAACGCGGTGTTCGAGTTCTGCCGGGACAAGTACGAGGGGATCGTCGGCCGTTCCTTCGGCAAGCCGGTCCGCTACCTGGTGCTGTACGGCTGCATCGTCGCCGCCATGGCCTGGTTTTTCCTCCACCTCCCCACGTCGTTCCTCCCCGACGAGGACCAGGGGTTCATCATCTGCCAGGTCCAGCTCCCGGCAGGGGCCACCCAGGAGCGGACCATCCAGGTCATCCGGCAGCTGGAGGGGCATTTCCTTGAGAAGGAGAAGAAGACGGTGGAGGGGGTCATCACCGTGGCGGGCTTCAGCTTTGCCGGCCGCGGCCAGAACATGGGGCTTGCCTTCGTGAAGCTGAAGCACTGGGATATGCGCAAGAGTCCTGACCTGAAGGCGCAGGCGGTTGCCGGCCGCGCCATGAAGGCATTCTCCCAGATCCGTGACGGTCTCGCCTTCGCCTTCTCCCCGCCGGCGGTACTGGAGCTTGGGGTGGCGAACGGCTTCGACTTCCAGCTGCAGGACCGTGGTGGTCTGGGGCATGAAAAGCTGATGGAGGCGCGCAACCAGCTGCTGGGGATGGCCATGAAAAACCCGAAACTGGTCGCGGTACGTCCCAACGGCCAGGACGACTCGCCCCAGTTCAAGCTCGACATCGACGATGTCCGGGCCGGCGCCCTTGGGGTCTCCCTGAGCGACGTGAACAGCATCCTCTCCACCGCCTGGGGGAGCTCCTACGTGAACGACTTCATCCAGAACGGCCGGGTGAAGAAGGTCTACCTCCAGTCCGACGCCAGGTACCGGATGCTGCCCGATGATATCAATACATGGTACGTCCGCAACAATAAGGGGGAGATGGTGCCGTTCTCCGCCTTCGCCACCGCCCGCTGGCAGTACGGCTCCCCCCGCCTGGAGCGTTACAACGGGATCCCGTCGGTGGAGATCCTGGGACAGGCCGCGCCGGGGGTCAGTACCGGCGAGGCCATGGCCGAGGTGGAGAAGATGGCGGCCCAGCTCCCGGCGGGCATCGGCTACGAATGGACCGGCCTCTCCTATGAGGAGAAGAATGCCGGAGCCCAGGCACCGGCCCTCTACGCCATCTCGCTCCTGGTGGTGTTCCTCGCGGTGGCCGCCCTGTACGAAAGCTGGACCATCCCCTTCGTCAACCTGCTCATGCTCCCCCTCGGCCTGGTGGGGGCGGTGACGGCCGTCAAGCTCCGGATGTTCCCCAACGACGTCTACCTGCAGATCGGTCTGCTCACCACCGTGGGTCTTTCCACGAAGAACGCCATCCTGATCATCCAGTTCATCAAGGACCAGCTCCATCACGGACATGAACTGGTCGATGCGACGCTGGCAGCGGTGAAGATCAGGCTCAGGCCGGTCATCATGACCTCGCTGGCCTTCTTCTTCGGGACGCTCCCCCTGGCCCTCACCAAGGGGGCAGGGGCCTCCGCCCAGAACGCCATCGGTACCGCCGTCACGGGGGGGCTCCTCTCGGCCACCTTTATCGACCTGATCTTCATCCCGTTCTTCTTCGTCATGGTCTCGCGACTCTTTGCCAGGAAAAAGCCTTCCGCGCAACCTGCTGCCGCCATCGACACGGAGGTGCATTGACATGAATCCCAGAACCATCGCCCTCTGTCTCCCCCTGGGAGCATCCATACTGCTGGCCGGCTGCTCCACCATGGCGCCGAAATACACCCAGCCCCCCGCGCCGGTGCCGGCTGCGTGGCCGGCCGGTCCCTCCTACAAAGAGGAACCCTCCAGGCCTGCCCCGAAGCCGGTGGCCGAAATCCCCTGGCGGGAATTCTTCATCGACGGCCAGCTGCAGAAGCTGATCGAACTGGCCTTGAAGAACAACCGCGACCTGAAGATCGCCGCCCTCAACATCGACCGCTTCCAGGCCCTGTACCAGGTCCGGCGCGCCGACCTGGTGCCCCACGTCGACGCCAATGCCGCCGCCAGCTTCCAGCGGACCACCGACTCCTCGGGCACTGCCAAGACCTCCGACCTGTACAGTGTCGGTCTCGGGGTCAGCTCCTACGAGCTTGACCTGTTCGGCAGGGTGGCCAGCCTGAAGGACCAGGCCCTGGAGCAGTATCTCGCCACGGAGCAGGCACAGCGGAGCGTGCAGATCAGCCTGGTCTCCCAGGTCGCCACCGGGTGGCTGACCCTGGCCTCCGACCGGGAGAGGCTCCGGCTCGCCAGGGAGACCCTGGCGAACCAGCAGGAGTCGTACAAGCTGACCAAGAACCGCTACGAATCCGGTGTCTCCTCGGCCCTGGACCTCAACCAGGCCCAGACCAGCGTCGATGCCGCACGGGTGGACATCGCCCGGTTCACCACCCTGGTGGCCCAGGACGAGAACGCCCTGAACCTGCTCGTCGGTTCGCCCGTACCGGCCGACCTGCTCCCCCAGTCACTTTCGGCACGCCTGACCTCACTTCAGGATATCGCTCCCGGCCTCCCGTCGGACGTCCTCCTCCACCGCCCCGACATCCTCCAGGCCGAGGGGGACCTCAAGGGGGCGAACGCCAACATCGGTGCGGCACGGGCGGCATTCTTCCCCCGCATCACCCTGGTCTCTTCGGTAGGATTCAGCAGCGACGACCTGGCCGGGCTCTTCAAGGGGGACGCCTTCACCTGGAGCTTTGCCCCGCGCATCACGCTCCCCATCTTCGACGGGGGCAGCAACAGGGCAAACCTGACCGTGGCGGAGGTCGACCGGGACATCGCCGTTGCCCGTTACGAGAAGGCGATACAGACCGCCTTCCGGGAGGTGGCCGACGGCCTGGCCCAGCGTGGGACCATCGACGAACAGCTGGCGGCCCAGCAGTCCCTCACCGATGCCACCAGCGAGAGCCACAAGCTCTCCCAGGCACGGTACGAGAAGGGGGTGGACAGTTATCTGCAGGTGCTCGATGCCCAGCGGGCCCTCTACGCCGCCCAGCAGAACCTCATCGGGGTCCGCCTGGCCAGGCTTGCCAACCAGGTGACGCTCTACCGGGTGCTGGGGGGCGGGGTCAAGTAGCGGGAAAGGCGACACTTGGTTCCGTCGTCGTGACGGCAACCGGGCAGAGGAAACGGCAGCGGCCCGCCGGGAGAGTGATCCCGGCGGGCCGTTGCCGTTTGTGCGCACCTCGGTCCGCTGGGATCAATGGCCGAAGAATCGTGGATCCGTGCAGGTAGGTGCTTGATTTACCTGCGGCAGATATTAAAATTTTACTAATGGCAGTTTTCGGTCCGCTGGGCTCCGGCACGGGGTAACCGTCACCGTGGAAGCCCTCTTCCAGGCCGACGGCATGTCCGACCGGAACACCCGTCAAGGAGGATGCCATGCAGACGTCACGGCTGGTCTTTTACACGCTCATCGCCCTGTTTGCCCTACTGACGGCATACTTCATCCTGGTGAAGGAGCCCCCGCTCTACCGGCCGATCAACCTGGTACACCTGTTTGCCCGGCATTGATACCCCTGCAGTGGGGATGTCGCGGCTGGGGCGTGCTCGTCTGAGGGGAGAGCGATGACCGGACGACGGAACACATATCTGCTGGGGGTCGCCGGTCTGGTGCTCCTGTGCCTCACGGCCGGCGTCCTGTGGCAGAAATTCGGCGCCGAACGGGAGGGTGCAAACGTCGTCGGTGGCAACGGCCGCATTGAGGCGACCGAGATCGACATCGCGGCCAAGAGCGCCGGCCGGGTGAAGGATATCCTGGTCCGCGAGGGGGAGTTCGTCACAGCCGGCCAGGTCGTGGCGGTCATGGACACCGAGACGCTGGAAGCCGAGCTGCGCGAGGCCGAGGCGCAGCGGCAGCAGGCCCTGAGCTCGGTTGCCACTACCTACAGCCAGCTGGCCCAGCGTGAGAGCGAGAAGGCGGCAGCCCTGGCCCTGCTCGGACAGCGGGAAGCCGAGTCGGCACAGGCGCGCCAGCATGCGGCGCGCTCCGCCGAACTGGTCAAAAGCGGCGCGATCGCGAAGCAGGAGGCCGAGGACGAGTTGACCCGGCTGCAGAGCGCCGAAGCGGCGGTAAACGCGGCCCGCGCCCAGGTCGCCGCCAGCGAGGCGGCCATCGCGAGCGTCCGCACCCAGATCGGCGGGGCACAAGCGGCGGTCAAGGCGGCCAGGGCCAATGCCGAAAAGATCCAGGCCGATATCAGGGACTGCACCCTCAGGTCCCCCCGTGACGGCCGGGTCCAGTACCGGGTGGCCCAGACGGGGGAGGTCGTCGGGGCCGGCGGCCGGGTGGTGAGCCTGGTCGACCTGAGCGACGTCTACATGACCTTCTTCCTCCCCACCGCCGCGGCAGGCAAGGTCGCCCTCGGCTCGGAGGTGCGGCTGGTGCTGGATGCCGCCCCCCAGTACGTCATTCCCGCCAGGGTCTCGTTCATCTCCGACGTGGCCCAGTTCACCCCCAAAACCGTCGAGACCGCCAGCGAGCGGGAGAAACTGATGTTCCGGGTCAAGGCCCAGATCCCCGCTGACCTGCTCAGGAAGCACATCACCCGCGTCAAGACCGGCCTGCCCGGCATGGCCTACGTCCGGCTCGATGCCGCACGACCGTGGCCGGCCCACCTGCAGGTAAAACTCCCGCAATGAAAGCCGATGCCGCCCCAGCTGATAGGGAGGCCACGGAGCAACTGCTTGCCAGGCTGCGCGCGGTCACGCTCCGTTACCGCCGGACCCTGGCCCTCGATGGGATCGACCTGGATCTGCCGTCCGGCTGCCTGGTCGGCGTCATCTGTCCCGACGGGGTGGGGAAATCCAGCCTCTTCTCCCTTGTTGCCGGTTCACGGAAAATCCAATCGGGAACGGTGGAGGTGCTGGGGGGGAGCATGGCCGACCCTCGTCACCGTCGGAACGTCTGTCCCCGCATCGCCTACATGCCCCAGGGGCTCGGCAGAAACCTCTATCCGACCCTGTCGGTGTTCGAGAACGTGGATTTCTTCGCCAGGCTGTTCGGTCATGACCGCCGGGAGCGGGAGCGCCGCATCGCGGAGCTGCTGGATGCCACCGGCCTGGCGCCGTTTGCCGACCGCCACGCGGGAAAACTCTCCGGCGGCATGAAGCAGAAGCTGGGGCTCTGCTGCTCCCTGATCCACGACCCCGACCTGTTGATCCTGGACGAACCGACCACCGGCGTCGATCCCCTGTCGCGCCGGCGCTTCTGGGAGCTGATCGACCGCATCCGCGCCGGCCGGCCCTCCATGAGCGTCCTCATCGCCACCGCCTACATGGAGGAGGCGGCGCAGTTCGACTGGCTGGTGGCGATGAACTCCGGGCAGGTCCTCGCCACCGGCACGCCGGCCGAGCTGATGCGCAAGACCGGCACCACAACCCTGGAGGATGCCTTCATTGCCGTTCTCCCTCCGGCGCAACGGGACGCTTACCGGCCGGTGGTCACTCCGCCCGGAAGCGCCATGGGCGACGGTGTGGCGGCCATCGAGGCCGAGGGCCTGTCCATGCGATTCGGCGACTTCACCGCCGTCGATGGGGTGAGTTTTCGCATCGAGCGGGGCGAGATCTTCGGCTTTGTCGGTTCCAACGGCTGCGGCAAGACCACTACCATGAAGATGCTGACCGGCCTGCTCCCCGCCAGCGAAGGGGAGGCCCGGCTCTTCGGCCGGCCGGTGGCTCCCCATGACCTCGACACCCGGCGGCGGGTCGGCTACATGTCCCAGTCCTTCTCCCTCTACGGCGAGCTGACGGTGCGGCAGAACCTCGAACTCCATGCCCGACTCTTCCGGCTGCCGCCGGAGGCAATCGCCGGCCGGGTCAGGGAGATGGCGGAGCGCTTCGACCTGGGTGATGTCATGGAGAGCCTCCCCGCCTCCCTCCCCCTGGGGCGGCGCCAGAGGCTCTCCCTGGCAGTGGCCATGATCCACGGCCCGGAGATGCTGATTCTCGACGAGCCGACCTCGGGGGTGGACCCGGTGGCGCGGGACAGCTTCTGGCAGATCATGATCGACCTGGCGCGCCGGGACAGGGTGACCATCTTCATCTCCACCCACTTTATGAACGAGGCCGAGCGGTGCGACCGGATCTCTCTCATGCATGCCGGTCGGGTCCTGGCCAGCGATGCGCCTGCGGCGCTCATGGAAAAGTGCGGCGTGACGACCCTGGAGGAGGCATTCATCACATACCTGGAGGAGGCGACCGAGGAGGCACAGGCGCGTCCGGCACCAGCCGCGGCCGAGGTCGCAGCCGCAATGCCGCCCGGCGCGGCAGGCCGGGCTCCGGCTGCAGATGCCGGATTCTTCAGCCTGCGCCGCCTCCTCAGCTATACCCGGCGCGAAGGGCTGGAACTGGGGCGCGACCCGATCCGCCTCGCGCTCTCCCTCATCGGGAGCCTGCTGTTGATGCTGGTCATGGGGTACGGCATCACTCTGGACGTGGAGGACCTCCCCTTCGCCGTCCTCGACCGGGACCAGAGTACCCTCAGCCGCGACTACGTCCTCAACCTGGCCGGTTCGCGCTACTTCATCCAGCACCCCCCCCTGGCCGACGATGCCGACCTGGACCGGCGCCTGCGTCGCGGCGAGATCAGCCTGGCCATCGAAATCCCGCCGGGCTTTGCCCGCGACCTGCGCCGCGGCACCCCGGTGGTTGTCGGCGCCTGGATCGACGGCGCCATGCCGACCCGCGCCGAGACGGTGCTCGGCTACGTGCAGGGGATGCACGCCCACTGGCTGGCAAGCCTGGCGCGCCGGACGTCGGGCGCGGTGACAGCGGCCGAGCCTGCCACCATCCAGACCCGGTTCCGCTACAACCCCGACGTCAAGAGTCTGCCGGCCATGGTGCCGGCGGTGATCCCGCTCCTGCTGATGATGATCCCGGCGATCCTGAGCGCGCTGTCGGTGGTGCGCGAGAAGGAGCTCGGCTCCATCGTCAATCTGTACGTCACCCCGGTGACGCGCCTCGAATTCCTCGTCGGCAAGCAGATCCCCTACATCGGCATGGCGATGGGCAATTACGTCATGCTTGCCCTGATGGCGGTGACCCTCTTCGGGATGCCGGTCAAGGGGAGCTTCGGGGTGCTGACGGCGGCCGCCCTGCTCTACGTCATCGCCGCCACCTCCCTTGGCCTGGTGATCTCGTCCTTCACCCGCAGCCAGGTGGCTGCCCTCTTCGGGACCGCCGTGCTGACTATCCTTCCGGCGGTGGAGTTCTCCGGCATGCACGACCCGGTCACCTCCCTGGAGGGGATCGGTGCCGTCATCGGCCGGATCTACCCGACCACCCACTTCCTCACCATCAGCCGCGGCACCTTTTCCAAGGGGCTCGGCCTCGCGGATCTCAACGCCGCGTTCGTCCCTCTGCTGCTGGCCGTCCCGGTGCTGACCATCCTCGGGGTCGTCCTCCTGAGGAAGCAGGAGCGCTAGGATGCGGCCCGCCAACGTCCTCCATCTCGGCATCAAGGAACTCCGGAGCCTTTGGCGCGACCCGGTGATGCTCGTCCTGATCGTCTACGCCTTCAGCGTCTCCATCTATGCGGCCGCCACGGTCATGCCCGAAACCTTGCACAAGGCGCCCATCGCCATCGTCGACGAGGACCGCTCCCAACTCTCGGCCCGGATCGTGGACGCCCTCTACCCCCCCTACTTCATGCCGCCGGTGCTGATTACCCAGAAGGAGATGGACAGCCGGATGGATGCCGGGCTCGACACCTTCGCCCTCGACATCCCCCCCGGGTTCCAGCGCGACGTCCTGGCCGGCCGCACTCCCGCCATCCAGCTCAATGTGGACGCCACGCGCATGAGCCAGGCCTTTACCGGCAGCGGCTACCTCCAGTCGATCATCATGGGTGAGGTGAGCGCCTTTCTCCAGGGCTACCGCGCCAGCTCCTCCCCCAGGGTCGACCTGGCCCTGCGGGCCCGCTTCAACCCGCAGCTCAACAAGTCCTGGTTCGGCGGGGCGATGGAACTTGTCAGCCACATCACCATGCTCGCCATCGTCCTCACGGGGGCCGCGCTGATCCGTGAACGGGAGCACGGCACCGTGGAGCACCTTCTGGCGATGCCGGTGACCCCCCTCGAGATCATGGTGAGCAAGGTCGGCGCCATGGCACTGGTCGTCCTGCTGGCGTCGACCTGTTCCCTGCTCATCGTCGTGCAAGGGGCGCTCGGCGTGCCGATCGAGGGTTCGATCCTCCTGTTCCTGGTCGGAACGGCGCTGCACCTCTTTGCCACCACCTCCCTCGGGATCTTCCTCGGCACCGTCGCCCGCTCCATGCCCCAGTTCGGCATCCTGATGATGCTGGTGCTGATGCCACTGCAGATCCTCTCCGGCAGCGTCACACCCCGGGAAAGCATGCCCCGGTTCATCCAGTTCGTCATGCTGGCGGCGCCGGACACTCATTTCGTCAAGCTCGCCCAGGCCATCCTCTTCCGCGGCGCCGGGTTCGACGTCGTCTGGCCCCAGTTCCTCGCCCTGGTCCTGATCGGCGCCGCTCTGTTCACCCTCTCCCTGGCTCGCTTCCGCACGGCGATCGGCACGATGGCGTAAGCCGGGCAGGGAGGGGTGGTGGGGACCCCTGCACCGCCCCGCGCCCTGCGCCGGCCCGGCAGGCGCGGCCTAGAGGAGCGTTGGTAACGGTCCAGGCAAAATAGTGCTTGACCTTGTCGTCTGCAGGGTATAGTTTAACATTAAATCATATGATATCGAATTACATGGGGCACACCATGAAAACCACGAAAACACCGACCTCTCTCCCCCTGAACAGCTACACCAAGCTCATGCGGGCTGCGGAGTCGGTCACCTCCCGGACCAGCCAGCCGATGACCGCCGCCGGCCTGACCATCAGCCAGTTCGGCGTGCTGGAGTCCCTGCTGCACAAGGGGCCCCTCTGCCAGCGGGATATCGCCGCCAAGATCCTGAAGAGCTCCGGCAACATCACCATGGTGATCGACAACCTGGAGAAGCGGGGCCTGGTGCGGCGCGAGCGGGACAGCGAGGACCGGCGCTACCTGACCGTCTATCTCACCCCTGCCGGCTCCGCCCTGATCGACAGGGTCTTCGCCGCTGTCGAAGCGGCAATCGTCGCGGAGATGGGGACGCTGTCGGAAGGGGAACTGGCACAACTGGGAATGCTCTGTAAAAAACTGGGGTTGAAGAAGGGGGGAGGGGACTGACCGAAAAAAATTTGACCTATTAGTTTAATGTTGAACTGTTGAGAGCCGCACGATCACCCACACAAAAGGAGAAACACCATGAAAAGACTGATCTCAGCCATCGCCGTACTCGCACTCCTGGCGCTCCCCCTCGGGGCATCCGCCTCCACCTGGAACATCGATCCCGACCACTCGAGCGTGGGGTTCACCGTCAAGCACCTGATGGTCTCAAACGTCAAGGGGACCTTCAACAAGCACAACGGCATCGTTGACATCAACGACCAGGACATAACCAAGTCGAAGGTCGATGTCACCATCGATACGGCCTCGATCAACACCAATGTCCAGAAACGGGATGACCACCTGCGCAGCGCCGACTTCTTCGATGTGGCGAAATACCCGACCATGACCTTCGTCTCAAAAAAAGTGGCCAAGGCAGGGAAGGACAAGCTGAAAGTCACCGGGGACCTGACCCTGCACGGCGTCACCCGCCCGGTGGTCCTCAACGTGGAGCCCCTCTCCAGGGAGAGCAAGGACCCCTGGGGCAACATCCGGCGCGGTACGACGGCCACGGCCAAGATCGACCGGAAGGATTTCGGCCTGACCTGGAACAAGGCGTTGGAAACCGGCGGGGTGCTGGTGGGTGACGAGATTACGATCACCCTGGAAATCGAGATGATCAAGGCGAAATAAGGGAAGGTGGACGAGGGGAGCGTGCCCCCCTCGTCCGTTCCGGATGCCGGCAGGAGAGCAGGACAGACCCCATGGAACTGCTGAACGATATACAAGCGGCACTGGGGAGCCGGGGTGTGCGGACCATCGAGCCGTGGAGCCGTGCCCACGCCGCGGTTGCCGTGGTCCTGGCGGAGACAGGGGCCGGGCTGGAGGTGCTGTTCATCGAGCGCGCGCTCAACGACGACGATCTCTGGTCGGGCCACGTCGGGTTCCCGGGGGGGCGTGCCGAGGAGCGGGACAGGGGGGCGAGGGAGACGGCGGAGCGGGAGACCCGTGAAGAGCTCGGCCTGGACCTCTCCGCCGCCCGTTACCTGGGGAGACTCGGCGACATCGCCCCCGGCGGGCTGGCGATGGTCGTCTCCTGTTTCGTCTACGGGGTCGGGCAGCCCCCCGACCTGCACCCGGATCGCCGCGAAGTCGCCCGGGCGTTCTGGTTCCCCCTGCGGGCACTCGCTGATCCGGAGCGCCGTACCCATGTCGACCTGCTCTTCCGGGGAAGAGCCCGGCGTTTCCCGGCGGTATCACTGGGTAACGGCATCCATCGCCCCCTCTGGGGGATCTCCTACCGCCTGCTGCGCAACCTCTGCAGGGCCATGATCCGCCCGGTTTTCCCAGCTCCTCCACCCGCCCGCCGCTGACGGAGCTGCGCTGCCGTCATGCCTCGTCCGGGGCGGCCCGGTGGCGTGGGTACGTGGCGAGGAACAGGAGGAGCACCGTCACCACCGCGGCACCGCTCAGCACGAAACCGGTGCCGTATCCGGCGCTCCTGATGACCCCCCCCATCCCGGCCGAGCTCACCATCATGCCGGCGTAGATGCTGGTGTTGTAGCACCCCATGGCGAGTCCGCGCGAACTGCGCGGCACCGCCTCCACGATCAGCGCGCAGATCACCGTGAAGGCCGTGCCCATGCCGAGTCCCATCACGACGGCGGCCGCCGTCAGGGCAGGGAGACCCCGGCAGAGGGCGAACCCTGCCAGGGCCAGGCCGAACAATCCGAGACCGCCGCCGACAAAGACGCGCCGGTCCTCGATCCGGTCGTACAGCCGGCCCACGGGGATGCGCGACAGGGCATTGGAGAGTGCCTGTGCCGCGAAGACGATCCCCACTCCCCCCGTGGACAGACGCTGGCTCCGGATGTAGAGGGGCATGAAGGTGACGAACATGCCGAACCCCAGGCACCCTCCAACGGTGGCGACGAGGCAGGCGACCAGCCTGCGGTTGCCCAGAAGGCTTTTCAGGGCCGGCAGGATGACGGGGGGGGGCCCGGTCCTCTGGTGGATCGGCGGGTGGGAGAGGAGGAGCAGGGCAACGAAGAACATGGCGCAGATCACCCCTCCCGCGATGAGGAACACGGGGCGCAGTCCCCAGGTCGTGCCGCAGAAGCCCCCCACTGCCGGGCCGATGGTCATGCCGCCGTACAGCGCCATGGTGTACCAGCCATAGGCCCGTCCCAGCAGTTCCGGGGGGGTGATGTCGGCCACGTAGGACATGAGGGTGGGGGAGAAGGCCGACAGCCCGATGCCGAAGAGGAGGTAGATGATCCCCATCTGCAGGGGGGTCCGGCTCCAGTAGAGCAGGAGGGAGGAGCCGGCCAGGAGGAGCATTGCCCCAAGGATCGGGATGCGACGTCCCAGGCGGTCGGAAAGGAGCCCCGACGGTATGGAGAGCCCTCCTGCCATCAGCATGAATCCGCCGTTGATCAGCCCCACCTGCACCGTGTCGGCACCGAGGGAGGTGGCGAACAGGGGCACGATGGGGATTCTCATGTATGAGCCGAGGAAGGTCGCGAAGCTGATGATGCAGGCGGTCAGGAGCAGGCGGCCGGTGGCGTGGTGGTCCGTCGTCATGGTGATGGTCCCGTGTCGCGGCTGTCGGTCAGCCAGCTCACCGTGTGGAGCGGCAGCCCCCCCTTGTAGTAGAGTGCCGGGGAGAGGTGCAGGAAAAAGATGTGGGTCTCCCCGTAGCCGAATGTGCCGAGCAGGCCATGGAGGGCTGCAGCGATGGCGTCGTGCTTTTCCTGGCTCCGGGGGAACATGAGGATTTCCAGGGACCGGGGGGTGTCGGTCAGCCGTTCGATGCGGAGCAGTTCGATCTTGACGATTTCCCGGGGGACGGCGGCAACGCGGGCAAAGAGCGTGGCGATCTCCGGCAAGCGGTCGCGCAGGGTCTCCTCGTCAAACCCGCTGAATCTCAGGTAGGGCATCGGTTCCCCCCTCAGCCCCTGCTCCGCTGGCGCAGGTCGCCGACGGTCGCTTCCAGGCGAAGGATCGTTGCGGCGACCCCTTCGATCTCCCCGTCGCTCAGGGGGGCGAGGAGCTGGTTTTCCACCCTCCTGACCGTCTCCCTGATCCTCTCGACGGCCTCGCTCCCCGCGGGGGTCAGGGCGAGGAGTTTGGCGCGGCGGTCCGTGCTGTCTTCCGTCCGCACGATCAGCCCCTTGATGACCAGCGTGTCGAGGAGACGGACCAGGGAGGGGCCTTCGATGCCGACGGATGCCGCCAGGTCCTTCTGCCTGATGCCGTTGCCGAGAAAGTGGAGGTGCAGCAGGGGGCGCCAGGTGGCGTCGGTCAGGCCGACGGACTGGAACTCTGTGTCCAGGACCTGGCGCCAGCGCCTGACCAGGCGGGCGAGGCGAAAGATGATGGTGCTGCGGTCGATGGGCGCGGAGAAAATGTCCATTGAAAATAAATAGCATGCTAACTATTTCAATGCAATGAGAATTCGGCAGCTCCCCCGGTTGGCATTTGTCGATTTGCTGGTACATTTCCCTTAGCACGCTGGTGCGACCGATGCCCCGGGAAGAGAGGAAACCATGGATAACATCGTCATGCAGCTGGTTCAGGACGTGCCCGACGCCGTGATGGCGGCGGATGCACGCGGCATCATCCGTTACTGGAACCGGGGGGCGGAGCTGATCTTCGGCTACGCGGCGGCCGAGGCAATCGGCCAGTCACTTGACCTGATCATTCCGGAGAACCTGCGTGGCAGGCACTGGGAAGGGTACAACCGGGTCATGGCCAGTGGCGAGACGAAGTACAAGACCGGACTGCTCACCTCACCGGGGGTGGCAAAGGACGGGAGCCGGGTCTCCCTCGAATTCAGCATGGTGCTGCTGCGGGACGACAGCGGTGCCATGTGGGGGTGCGGCGCGGTGATGCGGGACGTGACCGCCCGGTGGCAGCGGGAGAAGGAGCTGAAGGCCAGGATCGCCGACTGCGAGGCGAGGCATGGGGACCACCCCGAGTGACCGGTGCCTCGGAGGAACAGCGCCGATATTCATCCGCTGAACTTCCCGGATTGTCTCAACATTGGACAGCTTAACGCAACCCCAGGCGTTTCAGCAGCAGCCCCAGGTACCTGTTGAGCGGGTGTGTTCGTGACAGGGACGGGAAGAGCAAAGGGCTGCGCTGGCCGAGTCCTTCCAGCAACCGGCCAATCTCGGGGCTGCCACCCTTGGCCATCCCCTCCCGCAGCACCCGCAGCGCCTCGACTTTGTCGCCGCTGGCCAGGTGCACCCGCCCCAAATTGTAATAGTGTCCGGGATGGTCTGGCTCCTCCGTCAGCGAGCGCTGGCAGAACTCCACCCCTTTGCGGAACTGGCCTCGTTCCTTGGCAATGCAGTAGCCGAGGTAGGAATACCAGCCGGGAGTGTTCTGCTGTCGCAGCGCCCGCTCAAGGTGAGTAAGGGCCACCAGGGTGTCCTCCCTCTCGAGCGCCGCCTTCCCCAGGGAAAATTCCTTTTCCGCTCCGTCTGCCGCTTCCTGGTTATTCATCACTGTTCTCCACGAATCATAAGATAAGCCATCCGGCACCCCGGAATTTTGTAGAGCCCACATTAAGACGATGGTTAATTAGTGTCAATACGGAACTGGTCCAGCCCCTGGGTGTGGGCCGTATCACCCCGAAAATTAAAGGTAATTTGGTTGACACCTTAACCGTTTGCCTGCTACAAAAAGCTTTCTTTTTCAATGGAATGACAGGGGGAATTTAAGGAGACGGGGGATGAACCTTGTTTACGAAAAATTTCACCAGACGGACGTTTCTTCAAACCGCACTGGCAGGTGCGCTTGCCCTCGGCACGGGCGGAACGTCATTCGCGAAAGCGCTGCTCACCGAAAAGGGATCGCTTTCACTCTACAACACCCACACCCAGGAACGGCTCTCCGTAACCTTCAGGAAATCTGACGGCAGCTACGACATTGACGCACTGAATGAGGTAAACTGGATACTGCGCTGTCACTTCACCAACCAGCAGACCGTCATGGATGTCAAAACGCTCGAATACCTCAACCTGGTTGACAACCGGTTGGGTGGGGGGAATGAGATCCACGTCATCTCCGGCTACCGCTCCCCTGCCTATAACTCGCTCCTGTCGAGCAATGGCCGCCATGTGGCAAAGCACAGCCTCCACCTTGTCGGCAAGGCGATCGACATCGCCATCCCGGGAATCGACCTGCACTCCGTCAGGAGCACGGCAGTGGCCCTGCGGTTGGGCGGGGTCGGCTACTATCCCGGCGCCGGTTTTGTCCATATCGATTCGGGGAAATTCAGAACCTGGGGATGATCATGGGGATCTTTCGCCTTCTCCCGCTGCTCATGCTGCTCGTAACCGCGATGCCGCAGTCGGCACGGGGAGAAACGCGGAAGATCTACAATCTCTGCAAAATCCCCCACCCAAGCGATCTGGCCACTCCCTGGGACTGCCGCATGATCAGGAGCCGGGAGACCGTCGAGCAGCTGTTCGGTGACCGCTGGCTGGACATACTCCGGTTCAACCGTATCGACCGGCGTCACCTCAATGCCGGCGTTTCCATCAAGGTCCCCCGCAACCTGGACGATATCGCCGGGTTTTCCCCTCTCCCCGAGAGTTACCCCGATGCTGCCATGGATGAGAAGTTCATCCTGGTGGACCTGTCCGAACAGTTCCTCGGCGCCTACGAATTCGGTGAACTGGTTTTCTCTTTCCCCATTGCCTCCGGCAACCGCAAGAACCGGACCCCGGTCGGCGATTTCCAGGTCACCGCGTTCAACCGCCGCCACGAATCGACGCTCTACAAGATCGAAAAGACCCTGATCCCGTACCCCATGCACTACGGGCTCCGTTTTTTCGTCAACCAGGCCGGGGTTGCCTTCTGGATTCATGGCCGCGACCTGCCCGGATTCCCCGGATCCCACGGCTGCGTCGGCCTGTATGACGAAGAGATGCAGCAAAAATTCTACCGCTACTCCCGCGATCCCAAGCTCCAGGACTCCCGCACCCTCTATGAATGGGCCATCGGCTCCGCTGAGGACAGCGGCGAATTCACCCGCCTGAAACACGGCCCCAAGGTGCGGGTCATCGGCAGGTCGCCACTGTAATCGCAGCAGCAAGAGCCAGTCGGTCAGGACGCGCACCCTGGCCGAGTTCAAGAAGGGGGAGTGGCGCGTGATGGTGGCGACGGGTGTGGCTGCACGGGGCGCAGATCGTAACGGCCGGTACTTGGAAAAGCGCCGATTGTTGATAAACTTCAGTAACAAGGACGGCACTTCAGGCACGATGAAGTGCCGTCTGCGTATGGGGTAAAGCCGGAGGTTTTCGTGGACAAAACAGAGCACCATCTTCTTAGCGACATGCCCTCCGCCATCTTTGCGATCGTCGGCAAGGGGGGACAATGAGAGCGCCGCTGGCTTTCATCTGCCGCTATCCGGTTACGGTTACCTTATGTCTACTCCTGTTTCAGCTGGGTGTCGTATCCGCTATGGGTGCGGAAAATTTCAGATGCGCTCCAACCCCATGGGACGAGATCGGCCCCTTTTACCGCCCAGGCGCGCCGGTGCGCAGCACCATCGGCCACGGCTACGAACTGTCCGGCACGGTCCGCTCGGCCCGTGACTGCTCCCCCATCGCCAATGCCCGGATCGAGGTCTGGCAGGTGGGACCGGACGGCCAGTACGACGATGCCCACCGGGCGACCCTCCATTCCGACCGGAAGGGGCGCTACCGCCTCACCACCAGCTATCCGCCCCCCTACGGCGGCGGGAAAGCCCACATCCATTTCGTCGTCGATGCCCGGGGGTTCGATGGCGTCATCACGAAGCACTACCCCCTGAAGGGGGCGAAGAAGGCCCGGTTCGACCTGGTCCTCCCCCCCGAGTCACGGGAGAGCGGCCGGGGACGGGACCCCCTGGGACGACCGAGGTAGAACTGTCCGGAGATGCGACACAAAAATTTCCTGCTACACTACCATAATGTGTGCAAACGCTAATCTTGCCCGGTGGTCGCCCCGCGTCAGGGGGGGCCGGAAAAGGAGGGGCAGCATGGTCAGTTTCCAGGTCAACGGTACGTATCACACGGTGGATCTTCCCCCCGACACCCCGCTGTTATGGGTGCTGCGCGAGCACCTGCGCCTGGTCGGCACCAAGTTCGGCTGCGGTGCCGGCCTCTGCGGCGCCTGCACGGTCCTCGTCGACGGGGAGCCGAAACGGTCGTGCAGCACCGACCTGGGGGAGGTTTCCGGCAAAAAGGTCGTCACCATCGAGGGGATACCGGCCGGCCACCCCGTGAAGAAGGCGTGGCTGGACCAGGAGGTCTCCCAGTGCGGCTACTGCCAGCCGGGGCAGATCATGAGCGCCGTGGCCCTGCTGGCGAAGAAGCCCCATCCCAGTGATGCCGACATCGACGGCGCCATGAGCGGCAACATCTGCCGCTGCGGCACCTACGGCCGCATCCGCCGCGCCATCCACGCGGCGGCCGGGAAGGGGGGGAGGAAGCCATGAGCGAGAAGATGACCATGAGTCGCAGGGAGTTCATCAGGGTCAGCACCCTGGCCGGCGGCGGCCTGCTCCTGGCCTGCCACATCCCCCTTGGCGGCAGGGATGCCCTGGCGGCCGGTAACGACCTGTTTGCCCCCAACGCCTACCTGCGCATCGACACGAGCGGTAACGTGACCGTGATCGTCAACAAGTCCGAGATGGGGCAGGGGGTCTACACCGCCCTCCCCATGCTGGTGGCCGAAGAGCTCTGCTGCGACTGGAAAAAGGTCGGGTTCCGGGCGTCGCCGGTCGCCCCGGAGTACAACCACGCCCAGTTCGGACCGATCATGGTCACCGGCGGGAGCACCAGCGTCCGCTCCGAGTGGGAGCGGCTCTCCCTGGCCGGCGCGGCCGCCCGGGAGATGCTGGTCGCCGCGGCCGCCGCCAGGTGGGGGGTCGACCCCGGCCAGTGCCGGGCTGAGAACGGGGTCGTGCACGGCCCCGGAGGGAAGAAGAGCGGCTACGGCGCACTCGTCGCCGCTGCCGCCAGGCTGCCGGTCCCCTCCAAGCCGAAGCTGAAGACGGGTGCGAAAAAGCTGCTCGGCAAGCCGACGCGCCGCCTGGACAGCCCGGCCAAGGTCAACGGACTGGCGACCTTCGGCATCGATGTCACGGCTCCCGGCATGCTGACCGCCGTCATCGAGCGCCCCCCGGTGTTCGGCGGCAGGGTGAAGAGCCACGACCCGTCCAAGGCCCTCGCGGTCCCGGGGGTGAAGCAGGTGGTGGTCGTCGACGCCGGGGTCGCGGTGGTGGCGGACGGTTTCTGGCCGGCGCTCAAGGGGCGCGAACGCCTCACGGTGGAGTGGGACGAGGGGGAGGGGGCACGGGTCACGACCAGCGCCATGGGTGAGGAGTATGCCCGCCTGGCGGCCACCCCCGGCCTGGTGGCCCGCAGGGACGGGGATGCCCCGGCGGTCCTGGCCAAGGCCGACAAGCGCTTCGAGGTTGAGTACCAGGTCCCCTACCTCGCCCATGCCCCCATGGAGCCCCTCAACTGCTTCGTCGACCTGAAGGCCGACAGCTGCCTCATCCGCACCGGCAGCCAGTTCCAGACCGTGGACCGGGCCGCCGCCGCCCGGGTGGCGGGGCTGAAGCCCGAGCAGGTGACCTTCGAGACGACCTTCCTCGGCGGTGGCTTCGGCCGCCGGGCCTGTCCGGGTTCCGACTTCGTCATCGAGGCGACCCAGGTGGCCAAGGCGGTGGGGCAGCCGGTGAAGGTGATCCGGACCCGGGAGGACGACATGCGGGCCGGCTACTACCGCCCCATGTGGCATGACCGGGTCGCGGCCTGCCTGGACAAGGAGGGGATGCCCCTGGCCTGGCAGCACCGCATCGTCGGCCAGTCCATCATCGCCGGCACCCCCTTCGAGTCGGCCATGGTCAAGGACGGCATCGACGACACCTCCGTGGAGGGGGCCGCCAACACCCCCTACGCCATCCCCAACCTGCAGGTGGAGCTCCACAGCCCGAAGAACGCCGTGCCGGTCCTCTGGTGGCGCTCCGTGGGGCACTCCCACACCGCCTTCGTCGTGGAGAGCATGCTCGACGAGCTCGCCCGCGCCGCCGGCAAGGATCCCTACCAGTACCGCCGTGCCCTCCTGAAGGACCACCCCCGTCACCTGAAGGTCCTGGAGACCGCCGCCGAGAAG
>CALMBF010000166.1 GCA_937860145.1 uncultured Geobacter sp.
TAGAATTAACTGGCTCTTGCAGGCCATAGACTATTCAACGTTGGGACACTACTGAATAAAATTCTGTAAACTGTAATGCATCACTATTTCGTCGGTCATTGATATCATCATACCAAGCAGCAAGAACATGGGGTCACAAAGAACATGGGGTCAGGCTTCCAAGTTGTCAACTTTGGTGAGAAGCGCATATTTCAATGCCTTTAACCGGTCAGTTGCTTCAGGCTTGTCAGCTATCCGGTCCATCAACCGCCTGATTGACGAACTAACGCTTCCCACATCCCGATTGAGATACCGGCCTACTTCGGAAAGAGTAATACCTCCCGATTCATAAGCCAGCCATCCGACTACCGCCCTGGCTTCGGAGGCGATCCTTTCTTGTGACGGCGCTTTCAACCTGCCCTCGTCGATCTGGTATGCCGAACATACCGTGGCGGCAACTTCCTGAACTGTCAGCCGGATTGGCTTTGCCGAGCCGACGCTAAGACACTTGTTCATAAAATTGTCATCGCCCAAGAGCCGAGCGTCTTCGCCACTGCCATGGAATTCAGGCAGATGTTCTTCCCCTAGGCCATCCAGCACGAATTGCCTATATCCCACCCGGGACGTGGCAACTGTTTTCCCGAACTGCTCAAGCACCCAGTCAGTCGTCAGCCAAGGGAGCAATTCTTTGCCAAGGTAGGCGCGATGACCGCTCCAGGTGTATTCTTCGGGCATTTTTACCATGCCGGACCGTACCGGATTGAGATGGATGTAGCGCACCAATTCCTGCAGATAACTATCGCCATCCACCAGAACAGCCTTGTATCGTCCCTGGAAAAGATGGCCGGTTCTTTTTTCCCGCCAGTTGATCCAGCGGGTATAGCGGAATGAGAGATTGTGCATGGCTCGGGACAGGGGGATGTCACCACATTGTACGGCTAGATGAATATGGTTTGTCATGAGGCAAAAAGCGTGAATGCGAAACCCGAACCGGGTTGTTCCCTCTTGCAGCAGAAGATAGAAGCGATACCGATCGTCGTCGGTGAGGAAAACCGGCTGGCCGCCGTTGCCGCGAAGCATAACGTGATAGAGTCCGCCAGGAAGATGAATTCTAGGTTTGCGTGCCATGGGATATACCTACAATGCGCCCCATATCTTGTCAACTTGGAAGCCTGACCCCATTACATTCATTATTCCTTTGACCCTTCAGCCTCCCAGTTACTGACTCTGTACATCCCGTATTAGCTCCAAAAGGTGCTTATACGCCCGATATACAAAATAATGCGCAGTGTTCACTTTAATATTAAGCTCAGGATTATCAATCAATTTCCTTGAAGCGAAGTATTCTTCATATGAGGACTTAACAGCTTCTAAAGACACATGTGGGGCTGGTGGATTAATAACAAACCATTTTCCTCCACGTTTTTCTAATTTAAACATAACAGTTTCATAGTTGTTATCTAGCTTAACAATATCTGTGAATTTGTGGTTTGTTTCAGTAATAGTAACAATACCCTTTCCTATATTGTAGTATGTTACTATTGCATCAGCACTATATTTATTTACAATATTTATTGACTTGACTATATAGCTCTTTGATATAAAGAAAGGCTGATATCTAAAATCATACTCTACTCCATCATCAATGTTTTCCATCAAATTAACATCGGTAACATTATCGAACTTCGAATATTTTGTAACTAACCAGTCAGTTTTTCCACTAAATTGCTCGTTAATATATTTATGAATAACATCATCTGCGGAATCAGTTGCCCCATATACATTAGCAACAAACATCATTATCATTATTGCTAATAAATATATAATTTTCACATCTTCACCTCACATAATTTCCAAAAACTGAATATGGTTGTTTTACTGCTTTTGAGCATTTACAGTCATTTGTTGGTATCACAGCGCTTTGTGGCATCTGAGGATTCTTGTCTCCAAATAATTGTTCAGGACCATCGTAATAATATATTTCTTTAGGATTGAATGAATCTGCTCTATAAGTATGTTTATCAAAATTTCTCCCTCTAGGACGATGTGCACCAAATACTATATGACTGCCATTTGGTTTTTTACCCATGTAATAAACCAAATGACTATCCAGCAGAACTAAATCGCCTCGTTGGGGTTCAGCGCCTTTACCACGGGTCTTATAGTAATTACTAACATTAGAATCGAATTCGACTGAATTAGGATCAAGCTGACCAGTCGTAAAATATGGAACTTTAAATCCGGCTTCATTTAGTATTGCATAAATAGACCCCGTACAATCAGCTTTTACACCTTTCGTTGCACCTGCACCTCTGTATACTTTATCCGTTCTCGGAGCATATGCAGTGTTAGCTGCCTCCCATGAATACATTATTGACTCAATGGTATCTAAGTCATTATTAGTCCACACGTACAGGCCAAAAGGATCAATCAAAACCATTGGCCTAGCGTAACCATAAAGGTATTGATTCGTCCCGCCCTTAAACCCTATCAGATCCTTTGAGATATACCTCCCCACCCCCGGATAGTACCGATGCCAATTATAGTGCAGCCCCGTCTCCTCATCCCAGTACTGTCCGGGAAACCGCAGGTTATTGACAATCATCGACTCCTGATCGACCGTCGCCTTGCCGAACGCCTCGTAGGTCGCCCCCCAGACGATCTCCCCGTTCATGTCCGTCATCGTCTGCGGCGTGCCGAGGTGGTCGTTGTGGTAGAAGTAGTAATGACCCCCTTCCGTCATGAAGAGAGGGTTCGTCCCCCAGATGCCGTTCGGCCGCCAGCCGTAGGTCTTTCTGGTCGTTCCCGTCTCGCTGTACTCGCCGATCAGCCCTTCGTCGGCATAGAGGTAGAGGGTGGTCCCCCCCTCAACCCCGCCCTCTCCCCTGGTGGGAGAGGGGGTTATGGTTTTCTTTATCCGCCTGCCGAAGGGATCGTAGCTGTAGCTGGCGGTCCGGCCGTCGGGGAGCTGCACCGTGGTCAGCCGGTCGATTGCATTGTAATTGAACGTGACAGTTTGTCCAGCTTCGGTTTTGCTCGTGGTGTTGCCGTTAGTGTCGTAGACGTAGGTGACGGTGTCCGCGGTGAGCAGTTCGTTGTTTTTATTATACGTCCACGCCGTCAGCGCCCCCTGCCTCGTCTTCCGGTTCCCCACCCTGTCGTAAGTGAATGTTTCCGGATTTTGAGGGTTCGTGGCGCTCAGGAGCTGGTAGATCCTGTCGTAGCCGTAGTCGGTGGTGGCTGTGTCGCCGGCCTTTTGGGTGATGTTGCCGACCTTGTCGAACAGGTAGTTGGCACCGTGGATGGTGGCGGGCGCTTTCTGCGCCGCGATGCCGGTCAGCCAGTGGTTGGCGTTGTAGGCGTAGTCGGTGACGACGCCGCTGGGAAGGGTGACTTTCGTGTTCCTGATCCAGTTGTAGTCGAGGGCGATGGTCCCCGGGGGGGTGGCGATGCTCGTCGGTTGCTCGTTCCTGTTGTAGCCGTAGCCGTAGGTGACACCTTCGGGGGTGGTGAAGCTCTGCTTGTTCCCCCGTGCATCGTAGCTGTAGGTGTAAGACTTGGTGACTGAGCCGATGGTGACGGTCTCGCTGGTCTTGCGGTTGGCGGCGTCGTAGGTGATGGTGGCGCTCACGTCGGGGGTGGCGTAGCTCGTCAGGTTGCCGTTTTTGTCGTAGCCGAAGGTGTGCCTGGTGTTGTCGGCGAATCTGGTTTCCGTGAGCCGGTTGGCCCTGTCGTAAGTGTAGCCGGTGGTCTGCCCCTTGGCGTCGGTGACGCTCTTGAGCAGACCGCTGGGGTAGTAGGCGTAGGTTGTCTGTTGCCCTTCGGGCCTGGTTTCTTTGGTCTTCCGCCCTGCCCTGTCGTACTCGAAGGTGGTGGTGTTGTTCTCCGGGTCGGTGAGGGTGAGGAGGTTCCCCCACTGGTCGTAGGTGAAGATGGTGCTCCCTCCTTCGGCGTCCTGCTGCTGTTTTATTCTCCCCAGCTTGTCGTAAACATAGCCGGTGGTGTTGTTCTCGGCGTCGGTTCTCGTCCTGATCCGCCCCACCTTGTCGTAGGCGAGCCGGGTGAGGTTATTCAGGGGGTCGCTGACCTCCTTTACCCGGCCGAGACGGTCGAGAGTGTTCAGGGTGACGCCGCTCAGGGGGTCGTTGATGGAGGTGGGGGTGCTGCTTGCGCTCGCCGTGCTGCCGCAGGTGCTGCAGGCGCCGCCGATGGAGTAGCCGTAGGTGGTGATGTTCCCTTCCGGGTCGGTGGTTTTGGTGAGGCGGTTATTGGCGTCGTATTCGTAGGAGGTTGTGGCGTCCCCCCTGGTGACGGTGATGAGGTTGCCGTTGTTGTCGTAGCCGAAGGCGCTGCTCCCCGATGGCGCGGCGATGCTCGTAATCCGGCCGGCATGGTCGGTGGTTGTGGAGGTCACGTTCCCCTTGGGGTCGGTGACCTGCGCGAGCCGGCCGGCGGCGTTGTAGGCGTAGGTTGTGAGGTTCCCCTCGGCGTCTTTCACGAAGAGGAGGCTGCCCCGCCAGTCGTAGCCGTAGGCGGTCTTGTTGCCGCTGGCGTCGCTGCTGGCAATGAGGTTGCCGACGCTGTCGTACTCCAGGGTGGTGACGTTACCCTCCGGGTCGGTGATGGTGAGGGGGAGGCCGGCGTCGTTGTAGGTGAAGCCGGTGGTGCTGCCGCCGCTGGCGCTCTCCCTGAGGTCGCCGTTTTGGTCATAGGTAAAGGTGGTGACGCTCTGCTCCGGCGCCCCTTTCCCCCGGGTGATGGCTGCGGGGAGGGCGCCGCTGGCGTCATAGGCGATCTCGGTGATGCTCCCTTCGGGGTCGGTGATGGAGACGGGCTTCCCCCTGTCGTTGTAGGAATAGGTGGTCACCCCCCCTTCGGCGTCGATCCTTTTCAGGAGGTTGTCCCACTGGTCGCGGTACTCCCTGGTGACGTTCCCCTGGGCGTCGGTGATGGTGCTCGCTCCCCCGCCCAGGTAGGCGATGGTCCGGCTCCTGGCACCGCCGGACTGCTCGGTGGTGAGCTTGCCCTCGTCGTTCCTGCTCTGGGTCATGAGGTTGTCGTTGGGGTCCTTGACGGTGACGGTGGACATCCCCCGGTCGAAGTTCTGCACGGTGCTGCCACCGTCCGGGGCGGTGAGGCTGGCGGCGATCCCCTGGCTGGGGGGGAAGCGGTAGTTTATCCGCCAGCTCTCGCCGAGGGCGTTGGAGTTGCTCACGAGGCCGTGGGTGGCGTTGTAACTATAGCCATTGATGGTCTGGCCGTCGTGGCTGACGCTCGCCAGGTTGCCGCCCTGGTCGTAGGCGTAGTCGATGCTCCGTCCCGCCAGGTCGGTTACCCTGGCGATGTGGCTTCCCGTCCAGGTTAAGGTGTAGATGGTCCTCCCCACAGCGTCCTTCACCTGGCTGAGCCGGTCCCCTTCATAGACCAGGGTGGCGCTCCTCCCCAGGGGATCGGTGACGGAGAGGAGGCGGCCGTCAAGGCCGAAGCTCCAGCTGTTCCCCCCCCGCTGGGTAAGGGTCCAGCCGCTGTTGGTGGCGCTCAGGGTGTAGCCGTTGGCATAGTCGGGCCGGACAGCTCCGGCGGCGTCCCTGGGGAAGTAGATGATCCGGCCGTCGCTGTCCACCAGGGCGTCGCACAAGAGGGATGGGTCGGAGACTATCGGGGCGTTCCTGAGAATCCGCATGGTGAAGGGGGTATACCAGCCGTACCCCAGGGGGCCGTCCACCGGGGTGGCATACTCGAAGCTCCTGCTCTCGGGGCTGACGATCTTCATGATGGTCCGGTTGCTCCGGTAGGTCCGCTCCCAGGCCATGGGAATGCCGCGGGTCGCCACCTTCAGGTCGGTCTCGCTGGTAAAGTAGGCGCCCGACACCGGGTGGAGCTGGTTGGCCATGGCGGGGGCGGCGGCCGTGAGGCTGAGCGCCAGGGCGGCGGCTATGCTGAAGATTCTCTTTATCATGACGGGGACATGCTCCTTTATCGCTTCGCTCTTGTTTTTTCCGTTTGCCATCAGTCGCAGGGCCGGTTGGGATCGCAGGAGAGCTTCTCCCCTGCTCCCAGATCCACGGCCTTTACCCACTTCTCGCCGGGGGCGACCAGGTAGGCGGTGCCGCCGCGCTCCACCAGCGCCGGGCTCCCCCCCAGGGATACGGTCACCGTCAGGCCGTCCGCAGTGGTGGATGTCAGATCCGTCAGCTTGTTCAGCTGACGCGGCTCGTAGGGGTTGCGGATGTCGATGATGTAGATGCCGTCCACGGCAGTGACGACGGCCAGCCCGAGGGCGGGGTTGATGGCGATGTCCCTGGCAATCAGGTCTGCGGTGTGCCCGGGGGCATCGGCTGTGCCGGGTCCGTTCTGGTCCCATACCGGGGCGATGACCTGGGGATCATCCGGGTCGGTAAGATCGACGAGGCGCACCCCTCCCCTGGTGAGGCCGACCACCGCCAGGTCGATCGTCTCCAGGTTGCCGCTGTCATCACGGTAGGCGAAGTCGGACGTGTCCGCCATGGCGCCGAAATTGACCGCCGGTTTGGGGATTGCGCTGCTGTAGTCGTCAACAGGCTGATAGGCCCTCCTTAGGGTCGGCACTATCGGGACGGAGAGATTCAGGGTCAGCAGCTTGCCGCTGGTCGTGGTCAGGGCCGCCGCATCCGACCGGTAGGGGGCGAAGACCATGGGCGAGCCGAAGTAGGTGGGTGAGTTGGTGTCGAAGAGACCGACGATGGCCGATCCGTCGCTGGCACCACCTTCCTTCTGCCGCTCGATGGTCGCGTTGATATCGACCACCTGGATGCCGACACCGACAGTGGAGACATAGGCGTAGCCGTTGAGCAGGGAGACCCTGCCGGGTATGCCGGAGAATGCTTCGGCCAGCTTCTCCCTGCCGACGATGACCGGGTTGCGCGGATCGGCCAGACTGTAGAAACGGACGTAGCCGAAATGGTACTCGGGCATCGCCATGTTGACGTTGTCGGTCATGGCGAGCAGGCCGTTCTGCTGGTCCACCGCCAGGTTGCGGTAATCGAACTTTGCGGGGAACTTGTAATCGTCAGGCGGCCAGACCTTGCTCATCCGCCCCGGCTCGGTGATGTCGACTACCCGCCAGCCGTCGGCCCCGGCGGCCACGCAGACATAGAGCCTGTCGTTTGCCGTGTCGCTGTAGTAGTCGATGTCGCGGGCCGCGACAGCCGTGCCGCTCAGCTCGAATGCGGAGGGCATTTTCGTGGTGAACTGCCAGCTTACCGGCTCGAGGGGGAGGGGATCTACCGTGACGCCGGGGTTTCCACCCGTATCCGTGATGCCGGCCAGGAGGCTGGCCCGGTAGCGGTGGCCGTAGGCCAGGTTCCCACTGGGGGCCAGCAATCCCTTCATCACCCCCCTATAAACGTCGGTGGAAACGTACGAGGGGACCAGTCTGCCAATGGTGAGGTCAGTAAGGGTGAATGTGGCATCGCCCACGCCTTCCACTGCTTCGGTGAAAATCGCCGACACCGTGGCATCCACGGGAACCCCCTCGGCATCCCGCGGCGGAATGAAACCGAGAACAGCGGGGGGGCCGTCGATGCGGGTAGCCTGCTCGCCCACCCGCACCACCTTGATGCCCAGGTATTTGCTGCTCAGGTTGCCGGAGGCGTCCCTGGCATCGACTTTCAGGCGGAAAATACCGGGTTCGACGGGCTTCAGCACCTGACTTGCCCTGCCGGCGAAATTTGCCGTAAGGCTGACCGGATAGGTATAGTCGTACATCCCCGAGGATTTAGTGACAACAGGCTCCCCGAGATACTGGGGGGTCTCACGCATGTTTCCGTATGCCTCGGAAAAGAACTCTATCGACAGGGTCGCACTACCCATCAGAGTATCCTTCACGGCTACTTTAATTTCCAGTTCAGTGCCTGCCGTGGCAACGCCGTTGATGTAGCTGGCTTCGTCGCCCAGGCCTGCCACCTTACTGGCAGTTATGGAGATGACCGGCGGCTCTCTGTCCGGCGGCACGGTGTCCCTGTCCGCCAGCTTGAAATTGAGTCGTTCGATATTCCAGTTCAGGAGTCCGTCGGCATGGAGGTACCCGGTCACGCTCTCCTGCCGCATGGTGAGGGGGTGGGTGGCGGTGACCTTGTAACCCAGGTCGGTTGCCCCCACATTGCCGTAGAGGGTGGTCATGCCGGCGTAAAAGCCGGAGCTCCGCGAAAAGGAGACGAAATTCCAGGCCGCCGGAGTGCGGATGACGGCGCCGCTGACGGGTTTGTCCACCAGCGGGTCGAAGGTGGCGCTGCCGTCCATGTCCTGATAGGTGTAGCCGGAGACGATCCCAATGTCCACGGTGGGGAATGCCGTAAAGACGTAGGAGCCGAAGGCCATGATCCCGTCGAAGGGGGGGCTGGAGGTGGTGATCCGGCCGTCCACCACCTTGGTGCTGTCGACGACCTCGTACACCTGCTCCTGGCTGCCGTCGGGCTTGTAGATGGTGGCCGGCCTGGTGACGAACACCGGGGTGGCCGGGTCGAACCCGACCGGGAGCGGCATGGAGAGCTTCACCTCCTTCTGGAACGGGACCCCACCCGCGTCCAGGTTGAAGCCGGAGAGGTACCTGCCCGGCGCCTGGATCGGGCTGGGGAGCCCCTCCTCCCGCACCCTGGTCACCCTGATAATCGCCGGCCCGGCCAGGGCTCCTTCGGGGATCTCCAGGATGCTCCCCCCCTCCCCTTCCACCGTACCCCCCCTGGCGGTGACCAGGGCGCGGCCGTCGTCGCTCTTGAAGGTGAGGTAGGAGATCACGGTCTGGTTGCCGGAGTAGTCCATCAGGACCACCTTGATCTCGTCACCCAGCTGCCCCCGCACCCTGCCGCTGAAGGAGCCGCTGGTGTCGTTGACCAGGAGCACGGTGTCGTCGGGTGAGGCCGTTCCCTGGGTGGCGGTGACGGTGATGAAGCCGTCGGCGTCGGGGAAGGTGGCGGTGATCGCCCCGGCCGGCGGCATGGGGGGCGGAGTGGTCTTTCTTATGGTGAAGCTGCCGACGACCTCCTGCCCCAGGGGGTACCCCTGCAGGTCCCTGACCGTGGCGGCGATGGTCACCCTGTAGCCCGTCTCCTGCCTGAACTGCTCCCTCGGGTAGAAGGTGACGGTCCTGTTGTCCACGCTGAAGGTGAGCACGCCGGGGACATCGGCTCCGGCCGTGTCGGTGATCTTCACGGCCGCAGAGTCGATGCTCCCCTTGTCCATGGCCTTGGTGAAGGTGACCACCACCGGCACGTCGGGCTGGACGTTGACGCTGCCGCTGACCGGGGAGAGCGAGGCCACTGCCGGCGGGGTCATGTATATCCTCAGGTTCACGGTGGCGACCAGGCCGGCACCCACGGCTACCGCTGCCGACGCCTCGTCCCCCCTGTAGAGGGCGAGGGCGGTGACGCTGGTCTCGCCGCCGAGGAGGGCCAGGAGGTAGCCGCCGCTCCCCGAGGAGAGGTCCACCAGGGTGCCGGCGGAGCTCCTTGCCAGGGCGCCGGCGAAGGGGGCTCCGCCGTTGTCGTTGATGGTGCCGCCGACGAAGCCAAGGGGCCCCGCGGCCTGGAGGATGCAGTAGACCCCGGAGGTGGTGATGCCGGGGAGGGTCACCCCGGCTGCGGTGGTGTCGGAGGTGACGAGGGTGCCGGAGAGCCTTGCCAGGGCGACCAGTTTCAGCCTGGCGACCCCCTTCACCTCGATCTGCCTGGCGACCAGGAGGG
>CALMBF010000167.1 GCA_937860145.1 uncultured Geobacter sp.
AGCCGGCGCTCCGGTTGACGGTGTTGAAGTCGCCGTCCCGTGGCGGTGTGCTGGCGCCCTTCGCGAAGTTGGACCCGGCCTCCCGGTTGACGGCGTTGAAATCCCCCCGCGGCGCGCTGCTCCCATCCTTGGCGAAGTTGGAGCCGGCGCTCCGGTTGACGGTGTTGAAGTCGCCGTCCCGTGGCGGTGTGCTGGCGCCCTTCGCGAAGTTGGACCCGGCCTCCCGGTTGACGGCGTTGAAATCCCCCCGCGGCGCGCTGCTCCCATCCTTGGCGAAGTTGGAGCCGGCGCTCCGGTTGACGGTGTTGAAGTCGCCGTCCCGTGGCGGCGTGCTGGCACCCTTCGCGAAGTTGGACCCGGCCTCCCGGTTGGTGCTGTTGTAATTCTCCCTGGTGGGGATGCCGCTCCCCGTCCTGCCGGGAGTCGTTGCCGGCGGGCCGTCCTCGCGGTAGGGGGAGGTCAGCCAACTCCCCTTCAGGAGCGGCACGGCATAGGCCATGTCCTCCCCGAGAGTCCGGCTGACGCCGTGGGGGTCATGGCACGGGGTGCAGAGGCCGTTGATCTGTTCCGTGGGGGGGGCGTTCAGCGGGGTCTGGGTCCTGAGGTGGCTGCTGGCAATATCATCCCGGCCATGGCGGTTGGGGAATCTGCTGCTTGACCCCTTGGTCCCCGGGCCGAAGCCGGGGGTATCCTTGTACCCTATGACCGGTGCCCGTAGCCCGAAGGTGGTGTATCCCCAGGGGGAGGGGCCGGAAGCGGCGTTCTCGTGGCAGTCGAAGCAGAGACCGGCGCCGGGGTTGAAGGGGTTTTTGCTTTTCGCATAGGTATTTGTTGACGGCTGGTAGCTGGCCCGGTATCCGCCGTTGCCTGCAACGGTCTGCTTGAGGATGCCGCCGGTGTTACCGCTTCCCGCTATCCGGTAGCTGGAGGTGATGCCCGGGACCTGGGAGCCGTGGGAGTTGTGACAGTCGTAACACTCTACGTTCCGGGAGTCGCTTCCCCCCCTCGTGAGAGGCATGTCGCCGTCATAGCCGACCGCTGCCTGCCAGCCGCCCTGGTTGGCAACGGCGTTGCCATGGGGGGAGAGGGCCTTGAGTATGCGCTGTTTCTTGTTGGTGGAGGAGGTGGAGTATTTCCCCCAGGTCGTTGTCCCCCTGTTGGTGTAGCGGGATGCGATGCTCTCCCGGTCCCAGGCGTACGTCCCCGGCATGTTGGGGTCGTCGGTGAAGGTGGTCTTCCGGCTGGTGGCGTCGTTATGGCAGGAGAGGCAGTGCATGGTGATGGTGCCCACTGCCCCCCGCTCTCCCTCCGTGCCGATTGCCGCCGGCCGGAACGCTACAGCGGTACGGCCGCTCTCATGCTCCTTCGGCCGGGATCCTTCCTGCCAGACCACCAGGTCGACCAGCCCGTCCTTGTCGCGGTGGTAGCGATTATCGACGTCACCGCCTGCCGTGGCTTCCCAGTGACAGGCATAGCAGTGCTTCCCCTTTGGCTCCACCCCCTGGATGTGGTGCGAAGTGCCCCGGAGCTGTCTCAGTGTTTCGGCATGGCAGTCGAGGCATTCCTGCGCCAGTGACGGAGTGATCTGAACTGCGAGGACGATCAGGAGGGGGGCTACGGCATACAAACAAAAATGGTAAACGAATGACATCATGAAAATGTACCTTTCACGATAAACGCCATTGTTTACCATTTGAATAATTTCGAGACGTTCTGACCGTTCTGCCGGCAGACCTCTTTGTCTGCCCATGGTCTTTTGCTTCAGCGTGGTCAGCCGGCCGTCACGGCTGACGATTTGTTCCTTATAGCAGCTTACTGTCTGATTTAAAAGAACATTTTAAGCTGTCACGGGTAGGGGATGATGAAGCGCTTCTCGCCGGTGCCGTAGCTTGCCTTGCGGTTCTCCACCTCCCGGTCCCATTCCAGCAGCTTAGCCTTCAGTGTTGCGGTCACCCGGGGGTACTTGTCCGCCACGTTGGTCCGTTCCAGCGGGTCGGCCTTGAGATCGTAGAGTTCCACATCGCCGTAGGCAAGTTTCCTGCCGGTGATGAATGCGTACCACGAGACCTTTTCCAGCAGGCGCGGATCCTTCCTGATAATCAGTTTCCACTCCTTGGTCCTGACGGCCATGTCCCCCGGTGGGTAGGAGCCGGGAGGGAAGGCGTTTTTCAACATCCTGCCGTAATTGCCGATGGGGCCTTTTTCCTCGTCGGGGTAGTTCACCTGGGAATTCTTGAACTCCAGGTACCAGCGGCTCAGGGTATGTTCCCACCAGGGTATCCGGTCGATGTAGGCGTATTCGGTGCCGGTTGCCCCCTTGTCGCCGCGGATGAGAGGAAGCAGGCTCTTCCCCTGCTGTCCGTGGTCCCGGGGGATGCCGAGGTACTCCAGGATGGTCGGTACCATGTCGATCCCCTGCACCTGTTCCGTGATCCGCCTCCCCCCCTTCTCCCCGCTCGGCAGGCGCACCAGGAAGGCGCTTTTCACCACCGATTCGGACAGGTCGTAGTGGACGTAGGTCCCCCGCTCCCCCAGGTCTTCGCCGTGGATGGAGTAGACGATCAGGAGGGTGTTCTTGTCCAGGCCGGTCTGTCTGAGGGTCTCCACCAACTGGCCGATGAACATGTCGGTATAACGGATGGAGGCGTCGTAACGGGCGACGATATAGTCCCGGTCGGTTGTGGTCAGGGTGTGCACCGGCTTGAAGCCGAGGTAGTACTGGTTGTCGAACAGGCGCATGAGCACATCGTAGGTGGTGTCATCCCGGTCCCCCTCTTCGGCCTGGATGGAGTGGAACTTCTCCCAGAACGGCGTGTAACCGGGGGGATCGAACATGGTCTTCTGGTCCCGGGGGACACCGGCGGCATAGGGGACGTGGATCACGCCGCTGGCTATCCACATGAAGAACTTCTTGTCGCTGTTGTTCTTCAGCCAGGAGAGGGATTCGGATGGCAGTACCCGCAGGGAGGAGCCGAGGCCGCGCCGTGTCCTGCCGAAATAGTCGAAGGAGCGGGAGAAGACGTCCCCCAGCTTGATCTCCGTGCCGGACTCCGTATCGTAGCGCATGAAAAACTCCGGCGAGCCGGAGACTGCCGCGGTGGTGTAGCCGTAGTACTTGAGGATTTCCGGGAGGGTTCGGCTCTTGACAGCGTCCTTGGCGGCATCGAAGGCGATCATGCCGTTGACCCGCGGGTACTGGGAGGTGAGGACGCTCATCATCGACACCGGGGTCAGGTTGGCCTGGGATATGGTGTTGTCGAAGAGGATGGATGACTGTGCCAGGGCATCCATGTTGGGGCTGGTATGTTTCGGGTAGCCGTAGACCCCCAGGTGGTCGGGGCGGAGGCACTGGAGGGACACCAGGATGACGTTGGTGTTTTCAAACCGTTTCTGCTGAGCGGTTTTTTCTGCCGCAGCGGAGATCGCCGGAGACGATGCCAGGACTGAAAGCGTCGCGGCAATCGTGACCGCTCTGAGAAATGCTGGAGTGGATCCGAATGACAGGAGGGGTATCATTGATTATCGTCCTCTTGGTTTGGTAGCCTTTTGACCGGCGTTGTCCGGGGTGGATGCATGTTCGTCGCGGGGTGCGCTGCCTAGCAGCTGCCGTACTTCTGCGAGTTGCTTCTGATCAGCGTCCTGAACTCGATCAGCAGGTCAGCACAGTCCCTGTTCAGGTATTTCCGTGGATTGACATCCCCCCGCACGTGCAGCCGCAGGAGTTCGCGGGCCAGGGCGTTGAGCTTGATGGTCGCCTTGTTGACCCTGTAGCGGTCGAACTGGATGTCGTTGATTATCTTCATGATTGACTTTTCGTAGTCGTAGCCTGCGGTTGCAAAAATCTTCCGGTATCTGCCTATGTATGTCCTGACCCGTTCATCTCCGTCTCCCTGCAGGTCGGTCGGGGCTCCCACAATGGCGGCAGCGACCTCGACCTTCCCCAGGGCCTCGTCCGTGTAGGGCATGGCTCCCGAAGCCGCGGAGATGTCCACGTCCAGGGCCATGATCATAAGAAACAGTCCCAGTCCGGTTATGAGGTGTCGTCCGTAGTTCATAATCTCGTGCTGCCGGTACCGTGGCAGGAGGCTGTCACTGCAGTTGCCGGTGCCTGTCCACGTTCCGTGCCATCCCCCTGAGCGCCTCGTAGGCGCTGGTCTCCACGTCCTCATAACCGTCGACCATGGCGGTTTTCAAGACCTTGAGAGTCTCCCCGTCGATCCTGACCGTGTCGGACTGCTGCAGGCCGGTGAGCGCGTCGCGGAATTTCCTTGCCAGGTCCGGGGGGACGTTTTGTGCGGCCACAAAGGTGCAGTAGGGGATCAGAGCGCTCTGGGCAACGATGACGAGATCGTCAGCGGAGATCTTCCCCTCCCGCGTCATGGTTTCCAGGTCGAGAAGCGGGACGGCCGCGGCATCATAGGCGCCGGACAGCACGCCGTAGACGAGCTTCTCATGCTTGAACGATCCCCGCGGTGTGGTGTAGTGGCCAAGGTCCTTTTCCGGGTCGAATCCTGCTCCCAGCATCAGGTCATATGCAGCCAGGTAGCCGGCCGGGGCATAGATGGAGCCGAACGCCATGCTCTTCCCCCTCAGGTCGGCCATGTTCCGTATGCTCCCCCCCTTGCGGGCAACGATTGCCCCGGCGGTCCGGGAACCGAAATTCCCCCTCTTCTCTCCGGCAACTGGTCGGGCGCCCAGCCGCTCCAGTGTCACATAGATGAGGGAGTTGGTGCGGGCAAAGGAGAACTCCCCGGCAGCGAACCGCTTTTCGAACTCGGCGGCCTCCACCGGCACCATGATGCAGTTGGTGCCGGTCTTTTCCGAAAGGTAGCGGGTGAGCGGGATGAAGCGTTCCCGCGTCTCCTGGTCACTGTTACAGAGCAGGTAGCCGATCCTGACGGTCTGGCGCTCCCCTTCCGCCCGGCACCCCGCGAGAACGCCGGATGCCAGGAGTGCTATCAACAGTATGCGTAAAACGTTCATCCTGGCCGTCCATCACGGATACGGAATGATCATGTGGGGCAGGTTCCCCCGTGCCGGGGCTTTCTGCTCCCTGACGAACGTCCCGTCCCAGGCGAGCAGCCTGGCTTTCAGTCGTTCCACCACCTGTGGGTTTTCCCGGGCCACATTCTTCTGCTCCATGGGGTCGTTGCGCAGGTCGTACAGCTCGACCTCCTCGACCGGGAACCTGATGCCGGATATGAAGTTCCACCAGGAGATCTGTTCCAGCAGCTCCCGCCGCTGTCGCAGGATCAGTTTCCATTCGTTGGTCCTGACGGCGATGCATTCGGGGGGGTACTTCCCACCGCCGATGGTCCGGTCGAGCAGGGCGCGGTACTCCCTCATCTTTTCCAGTTCCAGCGGCGTGTACTGGGCTTCCCGCTCCGACTGGTGTTCGAGGTGCCAGCCGCCGAGTACGTACTCCCACCAGGGGAGCCGGTCGATAAAGGCGTAATCGCCCCCTTTGTACCGCGCGATATCACCCGTGACCAGGGGTAGGAGGCTGACCCCCTGGGATTCGTGGTTCTGGGGGATCTGCAGGTAGTCCAGGATCGTCGGCATGATGTCGATCCCCTGCACCTGGCGGGCTATCCTGGTCCCGGCCTTCTCCCCGTCGGGGAAGCGGAAGGTCAGGGCGGTCTTTATCTCGGTATCGAACACGTCGTGGTGGAAGAAGTAACCGTGTTCGCCGATCGCTTCGCCGTGGATGGAGTGGAACACGACGAGGGTCTTGCCGGAGAGCTTGAGGGTGTCCAGCAGGTGCAGGAGCTCGCCGATGAAGGTGTCGGTGTAGAAGACTCCGGCATCGTAGCGGGCGTTGATGAAGCGGACATCCGTGTCGGTCAGGCGGTGGATCGGGGTGAAGTCCAGGTAGTACTCGCCCCTGTAGACATGGAACATCGCCTCCGTCGGCACTCCCCTGTCGGTGGTTTCCCGGCCGAGACGGATGGGGAACCGGTCATAGAACGGGGTATAGCCCGGCGGATCGAACTGGCTTTTGTAGGGCTCGGGAACGGTCTGGGAAAAGGGGGGGTGGAGCATCCCCGATTCGATCCAGAGGAAAAATTTCTTCTCCTTGTTCGCCCTGAGCCACTCCAGGGCGCCGACGGGGTTGACCCGGACGCTCCCCGAGGCGTCGGGGACCGTCCGGCCGTAGTAATCGAATCCCTGGGAAAAGATGTCCTTGGGGTTGACGATTTTCCCCGATTCGGTGTCGTAGCGCATGAAGAATTCCGGCGAACTGATCACGGCAGCGGTTTCGTAACCATACAGCTTGAGGATCTCCGGCAGGGTCCTCCTGGTGACCTGGTCTTTGGCCACTTCGAAGGAGACCATGCCGTGCCGGCGCGGGTACTGCCCCGTTATGACGCTCATGTGGGCGACGGGGGTGAGGTAGGACTGGGCAATGGCATTCTCGAACAGGACCGACTGCTTTGCCAGCCGGTCGATGTTGGGGCTGGTATTCCGCTTGTAGCCATAGGCGCCGAGATGGTCAGGCCGAAGGATATCCAGGGATATCAGGATGACGTTGGTGAACTCGTGCTTCGGCCGGGCCGGGCCGGCCGGCTTCGGGGCAGCGGGCGCGAGCCCCGGCACCAGGAGCAGGAGGAGCAGCAGGGGGACGAGCCGGAGGGCGAATCGGTGCCGCCGGTGGCAAGGTGGCGCGGATATGGTCATGGCATCCTTTTCGTGGGATCGTGGGGTGCGGGTCCGGGAGGACCCTGCCGGGCCGGTCAGGCCATCGTGCTATTGTTGTACGAAATCGGCGCAAAATCAACGGAGAAAGCACGGATGACTGTATATCCGATGGTCTTGGATCCTGCCCGGCATGCAGGAGAGGTGAGGACCACTCTGGCCCGGAAACGCGAAAAGCCCGCAGGAGCGGGCTTTTCGTCGTCTGTCGGAAGCGGGGTCTTCAGGACCCTTTCTGTCTAGGGGGAAAAGATCCGGGTATTGTACTGCTGCCGGTAGAGGTTGTGCTCCTCGTCCGTCGGGTAGGCTTCCGGGGCCGGCGGCGGGTAGTCGCTCATCCCGTGGAAGGGGAGCGGATCCAGGTACTTGTACTCCTTGAACTCCTTGTAGTAGTTGTCGGCCTTGAGGATGAATCCCCTGGCCATGCCGGGCTGGGGCGCCGGCAGGGCCGGGAAGCTCAGGTCCAGCTTGTCCGCGTAGTTCATGATGACGTACTTGTCGTCCCGACCCGTGAGCAGTTCTCCCACCTCGCCGTACCTGGTGAAGTTGCCGTAGCCGTAGTATTCGGGATGGATCGGCAGGCTCTGCTCGCTGGCGAAGATCCTGTGCTTCTCGGTGTTCATCTCGATGATCCCGTGTCCCCCCTGCTGCAGATCGGCCGTGGATGCCGTCAGCTCCTGCACCGTGAAGGGTGCCGGTGGGGAGTCGTCCAGGCTGATCCGGTCGATCACCCAGACCTGGGCCTTCTTGATCCCCAAATGGACCCTGATCCGGTGATCGCTGCTGAGGAACTTGCCACCGAGGTCGATGACCATGGTCTTCAGGTCCCCCATCGGCATGCCGAAGGACCTGGCCTTGACCCAGTTTCCGCCGCCATCCACCACTTCCACGTAGGGCTGGATGGTCTGGGTGGAGAGGTAGATCTTGGAGTTGATGATCTGCCAGCCATCGATGACCAGCTTGGCGTTCTCCGGATGCCCGATCGTCCCGAAGTCCAGGGTGTAGTAGTTGTCCGGGTCGTCGGCGGTCATGGGGGCCGGGTTGTCGTCCACCTCCTGGAGGGACGCCAGGACGTCGGCGCCGTGCTTGTCGGTCGCTGCCAGCGGCAGGACCGGGTCCTTGAGGGTATAGATCCTGAACGGCTCCACGTAGCCGTAGTAGTAGGTATTCTCGGCTCCGGAGGAGGCGATCTGGTACCCTGCCGGGTAGTCAACGGCCAGGAGTTTCGCCTCGTCCAGGAGGGTCGCCTCGATCAGGGACTCCCAGATCTTTACCCGGTACCGGTTGTCGCTGTCCGGGACCAGGTCGACGAGGCTGATGTAGGAAGGCTGGTAGAGGGTGACGTTCCTCGCCCCCTTCTTGATCTGGGAGATGGCCGGCCCCTGGAGGTCGGTCTCGTAGCCGAAACCGGAGCCGTTCCAGGAGTAGACCAGCGGGCAGCTGCTGGAACAGCTGTTGTCGCAGCCGCAGTCCCAGGAGACGGTGCCGTCGGTGAAGAGAGCCGCGGTCGACGAAGTGATCACCTGCTGATGGCCGTTGTCCCGTGCCTGGACCCTCCAGTACCAGAGCTGGCCCGAGGACCCGCCGTACAGACCAAGGTAGAGGGCGCTGCTGGTCCCGCTCTGCCACCCCGATTGCACCAGGTTCGGGCTGTCGAAGGTACTGAGCGTGTCCACCTGGACGTTGTACCAGACCGGGTCGGCGTCCTGCGGGGTGACGGCACCCCAACTGAAGGCATGTTGCACCGAGCAGTAGCCGGTGAGGCCCCCTCCCTGGGTGTTGAGGGCCGGCGCCGGCGGCGGTGGTGGCGGTACCGACACCTCCAGGGTATAGGCCTGGGTGACGGAGGCGATGCCGCCGGTGGTCACCCTGACCGTCACCGGGATGCTGCCGGTCGTCGGGGTCGGCCAGGTGATGAGCCCGGAGGCGGAGATGGTCATTCCCGCAGGTGCCGTATCCAGGCTGTAAGTGAGGGCTGTCCCGGTGGCACCGACCTGGTAGCTGTAGGTGTAGCCGGCAAGAGCAGTGGTGGCGGGGGCCGAGGTCACCGAGACCACCGAGAGGGTGAAGCTCTGGACCGCATAGATGGCCGGGGACGTTCCCGTGACGGTCGCCCGGACGGTCACCGGCACGGCGCTCCCCCCCTGGGCCTGGCCCGGGGTCCAGCTGATCCTGCCGCTGGCATCCACCGTCATGCCGGTGGGGGCGGTGGTGAGAGAATAGGTGAAGCTCCCGCCGGCCTGGTCGGCCGCCGTCACGTAGGTGATGTACGGGGACCCGGCGGCGGCGAACAGGAGGGGCGTGGAGGTGATGGCCGGGACCGAGATGTTGTAGCTCTGGGTGGCGATTTTCCCCGAGGTGCCGAAGGTCGCCTTGACCGTCACCGGGATGTAGCCGGTCTGGCCGGCGGCAGGGGTCCAGGTGAGGAGGCCGGTGGAGGCGTTGATGGCCATGCCGGTCGGTGGCGGCGTTGCGCCCGTGTTGAGCAGCGAGTAGCTGACCGGGGTGCAGGTCCCGGTGCAGCCGGTGGCGTTCGCGGTCACGGTGTAGCTGTAGAGGACGCCGACCGATGCCCGGGGGACGGCGCCGGGGGTGGAGGAGATGTAGGGCGCGTTGAGGGAGAACGAGGCGGTTGAGCTGTTGGCGCTGACGTCGCCAGCCTGCACCCGTACCGTCACCGTGACGCCACTGGCCCCCTGCCCCGGGGCCGGGGTCCAGGTGATGAGACCGGACGGGGAGATGGCCATGCCGGTGGGGGCGCCGCTGAGGGAGTAGCTCAAGGGGCCTCCCAGGGGCGCGGTTGCGACCACCTGGTAGCTGAACAGTACCCCTTCGGAGGCTGTCTGGGAGGGTATGGGGGGTATGGTCGGCACGTTGTACTGGGAGACGGTCAGGGTGTAGCCCTGGGTGACCGGGGGAGCGCTGCTCCCGTCGGAAACCTGGACGACGACCTGGCTGTCGCCCCCCTGGGAAGCTGACGGTACCCAGGTGACGGTGCCGCTCGGGGAGATCGTCATCCCCGCCGGAGCGGTCGTCAGGGCGTAGCTCAAGGGGTAGTTGTCGCTGTTGGTGACGACGAGCTGGTAGCCGTAGGGGGCCCCGTTCACCGCACTGGTGACCGGCGTGGAGGTGATCGCCAGGGGATGATAGGGATTGACCGGGATGGTGAAGCTCTGGCTGGCCGACTTGGTGCCGTTGCCGACGCTGACGATGACACTGTTGGCGCCGGCTGCCGCCGTCCAGGTGATCAGGCCGGACTGGTCGATCGCCATGCCGGCCGGGGCGGCCGTGAGGGAGTAGGCGAGGCCGTTCCCTTCGGGGTCGCTGGCCACTATCTGATATCGGTAGTTCTGACTCACGGTGCAGGTCACCCCGAAACAGGTGGTGACCGCTGACGAGGTGATCCGGGGGAGCTGGGTGTCGTTGGCCACGGCAATCACGAAGCTCTGGATTGCCGAACTGCCGAGGGTGTCGGTGACCCGGACGGTGACGTTCATGGTCCCGGACTGGGAGTAGTCCGGAGTCCAGGTGATGACGCCGGTTGCCGGGTCGATGCTCATGCCGTTGGGCTTCACCGCGAGTGCGTAGGAGGCGATGCCGTTGCCGGCCCCCTTGGCGATGGCGGTGACGGCATAGCTGTAGGGGACACCTTCGCTGGCGACGGTGACCGGTGTCGACGTTATCTGGGGCTGGTTCGGGAGTTCCCCGGCCACGCAGAGCGAGGCGTCCGCCGGCGCATATCCCGGCATGGTCACGGTCGCCAGGTTGCTGTCCGCATAGGCGTTGCCCCGGAATGCCCGTACCTGGTAGGTATAGGTGGCAAGGGGGCTCACGCCGGACATGTCGGTGTACTCGCTGGTCGCGCCGTCGACGTTGGCCAGGTGGACCCACTCGCCGTTCCAGATCTGCACCATGACGCTGACGGAGTCCTGGCCGGGGAAGACCTCGTTCCAGGCAAGCTTCACCGCGTGGGAACCGATCGCCGTGGCGGTCAGCGACCCGGGCGCCGCCATCAGCGTGGTCGATTCGGCGATATTGCTGTAGCCGGTGTAGACACCTCCCGCCGACTTGTAGCCCCGGACCCGGTAGCGGAAGGTGGTGGATGAGGCGATGTCCGTGTTTGCATAGGAGGTGGCGGTCATCGGGGTGACCGTGGCGATCTGGGCGAAGTCCAGGCACCCCGGGCCGGTGCACCGCTCGACGGCATACCCGTCAAGATCGGCGGTGCTGCTCGCCGTCCAGCTCAGGTTGATCCGGGACGCGGAGGCCATGGTGGCGGACAGGGCCGACGGGGCAACCGGCACCGCCGTTGCCGCCGCTGCCACGGGGCCGTAGTCGGAGACCCAGTAGTAAGTATTGCCGGACACCGTTACCGAGCCGGTGGCCCTGACCCGGTACTGGTAGGTGGTCCCGGCGGAAACAGAGGTGTCGGCATAGCCGAGGGGGGTCCTGGTCCCGAGGGTGGCTATTTCGGCAAAATCGCTGCAGCCGGTGCCGGTGCACCGCTCGATCTTCCAGCCGGTGGTGGTCGTGTCGCTGTCGACCCAGGCAAGGTCGATCCGGTTCAGGTTGACGGGGGTTGCCGTGAGCGTCGACGGGACGTTGACGTTGGCGATCTGGGAGACGGTGTTGCTGACCGTTTGCCAGGGCTGGCCGCAGCCGCCGACGGTGGCGCCGTTGCCGCGGACCTGGTAGGTGTACGCGGTTCCCGGCAGGACGGTGGTGTCGTCGAACGTGAGAGGGGCGCCCGCCTTGGAGCCGATCTTGGCGAAATCGGAGCAGCTGCTTCCGGTGCAGCGGTAGATGTCGTAGCCGGCCGCATCGGTGGTGGCGTCGGTCCAGGCAAGGGCAAGCTTGACCTCGGAGGCCCTGGTAACCGAGGTCAGCACCGGATTTGCCGGGGTCACGGTGGCCAGCTCCAGGTTGTTGCTGCTGAAATCGCACAGATGGGTGCTGTTGTTGTACGCCTGGACCTTGTAGACGTACACCTGGTTGCTGCAGACGGCAGCATCGGCCTTGGTGACCGAGCTGGAGGAGTTGGCGCCGGGGTACGCCATGGTCACCGTCGACGGGTCGGTCGTCGGGTCGCAGCCGCTGCCGGTGCAGCGGAGCAGGTTGAATCCCTCCTCCTGGGTTCCTGCGGAGCAGTTGTCACCCCAGGTCAGGGTCACCCTGTTGGTGCCGGGGGTGGCCGTCACCGGGTAGGGGGGGCCGGCGTCCGGGGTCGTTGCCGTGGCGGTGTTGCTGTAGCCGGTGTAGCCGGGGGTGGCGCTGGTGGTCCAGGCGGCATTGGCTGCCCGCAGCCGGTACTGGTAGCTGGTGGTTTTTGCCGCCGTGGCGTCGATCCACGAGGTGTCGTGGGGCACGGCCGTATTGGGGATCTCCGCGAAGGTGCAGGAGCCGGCCGGGGTGCAGCGCTCCAGGGCGAAGCCGGTCTCCGAAACCGTGTTGTTGGTCCACTGGAGCCGCACGCTGGTCGAGTTTACCGCCGAGGCGGTGAGGGCGGCCGGAGCGTTCAGGGTCGTGAGGGTGCCTGCCGTGACGGCACCGGCACCGCTCTGGCAGGCGGTGGTATCGGGGCAGCCGGTGGTGCCGGTCTTGTAGGACGTTCGCGCATAGCGGTAGGTGGTATTGACCGCCAGACCGGTATGCTGGAAGGTGGTCGTGGCCGCGCCGGCGACCGTGCCTGCCAGGAGCGACGGGGTGCAGCCCGAACCGGTGCAGTAGTAGATGTTGTAGCCGCTGACCCCGGCGGTGGCACTCCAGGAGAGGTTGACCTGCACTTCCGAGGCCCTGGTGGCGGTGGTGGCACCCGGCACCGGGAGCGCCGTCGTGGTGGCGCTGGCGATGGTGCTGTAGGGGGAGGTCCAGCCGAGGGTCGTGCTGGCTGCCCGTACCTGGTAGCGGTAGGTGACCCCCGGGACGACGGAGCTGTCCTGGTAGCTGGTATCGGGCTGGGCCTTGGGGGTCACCGCGATCTGGGTGAAATCGCTGCAGCCGGCACCCTGGCAGCGCTCGACCCTGACCTCCGTCTCCGTGGTCGTAGCGTTCGTCCAGGAGAGGTTCAGCTGGGTCGAGCCGGCCACGGTCACGCTCAGCCCGGTCGGAGCCGGGGTGACGGGGGACGCGGTCTGTGTGTTGCTGTCGATGGTCCAGGGGGTGGTGGCGGTCTTGGTGGCCCGGATCAGGTAGCTGTAGGTGCTGCCGGCAGTCACCCCGGTATCGCTGTAGCTGGTGCTGTTTGCCGGGCGGGTGGCGATGACCACGTTGTCCCGCAGGACCAGGTAGTTCGTTTCGTCGCTGTTCGGGTCGGTCCAGGAGAGATCGATCCTGGTGTCGGAAACAGGGGTCGGGACGGCCAGGACGGGGGCGGCCGGGGCCGGCGTCGCCCGGGTCACCGTCGCGCTGTAGGCCGATGCCCAGGGGAGCGAACCGTTCACCGCCTTGACCCGGTACTGGTACGTGGTGCCGCTGGTCACGGCGGTGTCAACGTAGGAGGATATGCCCGGGCCGGTGGTCGTCAGGACCGAGCCGTCGAAGGTGCACGAAGCCTCCTCGCAGCGTTCCACCACGACCCCGGTTTCCGACGAGGTAGTGTTGGTCCAGGCAAGGGTGATCTGGGTGGTGCTGTTTGCCGTGGCGGTGAGGCCGCCCGGTGCCGGCGGGGTGGCCAGGGTGGTTGCCGTGGCGATGGTGCTGGCCGGGAAACTCCAGCCGCAGGTGGCGCTCTTGTAGGCGAGGACCTGGTAGTCGTAGGCCGTGCCGGGCGGGGTCAGGCCGGTATCGGTGTAGGTCAGGGTATTGGCTCCCACCTGGCCGATCTGCGTACAGGCTCCTGCCGAGCATTTCAGGATCCGGTAGCCGGTTTCGTCGGTGGAGACGTCGGGCCAGGAGAGGGAGATCCTGGACTCGTTCACCGTGGAGGGGGTTGCCGTGAACGCCTTGCTGAAGCTCAGGGCATCGAAGGAGACCGCCCCCACGGACCCGGCGGAGGTGAAGCACTGGACCCGGACCGACTCGGTGCCATCCGGTATGGCGACGACTTCGTGCAGGTAGACCCAGTTGTTGTTCTGCGGGTCGTTGGCGTCGAGGCCGAACCCCGGATCTGCGGTGATCCCCGTGCCGGAGACATTGCACCGCGCGCCCCCTGCGGTCAGGCCGGAATTGACATAACCCGACAGGACATAGCGCTGGCCCGGGACAACCGCCACCGTTTGGGCTCTCCCCATGACCAGCGCCCCGTCCCCCACCACCTTGAGGCTCTTGCTCCCGTTGCTGAACAGTGCCGCGTCGATGCTTGCCCCGTCGCTCGAACCGCCGGTTGGGGCATCCGGCCACCCCGTGGCCGCGTCCTCGAAGTTCGGGTCGAGGAGCAGGTTGGGATAGGAGAGGGAGGGGTGGGGCGTTGCCAGTGCCACAGGGGTGCTGTAGCCGCTCTCCCAGCCAAGGGAGGCATTTTTCGACTTGAGCCGGTAGGTATAGGAGATGCCGCTGCAGGCCGTAGTGTCGGTGAAGGTGGTCCCGTGGGCCGCGATGGAGGACGAGGCGGTCAGGACCGTAAAGTCGCTGCACCCGGCGCCGCTGCACCGTTCGACGACGAAACCGGTTTCCGTGCTCGTCGTGTTGGTCCAGGTCAGCTTGGCCGATGTGGAGGAGAGGGCCTGGAGGGTCAGTCCTGCAGGAGCGGGGACGGTGGCGGTGACGGTCTGGGTGCCGCTGGCAAGGCTCCAGCCGCAGTCTGCGGTCTTGTAGGCCCGCACCCGGTAGGTGTAGGTGGTGTTCGGGGCAAGTCCGCTGTTGGTATAGGTGATCGTGTTGGCCGGCAGGGGATAGCTTGCCGTGAATTTTGCGTCATCGTTGCCACACCAGGCAGCGGTGCCGGTACAGCGCTCGACCTTGTAGCCGCTTTCGTCGCTGTTCGGATCGTTCCAGTCGAGCTTGACGGAGGATTCGTTCAGTTGCGTCACGACCAGTGATTCCGGCGTGGCGGGGGACGGCGGGGTGACGGGAGAAGCCAGGGAAACGATCGTGCTGTACCAGGGTGCCGTGCTGTTGACCGCCATGATCTGGTACTGGTAGGAGGTCCCGTAACAGGCCGAGGCGTCGGCATAGGAGGTCACGTTGCTCCCCACCGTCGCAAGGAACGTCGGGGTGCAGGGCGGGTTGGCGCACCGCCAGAGTTCAAAGCCCGTTTCGCTCGCCGTCCGGTCGCTCCAGCCGAGGGTCACCTGGGTCGTGCTGTTGACCGTGGCGGTCAGGTTGGCCGGTTCCTGCAGGGTCGTCGTTGCCGAAAGCTGGCCGCTCTGTTTCGCCCACCGCTCGGTCGTGGCCGTCTTGAACGTCTCCACGTAGTAGGTATAGCTCGTGTTCGGGGCCAGGCCGGTATCGTTGTAGGTGAGGGCAGTCAGGGTGCCGCCGACCTGGGTGAAAGTGGTGCAGGACGGGCCGGAGCAGCGCCAGAGGCGGAACCCGGTCCGGTCGGTGTTGGTGTCGCTCCAGCTGATGGCTATCTGCGCTTCGGAGACGCGGGTCACCGCGGTGAGGACCGGGCTGGTCGCCGCGGGGGTGGCCCGTTCCACCCTGGTGCTCGGCACGCTGTCCCACGAGAGGGTGCTGTTCGTTGCCACGACCTGGTAGTTGTAGACCGTATTTTCGCTCACCGCGGTGTCCACGTAGGAGGTCGCGTTGGTTCCGGTGGTGGACAGGGGGGGCGGGCCGGGGATGCAGCCGCTCCCCTGGCAGCGCAGGACCTTGAACCCGGTTTCGCTTGCGGTCCGGTCACCCCAGGCAAGGGTGATCTGGGTCGTGCTGTTTGCCGTGGCCGTGACACCGTTCGGTTCCAGGATGGTCGTGAGGACGCTTTGGGGAAGGCTCGCCGACGTCCAGCCGCAGGAGGCGGTCCGGTAGGCGGTCACCCGGTAGTAATTGGGGACGCCCGGCGTGGCGGCCGTGTCGCTGTAGGCTCGCGAACTGCCGGGGAGGGAGGCGAGCGTCGTGTAGGTCATCCCGTCCGGGCTCCGCTCCACGGTGTAGCCGCTCTGGTCGGTGGTGCTGTCGGTCCAGGTGAGACTGACCCCGATTTCCGAGAGCCGTGTCGCCGTGAGCAGCGGCACCGCCGGGGCCTGGGTCACCGGTGCGACGACGATGGCTGACGGCGCGGTCTCCCACCCGGTGCCGACCGCGATGACGCGGTACCGGTAGGCGGTGCCGGAACAGGCATCCGGGTCGGTGTAGCTCGTCGCATTGGCCGGCACGATGGCGCCGGCCTGGACGAAGTCGCTGTCGGAGCAGGTTGCCAGGGCACACCGCTCCACCCTGAACCCGGTCTCGCCGGTGGTAGTGTCAGACCAGGTGAGATTGACCTGGGTGGAGTTCGCTGCCGTCGCCGTCAGGCCGGACGGTGACGGTGCCGGGGGGAGCGTCACGGTGGTCTGGGTCCAGCGGGAGACCGCCCCGTCGCTGCTGCGGTAGGATCGGACCCGGTAGCAGTAGGTCGACCCGGGGATGAGATTGATGTCCGTATAGCCGCTGACCATCCCCCCCATGTCGACGGCCGGGTCCCAGGGGTTCGGATTGTCAGCGGCACAGGCGCCTGACCTGCGCTGCAGGGTGTAGCCGTCCTTGTCGGCCGGCCTGGCCGGCCAGGAAAGCTCCGCCGTGGTCATGGACGGCGCCGTACCCACCAGGGGTGCGGGGGCAGTCGGGATGGTCGGCGCGATCTTGTAGACGAGCAGGTCGGTGCTGGCGTCCGCCCGGGCCGTGTAGCCCGCGGCAAAGACTTCGTCGTAGGAGTTGACCGCCAGGGCGGTGGTGGCGTCATTGCCGTTGGCAGCGCCGTTGTAGACGCTCGCACTGACCGTCTGCCCCTGCAGGTAGTTGAATGCGACCGTCAGGCTGTCCCGCGTCGCGCCGTTGGACGTGTCCCCTGTCACGGAGATGGTGCCGTTGGAGTCGATCGCCATGGCCGTGGCCGTCTCGTCGCTCCCCGGCTTCTGGTAGCTCCTGTCCCACACGACCTCTCCGGCAGGTGTGTAACGGATGACGCGGTAGTCCGAATCCCCCGCCTCGCCCCTGCTGGTCCCGGCCACGACGATGTTCCCGTCGACCGGATCGACCCCCACCCCGGCGGCCCGGTCATCGCCATGGCCTGCCCCGTCAGCCGTCCGTTCCCAGAGCCTCTGGCTTGAGGCGCTTCCCCCCCTGTACTTGACGGTATGGACGTCCTTGTTGTTCGCCGCATTGGTCGCATAGCCGGTGACATACAGGTCGCCCGCGCTGTCAAATGCCAGGCCGAAGGCCTTGTTGTCCCCGGGGAGGGACGCAGCGCCCGAGACATCGCGCCAGATGAGGGCGCCGCTTGCCCCGTTATGCCGTGCCGTGTACATGGCGTAGGTTTTCGGGTCGGTGGACGGGACCTTCTCCGTGTACCCGGTGACGTAGATGCTGCCGTCGGGTGCGAACGCCACCGCCGTCGGCATGTCGTCGCCGCCGCCGTCGAAGGGGGGGGTGTCCCACTGCCGCGTCCCGTTGGCAGCGTATTTCAGGAGGTAGATGTCGTCATTGCCGCTCCCGTTCTTCCCGTAGCCGACCACCGCCACGTTGTCGGAGGCGTCGACCGCCGTGGCTATGGCCACGGCGCGGTCATCCGTCGCTCCCGGGCCGTTGTACTGGTCGGCGCTGAGGGCCTGGGGGGATGATGCCGCGGCCTTGTACCGGAGCGTGAAGAGCGAGTTGACATCGACGTTGTTCACGTTGAGGGTGGCATACCCGGAAACCGTGGCGATGTTGGCGCTGTCCACGGCGACACAGGTGGCCACATCCGACGCGCTGGTGGGGTCGTCGTACCGCTCAAGCCAGAGCGGGAGGTGGCTGTTCCTGTCGAGCTTGATGGTCAGGTAATCCCAGGTGAGGTTTCCCGACGAATACCCCGGAAAATAGTCGTGGCTGGCGCCGGCGACCACCGGGTTGTTGTCCGGCCCCACGGCAATGGCAGCGGCGAAGTCGTCGCTGCCGGCAAGGCCGTCGTAGAGGTAGGACCATGCCGGCGGCAGGGCCGGCACGCTGGTCGTGATGGCCTGGGCGACATTGGAGTATGGGGAGGTCCCGCTGGTTCCGCTATAGGCCCGGACCCGGTAGCTGTAGTAGGTGTCCTTTTCCCGTCCCGTGTCCGTGTAGCTGGTCACACCGGGGCCGACGGTCGTGATCTCCGCGAACTCCGTGCAGGCAAACAGGGTGCAGCGCTCGATCCGGAAGCCGTCCTCGTTGAGGGAATTGCGCGTCCAGGTCAGCCCGACGCTGGTGCCGGAGAGGGCCTGGGCGGTCAGCCTCGTCGGCGGGTTCAGCACCCCCCGGTCATACTTCAGGGCGACGTAATCCAGGTTGGTGGCGGCGGTATCGGCCCAGCCGCCGACCAGCACATCCCCGGCAGTGGTGAGTCCCAGCCCGACCGGCCGGCTGTTCTTCCCCGCCGTGCCGTTGAAGAGCCCCTGCCAGATGACCTCCCCGTTGTCGCTTTTGTACTTGAGGGTCTCGAAGGAGGTTATCCCGCCCGTTATCTTGTATCCGGTGACGAACACGGCACCGCCGACGGGGTCAAGGGCAATGGCGTCCGATTCGGCGGTGATGTCCGTGTTGCCGTTCCCCGAGTCGAAGATGCTCCTCCAGAGGGGGGTCCCCGTGGCACCGTCATGCCTGGCGGTATAGAAATCGTAATGGCCGCTCTGGGTCGTCGAATACCCGGTGACGTAGACGTTCCCCTCCCCGTCGAGTGCCATGCACTTGGGTTCGTCGCTGTCCAGGCCGTCAAAGGTCGATGCCCAGAGTTGGGCGCCGCTTGCGGCCGCATACTTCGCCATGTAGATATCCAGATCGAGGCCGTTGGAAGCGGAGGCAGCGACGATGACGTTGCCGGCGGCATCCATTTTCACGACCTTGCCGAAGCAGGGGGCGGGGCCGTCGGTATAGCGCTTCACCTGGGGCCAGAGCATGGTCCCCTGGGGGTCATATTTCATGGTGGCGCATTCGAAGACCGACCCGTTCCACGACTGGCCCGTAATCGCGACACCGCTGGCCCCGGCCGCTATGGATGCGATCTTGTTGGTGCCGGGGTACCCGGCCGGTCCGCTGTAACGTGCCTGCCAGAGGGGGGCGCCCCCTGCCGCCGGGTATTTGAGGAGGAGGTAATCCTCCTTGCCGGAACCGTTCTGGGAATACCCCCCCACGTAGATGTCGTTGTTCGGGTCGACGGCAACGGCAGTCCCCCCGTCGCTGCCGTTCGCCGCACCGTTGAAGGTCTGGGCCCAGATGACCTCGCCGCCGTTCCTGCCGCCGCAGGAGGGGGAGCCGGTGGCACCGCAGTATTTGACGGTGTGGATGTCGAGGTTGATACCGTTCCAGACCGTCCCGGTCACGATGACGTCGTTGTTGGCGTCAACCGTCACGTCGTTTGCCTGGTCGGAGCCGCCGGCCCTGTCGTACGCCGCGCTCCAGAGGACGCCGCTGCCGTCGGCCTTGAACTTGACCGTGTAGTAGTCGTCATTGGTGCCACCGGCGAGGTTCCGGAAACCCGCGATGATGACATTCCCTTCCGTATCGGTGGTCGAGGCGATCGCCTGCTGCTTGCCGGCCTGGGTATCAGTACTCTGCCAGACTGTGTCGCCGCCGGCGGCACGGGACTGGGATGCGGCAACGGGCAGCATCAGGAGTGCCAGGAAGAGGACCGGGAGCGGGCAACGGCGTATGGTGTTCAGAAGTCGGAACAGGGCGGCAATGATGGCGTCTCTCACGATCGTCCCTCCCATTGCATGCGTCAAGCGTTTCATTGTCATTACCATGGCGTCACCCTGTTCCAGGTGTTGTCCGGCCAGGTACCGGTCGGGTGGCAGTTCTGACGGTAGGCGCCGGTGGGGAAGCTCCCCTGCGAACACTCCGTCATTGAGCCGTCATTGTTGAAGGTCCAGCAGTCGCTCCCTTCGAGGACCGGATTCCCCGACACCACCCTCCCCTGGTGGGTAGTGTTCATGCAGTTGGTAATCATCAGCCTCTTCAGACCCGAAGCGTGGGGGGCGTGGCACTTGGAACAGGCAAAGTTGTGCTGGATGGTGGCATTGGCGGTCTTCCACCCCTTGACCGCCTCATGGACGCGGTCCTGGCTCTTCCACGTGTGGGTGGCGCCGTCGGTCAGGTTCTCCTTGCCGTGGCACCGGAGGCATAACCCGGCAAATCTGGTCGCATCCTCGGAGACCCCGGTAAGGTCCACGTAAGCCTGCGCCCCGCCCCCCTGTCCCGGGTTTGCCGCATCCTCCCGGTTGGGTGACGTCAGCCAGGTCCCCTTGAGGAGCGGCACGGCATAATCCTGCTTGCTCCCCAGGGTCGGCGTGATGCCGTGGGGATCGTGGCACGGCGTGCAGAGGCCGTTGACCCTGTTCTGGGCCGCGGTCGAATGGTTCAGGAGGCTCGACGCCTTCAGGTGGCCGCCGGCGATCGGCAGGGTCTTGTAGGGGTAGCGCAGCATGTAGCCGGTCTTGTCCTGGCCGAAGAAGGGGGGGTCCAGGTACCCCATGACCCGCGCGGTCGCTCCGAAGGTGGTCTGGTAGCCCCAGGGAGTCCGGTACCCCTCGATCCCGGGAAGGAGCGCGTTCTGCGCGGCATTCATGTGACAGTCGAAGCACTGGCCCCCCCCTTCCCGGTAGGGGTTGACGGCATCGCCGGCATTGGCCTTGGCCTTGTAGTTGTACCTGTATCCCCCCTTGCCGGCCTGGGTCTCCTTCAGGTTGCCACCGTTCCTGGTGCCGTTGAAGGTCACATAGCTCGAGGTCGTCCCCACGACCCGGGTTCCGTGGGAGTTGTGGCAGTCGAAGCACTGCACGTTGACGGAGCCGTTCCTGGTGTTGTTGATGGACGAATCGACGCCGGTGGCACTGTTGTACCCACCCTGGTTGGCGACCGCGTTGCCGTGGGCCGAAAAGGCCTTGGTCAGACCCTTCTTGCCATTGGTGGCATACTTGCCCCACGTCGTCGTGCCGGTCTGGGCATAGCGCGCCGCGATGCTCTGCTTGTCCCAGGCGTACTGCCGGGGGGTCTTGCAGTCGCCGAAGGGCTGGGTGCTGTTGTTCTGGTCGCTGTGGCAGCTGATGCAGTGGGGGGTGATCTGGGCAACCTCGGCGCGTTCCGTGGCGATGACGCCGCTGCTGACATTGCTGGCCAGAAACTGGGTGGCGGTGGAATAGAGCTTGTAGACCGTCGGCCGCACGCCGGGTCCCCAGATCACCAGGTCGACCTTGGCGTTCGGGGTCGATGAATAGTTCAGGTAGTTGTACCCCTTGTGGTACCGGACGTCGATCAGCCCTTCCGGGGTCGCTTCCCAGTGACAGGCGTAGCACTGCCGGGACGTGATCGCCACCCCCTGGACATGGTGGGAGTTGCCGGCAAACTGGCTGTTCATGACATCGGTGCGGTTGCCGATGGTCTGGGCGTGGCACTTGGTGCAGTCCCGCGGTTGACCGAAGGCCGAATGCCGGGGGACCGGCTTGTTCTTATGGCAGCTGTTGCACGGCTGGTCGTCGGCATGGCTGTCGGTGAAGCGGTGTTCGTGACAGACCGTGCAGCGCGTGCCGCTGTTGTGGCCATCGCCCCAGTCGGCCCGGTAGTGCTTGCTGTCAGAGGAGTGGCAGACGTTGCAGATGCCATTGTAGGGGGCGGACGTCCGTGCATAGTCGGTGCCGCTCTGGGTCCTGGTGAACGACACCGCCGCCCTCGTGTAGGGGATGCCGAAGCGGCCGTCCGTCGAGGTCGCGACCTGGTCGTGGATCATGTAGATGTTCTTGTCGCCGTGGGGGTCGTGGCAGTCCCAGCAGAACTTTCCACCCTTCCAGGTCCCCTGATACGCCGAATAGGTGCCGAACAAGGTCGACCTGGTGGGGGAGTACACCTTGGTCCACCCGCCGGAATTCGTGAAATCGTTGTAGTGCTTGTACCCGAAATGGACCGACGAGGCCCGGGCCTTTTTCGGCTTGATCGTTCCGGAGCCGCCGTTGAAGCCGAGGGTGTACTTGTAGGGGGGGTATTTGACCGGATCCTTGTTGTAGTCGTGACAGTTGGCGCACTTGCCGCCGGTGTCGTCGTCGTGGCACTGGAGACAGACACCCATCATGATGTACTGGTTCTTGATGTCAGCCTTCTGCTCCTCCTTCCAGATGCCGGCTCCGGTGTTGTGGGTCTTCCGGTCGCTGGAGTGGCACTGGACGGCCTCCTGGTCGGTCAGGCAGGATACGCTTTGCATGGCGCGGTGATCGGGACGGACCACGGCCGTGCCGTCGGCCCACCTGGCGGTTGCCGTGTGGGAACTGGAGATGTTGGCAAGCTGGGGCGCCATGGATTCGCCGGCGTCGTGGCACCCCAGACACTCACCCTGGGAACGGGTCATGTGGCAGTAGACGCACTCCCCTTCGAACCGTCGGGAAAACTGCTGATGCTGTCTGAGCCGGAACACGTTGGTGGGGTCGTTGTGGTAGACGGAGTTGTCGTGACAGTACCAGCAGGCGTTGTTGCCGGGGAAGTTGGCGGCGGGGTTCCTGCTCACCGGATAGCTCCCGGAGCTGGAGTACCGGCCGTGGCCGGACGTTACCCACTCGGTCAGGTTGATCTTCGCGTTGCTCCCCCCCGTCGTGATGGAGGTGTCCACGTCACTGCCGGTCGTGCCGTGACAGTTCTTGCAGACGACCTGAGCCCCCACCGATCCCCCCCAGACGGGATCGGCGCCGTCCTTGTGGCAGGCGGTGTTGGAGCACGACTTGTCCGCATTGTAGGTCCCTCCCCGCTTGAAGACCACATCCTTGACCTTGTTGACGTGGAAATCGCCGTTCAGGTGGGAGACCTCCCCCATGGATCCGGGGGGGATGCCGTTGGCATGACAGCCGAGGCAACTGCCGTTCCCCTTGATGGTCGAAGCATGGCACTCGTCGCAGGTGTAATCGGACTGGACGTGCCGCGGGTGGGAGTTGGCCCGCGGCGTGCCGACCCCCTGGTTCGGGAACATGGGGATGGCCCCCATCCACTCCTTGCCCGATGCCCAGCCGGTCACGATGGGCCAGACCTTTGCCGGCTCGCTGGCCGTGGCCGGATGCAGCTTGCCGTCGTGACAGCCATCGGTGCTGCAGGAACCGACCGGGTGGCCGTGGCAGGTATTGCACTTGGCATCCTTGTCGGTCCAGGCGAACTCCTTGACCTGGTCGGGGTCCGTCGTCCCGTCGCTATGGCAGTAGATGTTGTCGCAGGTTTTCCGCGTCGCATCGTAGCTCGGCTCGGCACGGCCGACGATGTTCCACCGGGGGTTGATGGCGATGTCGGGTTTCCCGTTCACATGTTTCGACGCGGAGGTCGTGTTCAGGAGGAGGTCCCCCTCGCCGACCGTGGCATAGTGGCAGTAGTTGCAGGGGTACTTCCTGATCCACTGGGGGCCGACCAGCAGGTGATGGCCGGCGGACGACATGGTCAGGTCGGGTGAGCAGAGGCCCTGTTCGGCGTTCCACGAACCGCCGATAGCCGTGCAGTTGGACTGGGTGTTGTCCAGTGCCGTCCTCCCCTTGTGGCAGGAGATGCACTTGGAGGTTTTCGAGTCAGACCAGGAGAGGGCGATCGTGGCCAGTCCCGGATTGCCGCCGGCATCCTTGCGGCCGTCGCTGTGGCAGTAGTTGGTGCAGGTGCCGTTACGGGGGGAGAGTGAACTGAGGTAGTCGGGATAATTGACCGAGCCTCCTATGTAGTTACCCCCCGAATTGGGCGAGGTGGTGAACTGGACAGCGAGGGGTCTCTTGCCGGCACTGGTGGCATGGGAAAAGGGCCTGGGTTCGATGTGGTGGTCGGGGTGGCACTTGCTGCAGACGACCGTCCCCTCTCCGTAATATTGCCGGTGTTTTCCCTCGTGCTTGCCGTTAGATGGCGGAGCATGGTGACACAGTGTGCAGTCACCGGTCGAGGTCTTGTCGCCGGCGGCAGAGAGGGGTGCGGAGCCCCACTGGGGGGTGCTCCTGCCGAAATGGCAGTTGACATCGGTGCAACTGCCGGGGCTGGGGACGGCTGTCTGGGGGAAGGCCGAGGTCGAGCCCTTGTAGACGGCATGTTGCGGGGAGAGGTTGATGTTGGCGGCTATCTTGATCAGTCCGTCCCGGTGGGACGAGGTGTAGCCTGAGCTGCCGGGGTGGCACTTGGCACAGGACGCCGCCGTGGCGGCTTCGCCCACGTGGGTCCTGTGGTTTCCCCGGACCCCCCCGCTGGAAGGGTTTCTGTAGGAAGAATCTTCGGGGCGGATGTCCCTCGTGCTGTTCGTGCCGTGGCAGCCATGGCAGGTGAGGTCTGCGTGCGCTTCGTTCGTCAGGGGGGAGAGGTGAGAGGCGACCAGTACCAGCAGCATCGCCCCGAGTGATCCGGCTTGCACAAACAAGATGCCCATACGACATCCTCCCATGAAGCATATCAAATGAATTAAAAGCTCTTTGACCGGGATCGCGGATATGTTCAGTTAAATTAACTTTATATGCAATTCTTAACCCAATTTTATTAAGGTCCCGATTCCTCCGGGATAGGGTGTGGGCGCCGGCTGCAATCCGGGCGGGGTGCTTCATGCAGGTCTGCGTGCCGGGGTGGGTACGGGGTG
>CALMBF010000168.1 GCA_937860145.1 uncultured Geobacter sp.
GGGCCTACCTGACGGGGCTGGTTCTTTTTTGCCTCTCCCTCCTTGCCAAGCAGGTCAGTGTCACCCTGCCGGTCATCCTGCTGCTGCTGGACTGGCACCCCCTGGGCCGCCTGCACCGTGGCAACATCAGGCAGCGGGTGTGGGAGAAAGTCCCTTTTTTCCTCGTCTCCCTGGCCATTACCCTCGTGACCATCGGCTTTGCCGCGGCGGAGAAGAGCCTGATCACCCTGGCGAGCATGCCGCTGCTGGTCAGGACGGTCGTCTCGGGGAACGCGCTCTTCGAGTACGTGCGCCTCTCGCTCTTCCCTGTCGGGATCAGCCCCTATTTTGTGCTTCCTAAACCGCTCCCCTATGGCTATCCTGTCAAGGCCGCCGTGGTGATCGTCGTCAGCCTGCTGCTTCTCAGGTATGCCGGTCGACTGCGCGGTGTGACCGCCGGCTGGTTCTGCTTTGTCATCGCCATGGCCCCCATGCTGGCTTTCGTTCAGGCAGGGGACGATATCGCCCTGGCGGCCCGCTACACCTACCTGCCGGCGATCGTGCCGACCATCGGCTGTGCCGTGCTCCTGACGCGGCAGCTCGGGAGATGGCTGGAGCGGGGTGACCGGGGGCGGGCAGCGCTGGCCGGCACGCTCGTCCTCCTTGCCCTGCTGGGGGCTGCCGGCGCGACCATGCGGCTGATCCCGGTATGGCGGGATACGGGGACCTTCTGGTCCCGGGTGATCGACATCGAACCGGTGGGACGAGCCTATGGGGACCGGGGGGTCTTCTACCTCATTGCCGGAAGGAGCGACGCCGCGGAACGGGACTTTACCGCGGCCATCGAAACTGCCCGGGTGGCGAATCTGCCGTCTATCTACAACCTCTATGCCTTCCGGGGGGTCGCCCTGAGCGATGTCGGGCGTTACGACGCGGCGGTGGCGGATTTCGACCGGGCGATCGCCCTCTTCCCCCATCCGACCTACTACCAGCTGCGGGGCGAGGCGTTGAGCAAGCTGGGGCGGTCGGCCGAGGCTGCGGCCGATTTCCGCCGGGCCGGACCGGACCCTCCCCCCATCGACTGGTTTACGCGTGAGCCAGATCGAGGTGAAACAGGGCCCCTGCGCGGGCGAAGGAGATAAGACGAGGTTCGGTTAGGGGGGCCGAACCGGTTGTTGTCAACCCCCCTCCTGCCAGGTTCCTAATACAAAGGATGTTACATGAACAGTAAAGCAAAACTGGTCCTGCTCAGCTTCGTCGGGCTCTTTCTGGAACTGTGCCTGATCCGCTGGCTGCCGGCGCATATCTTCTCCATCGGCTTCTTTGCCAACGTGGTGTTGATCGGGTCGTTTCTCGGTCTTGGCATCGGCTTCCTTCTTGTCAGTTCCAGGCGCAGCTATGAGAAACTCTTCCCCCTCCTGTTCATCGGGATGATCGCCTTCGCCCTGCTTCTCGGCAGCGTGAATGTTGCCGTCCCGCCCGATGCCCAGACCTGGCTCTGGAGTTTTTACGGGGAGAACAGATTCGTCAGCCTGCTGACGATCGAACTGACCATCCCCCAGGTCCTGTCACTGGTGTACATCATTGCCCTGTCGGTCTTCGTCCCCCTGGGGCAGCGGATCGGCCGACTCATGCAGGAATTCGAACCGCTCCTGGGGTATACCTGGAATGTTGCCGGAAGCCTTCTCGGCGTAGCCGCATTTGCACTGCTTTCCGCGCTCGGTACTCCGGCCTTTGTCTGGTTTGCCGTCATAGGTGTCGTCTATCTTGTCGTCACCTGGCGGGAGAAGTGGGCACTCTTCGGCGCCGTTGCCCTGGCAGCCGGGGTCGCCGCGGTAGCGGTCGTGGAAAGCAGCAGCACCTGGTCACCCTATTACGCCATCAATACCCAGAACAATGTTGAGGAACACAGTCTGGAAATCTTCGTCAATCAGCTCTTCCACCAGAAGGCGGTTGATTTTGCCCGGGAGCCCGGGCTGTATGACAAGTACAGTACCCCCTATCGCTGGTTTCAGCCGGAAAAGGTGCTGGTGATCGGAGCCGGCAGCGGTAACGACGTGGCAATCGCGCTCAATAATGGTGCTACGTACGTTGATGCGGTGGAGATTGACCCGGCAATCCAGGCGATAGGCAGGGAACGCCATCCTCAGCGACCGTACGCCGACCCCCGGGTGCATGTCCATATTGGCGATGCCCGTTCGTTTCTGCACAACTCCCGGGTCCGCTATGACATGATCGTCTTCGGCACCCTCGATTCCCATGCCAACCTGTCCATTACGTCGTCGTTACGGCTGGACAACTATGTCTACACCCAGGAGTCGTTGCGTGAGGCACTCAACCTGCTGTCCGACAAGGGGGTGGTGGTGCTGCTCTTCTCCGTGCCGAACGAGTGGATTCATACCCGGCTGCTCGGCATGTCACGGGCGGCGTTCGGGGAGAACAACAGCTGGCACGTTGCCTATGGCGGTGACCTGTTCAATCTGATGGTGGTCGGCGGTCCGGGTGCCCGTTCCCTGGCGGCAACGAATCCGCTTTTCGGAAAAACGTTTTCCCCGGTGCCCCGTCTTGCCGATACCATTGTGCCGTCTGACAACTGGCCCTATCTGTATCTGGAACATAAAAACATCCCGCGCTTGTACCAGATTGTCATAGCCGCACTGCTGGCCATATCCGTCGTTGCGATCCTGGCGGCATCACCCCTGCGGCACCATAACCTCAATCCACTCTTTTTCTTCCTTGGCAGCGGGTTCCTGCTCCTGGAGACGAAGAGCGTCACCACGTTTTCATTGCTGTTCGGCTCAACCTGGCTTGTGAACGCGGTTGTCTTCGTTGCAATCCTCGCCATCGCTACGGTGGCCAACGTGGTGGTGCTGCGCAGGGGGAACCTTAACCCCCACGTGTTTATCGCCGGCCTGCTGGTTTCGATCATTTCCCTCTACTTCGTGCCCGTCGCGCCGCTCCTGCACTTTCACGGTCTGGTCAGGATCCTGGTCGCCGGGTTCCTGGTCGCCCTGCCGATCTTTTTTTCATCAATGGTGTTCGCCCTCTCCATCCGGAATGTCAGGTCAGTCGGAGCTGCCATGGGATCCAATCTGCTCGGTGCCGTGGTCGGCGGATTCTGTGAATACTCGTCCATGATATGGGGGCTGAACGCACTGTATATCGTGGCGGCGCTCTGTTATCTGGGGGCTCTGCTTTTTCTCAACAAAAAGGGGTGATGTCCTTCAGGGGAGGAGGTGATGCGAGGTGAGGGCCAGAGGGGGATGGCCGGACGGTACGTCTCTTCTCCCTAGCCGAAATAGACCGGGCGGATGATGCCCCACTGGCTGTACAGCGCCAGAAGCAGCAGGAGAGCCGGCAGAAGCTGTCTGACCCGCAGCGGGACGAACGTCTCCATGCCGATGGCCATCAGGAGGGCAAAGGCCCCCAGGGATGGGTAGAGCAGCCGTCCCTGTTCTGCCAGGAAGATCATGTTGAAGGCGAGGAGCGACACCAGGTTCAGGATGACGGTTCCCCAGAGCAGGGGGCGCATGCCCGGTTCCGGTCGAAGTCCGGATGCCGCGGGGGGGAAGAGGGAGAGAAGGGCCGCTGCCGAAAGCATGCCGTAGGCAAGGTACTGCCACCAGGGGAGAGGCAGGGTGAGCCAGCCGAACCGCCCCCAGTAGGAGGTGAACAGGAGCGGGCCGAAATCGCCCGTGAAAAATTCCCAGCGATGCTCCGGACGCAGCACGAAAAACGGGTGCATGGCGGCGCGGGTCTTCCACCCCAGAAAATCCAGGTTTCCGTAGAGCCAGGCATTGCGCCCGTAGTACCAGGATGACAGGAGCGTTGCCGTTGCTGCGGCTACGGCGATGTGTCTGGCCCCTGCGCCCGGTGAGGGTGACCGGTACCAGACCACCAGGCCGACCGGCATTGCGAGGAACAGCATGTTCGGCTTGGCCAGCATGCCGGCACCGAACAGCACCCCCAGGAACAGAGACTGCCGGGCGGTCAGGGGAGCTCCGCGGAGCAGGCGCGCGGCACACAGCAGCGTTGCCGTGGCGATCGCAATGACCAGGTTGTCATTGTTGAGAATGGCGGAAAGATGGATGAACTGGGGGTTGAAGGCGACGAGGGCCAGGGTGGTGAGCTGCAGCTCCTTGCGCCCCGGGGCGACTTCCCTGGCGAGGAGGAACAGTGCCGCCAGAGTTGCCATGGCGCAACAGGTTGAAAAAAGCCGCATCCAGTGTACCACCCGTTCCGGACCCGGGGCTGTGGGTCCGCCGGGAGGGTGAATGAACAGGTCCGGTTCCGTCCCGATGCCGAACTCCAGCCACCCGGGGTTCATGCGGGGGGGGAGCCGGTTGTCCGGGACCTGCCTGGCCAATCCGTTGAGGTCGAGAACGCCGATCCTCCTGATCCCCTCCCCCCGGTGGGGGTCGATGGCGCGCAGGATCGCCGCCGGGACGAGGTAGTAGAGGGGTGGCCCGAACCCTTCGGTGTCGGCGGACCGCCGGGGATCGGTCTGGACCGGCAGCCCTTTCCCTTGGGCCAGCAGTCGGGCATACTGGAAGTGGCTCGGTTCGTCCGGCCCTTCGAACGCAGGGAACAACAGGTTGGAGGTCAGGGAGAGGAGGAGAAAGCAGGCGCTGACCGCGACGAGCCACGACCAGGATAGATCTGTTTCAGCGCTCCCTCGTGCTGTACCCGTAAGCCCGGTCATCGTTCCGTCCGCCTGAGTGAAATCTGACCGGTCCCCGCCGGCTGCCACGACTATACCGCCACGGACAGTGGTTACCAAGCTAATTTATTCTGTTGTGCCGGCGACCGGGAGCTGAACTCCCCGTGATTTGCTTTGACGTCGCTTCGGGGAGGGTGGTATCTTGCAGGCACAGGAGTTGACTGTCGTCTCGCAGACGCTGAACAGGGCATGAGGCCGATGATTCGTCTTGATTTCATGGAAAAACGTACCCCCCGCCACGAACACCCTACTCCCCTCCCCGCGGTGTCCCCTTGATCCCGGTCAATGAGCCGCTCCTTGACGGCAACGAGAAACGATACCTGCAGGAGTGCATCGACACGGGGTGGATCTCGTCCGAAGGGCCGTTTGTGGAGCGGTTCGAAACGGCCATGGCCGAACGGGTCGGGCGGCGGTATGCCGTGGCGGTGGCCAACGGCACCGCTGCCCTGGAACTGGCCCTGGCCGCACTGGGTCTCGAACCGGGGGACATGGTGGTGGTGCCGACGTTCACCATCATCTCCTGTGCCGCGGCGGTGGTCAGGAACGGTTGTGTCCCCCTCTTCGTGGATGCCGACCCCCGGACCTGGAACATGGACCTGGACCGCCTGGCCGAACTGCTTGCCGACGAGATCGACCGGAAGGGGAACCGGCGGCTCAAGGCGATCATGGCCGTGCATGTCTACGGTCTCCCCGTGGAGATGGCGCCTGTGCTGGCCCTGGCCGACCGCTACGGTCTGAAGGTGGTGGAAGACGCGGCCGAGATGCACGGCCAGACCTGCGGGGGGAAGCCCTGCGGCGGTTTCGGCGCTCTCAGCATTTTCAGTTTCTACCCGAACAAGCTGGTGACCACCGGCGAGGGGGGGATGGTCCTGACTGACGATCCACCCCTGGCGGAGCGGTGTCGCTCCCTGCGCAATCTCTGTTTCCAGCCGGAGCGGCGCTTCGTTCACGAAGAGCTGGGATACAACTACCGCATCTCCAACCTGCAGGCGGCGGTGGGGGTTGCCCAGCTGGAGCGGCTCGACCGTTTCATCGAGCGCAAACGGGCCATGGGTCGACGCTACACGGCACTCCTGGAGGGTTGCCCGGGGGTGCAGCTGCCACTGGCATCCACCCCCTATGCCGACAATATCTACTGGGTCTATGGCGTCGTGCTGTCCGATGAGGTGGCCGGTGATGCCGCCGCCATGATGAAAAGGCTGGCAGGGCGGGGGATCGGAACCCGGCCGTTCTTCTGGCCGCTGCACGAACAGCCGGTCCTGCTGCGGATGGGGCTGTCATCTCGGGACGAAGGGAGATTCCCGGTCGCCGAACGGCTCGCCCGGCGGGGCTTCTACCTCCCGTCCGGGGTTGCTCTCCGGGAAGAACAGGTGGATGAGGTTGCCACGACCCTGCTGGAGGAGTGCCGGGGCATGGACGCCCGGCACGGGGGAGGGGGCCGGTCGTGACTTCCCGCCCTGTTGCCGTCCAGTCGGTGTCCCTCATCATGCCGACCTACAACGAGGCGGGGAACATCGCCGACCTGATGCGGGAGGCGGTTACCCAGGTCCGGGGCTGTGGCGTGGAGGCGGTGGAGGTGATCGTCGTCGACGACGATTCCCCTGACCTGACCTGGCAGATCGCCGGGACAACGGACGTGCCGGGGGCAACGGTCCGGGTGCTCCGCCGCCTGGATGATCACGGCCTGACGGCATCCCTCAACGACGCCATCGCGGCAGCCCGCCATGAGGTCATCGTCTGGTTCGACTGCGATTTTTCCCAGCCGCCGGAGTGTATTCCCCAGTTGCTGGAACGGATTGGTGCCGGTTACGACGTGGCGGTCAACTCCCGCTACCTCCCCGGCGGCGGGGAGAACCGCTCCGGCGACGGGTCCGGTCTCCACCTCTTCCTGAGCCGGTGCCTGAACCGTGCCCTTCGTTACCTGCTCGACGCTTCCTTCACCGACTACACCAGCGGTTTCATCGCCGTCCGGCGCCAGGTATTCCAGGATCGCCGCCTGGCCGGCGATTACGGCGAGTATTTCATCGATCTCATCTATCGCATCCTGCTGGAGAAGCGTTTCTCCGTGGTGGAGATCCCCTATGTCATGCAGCCCCGGCACAGCGGCGTCTCCAAGACCGGTACCACCCTGTTCCACTTCCTGAAGCGTGGTCGCAAATACCTCGCCACCGTCGCGGCCCTGAGAAAACTGCGGGCGGGAAGGGGCTGAACCGGTGGAGCCCGCGTTCTACGAGCAGATTTATCACCTGCAGCAGGACCACTGGTGGTACAGGAGCCGGCAGAGGTTCCTGGACGTGCTGCTGCGCGAAATCCCCCGGGAGGGGACCGTGCTCGATGCGGGGTGCGGCCCCGGTTCCATGGTCCACTATTTCGCCCGGTATGGTGCGGTGATCGGACTCGACCGTTATCTCCCCGCCCTGCAGATGTGCCGTCGCCATTTCTCAGGTCCCCTTCTCCAGGGGGACTGCACCGACCTCCCCTTTGCCGATGGCAGTTTTGCCCTCGTGGCCGCCTGCGAGGTGCTCTATCACCGCGCCATCACTGACGTCGGAGCGACCGTGGGGGAGTTCGCCCGGGTGCTGCAGCCGGGCGGACACCTGCTCCTGGTGGATTCCGCCTACATGGGGTGCTCCTCGGGCCACGATCTGGTCGCCCACGGCGCCCGGCGCTTTACCAGGGGGGAACTGGTTGCCGTCATGGAGTCCGCCGGTCTGGAGGTCGTGCACACCACCTATGCCTATGCCCTGCTCCTCCCCCTCGTCTGGCTGCTGCGCCGGGGCAAGGCCCTCCTTGGCATCAAGGGGGCGCCGGCCGGAGAGCTGCAGGGGACGTGGGGGCCGCTCAACTCCCTGGTGACCCTCTGGTTCACCAGGGAGGCGGCGCTGGCCGGCCGCATCGGCCTCCCTTTCGGCCTTTCCGTGCAACTCCTCGGCCGCAAGCCGGCGGGGAGGAACGCCTGATGCGGATCCTGCTCCTCAACCCCCCTGCCCAGCACACTGCCCGGGAGTACGTGGACCCCGCCAACCCGGATGACCACGGCCTGCTGGAAACCGGGGACTTCGGGCTCTTCCCCCCCCTGGGGCTGCTCTCCATCATCGCCTCCCTCAGGAAAACGGCGCCGGGACACGACATCTTCTTCCTCGACTGTATCGCCGAGAAGGTCGGCCACGGCGAACTGGCCCAGAGGGTCGAGGCTATCCGGCCCGACCTGGTGGGGATCACCAGCTTTACCGTCTCCATGTACGATGTCTGCCTGGCCGGCCGGACCATCCGGGAACGTTTCCCGGCTGCCCATCTCTGCCTCGGCGGCCATCATCCCATCGCCTTCCCCTTCGAGGCGGCCCGGCTCCCTGAATTCGAATCCATCGTCGTCGGCGAGGGAGAGGAGGCGTTCCCCGCCCTGGCCAGGACCCTGGCCGCCGGGGGGGATATCACCGCCATTCCGGGGGTCTATACCGCCGAGTCCATCGAGCGCTGGCAGGAGACCCCCCTGGAGGACGACCGCTTCCTGACGAGGCGGATGCCGCCTCCCGCCTACGTCGACGACCTGGACCGCCTCCCCCCTCCCGACCGTTCCGTCATCAGTCACCTGCAGTACCGGAGCATCGTCGGCGCGTCGAATCGCCTCGCCACCATGATCAGCAGCCGTGGTTGTCCCTGCACCTGCACCTTCTGTGATGTGCCGTACAAGATGTACCGGCAGCGCTCCATTTCCGCCATTGCCGACGAAATCGGCGAGTGCCTGGCACTGGGGTACGACGAGGTCCATTTTTACGACGACCTGTTCAACATCACCCCGGAGCGGGTGATCGCCTTCAGCGACGAGATCATCCGCCGGGGCTATCGCTTTACCTGGGATTTCCGCGGGCGGGTGAACACGGTGACCTACGAGTCCCTGGTCAGGGCGAAGGAGGCCGGGTGCCGGATGATCTCCTTCGGCGTCGAGACCGGCAGTGATGAGGGGTTGCGGCTGTTGAAGAAAAACAGTAACATAGCCCAGGTGAGGCAGGTCTTCGGCTGGTGTCGTTCCCTCGGCATCCTCACGATCGCCGATTTCATGATCGGGCTCCCCTTCGAGAAGAGCGTTACCGATGTGCGGCGCAACATCGATTTCATGCTGTCCATCGATCCCGATTATGCCCAGGTCTCCATCCTGTCGCTTTTCCCCCATACGGAACTGTTCAGTGATGCCGCCCGGAGAGGGCTGATCCGGCCGGAGCGGTGGGTGGAATTTGCCCGGGCCCCGCGCTCCGACTTCTACCTGGACCACTGGGAAGAGTGGCTGAGCATGGCCGAGCTGCTCCGCCTGCAGAAGAAGGCGTACCGTCGTTTCTACCTGAGGCCGCGCTACATCTGGCACAGCCTCCTGGCCACCTGCAGCTGGCACGAGTTCGGTGCCAAGCTCCAGGGGGCGATGAAGCTTTTCCGGTAGCGCCATGCTGCCGTTTTGAGAGCAGGAGTCTCATTCATGAAGATAAAAAATCTGCTCCGCATGGGGGCCGCATCCCTCGGAGCCAATCTGACCGGCGCAGCGACACCGCTGAACGTGATGATCTCCGTCACCAACCGGTGTCCGGCACGGTGCAGCTACTGCGATATCCCCAACCGGCAGCAGCGGGAGCTCACCACCGCCGAAATGATCTCTCTCTTCGACCAGCTGAAGGAGCTGGCGACCCAGCGGATCGCCCTCTGGGGGGGGGAGCCGCTGGTGCGGGACGACATCGGCCAACTCATCGACTATGCCAAGAAACAGTGCGGATTTTTCGTCAGCATCGACACCAACGGCTACCTGGTCCCCGCAAAGATAGACCAACTCTCCTCCCTCGACGTGCTGGTCATCAGTTTCGACGGTCCCCGGGAGGTGCACGACGAGAACCGGGAGCCGGGGAGCTACGACAAGGTGATTGAGGCGCTGCGGGTCGCCTGCCGGACCCACAACGTGTTCACGATCACCGTCCTGACCAACAAGAACATCGCCCACATCGACTTCATCCTGGAGCAGGCCCGGCAGCTGGGGTTCGGCACCACGTTCCAGCTCCCCCACCATACCAAATGCCTGGCCTCGGAAGGGGAGCAACTCCTCCTCTCGGAAAACGAGGCCTACCGAGGCGCCATCAGGCACCTCATCAGGCGGAAGCGGGAAGGGTATCCCATCGTCTCCAGTTACCGCTACCTCGAGTACATTCTCAAGTGGGAGGACTACCGCCAGTACGTCTCTCCGGACGATAAGGGGCTGACCTGCTGGGCCGGCCGGCTCTACTGCAACGTGGACACGGACGGTTCGGTCTACCCCTGCTCGGGCACCATCGGCACCATGCCGGCGAAGAACTTCCTCGACGTCGGCTTCAAGGCGGCCTTCGACGCCATCGGCGCACCGGCGTGCAAGTCATGCATCGCCTCCTGCTTCACCGAGTACAACTACATGCATTCGTTCCAGCTGGATGTCATCTGGAACTGGCTGCGCTATACCGGAAGAAGGAAACATGGCAGATAAGCACAACATCGTCGTCGTCGGCGCCGGTATCGCCGGCCTCACCCTCTGCTGCCGGCTCTGCGACGCCGGTTACTCCCCCGTGCTGGTGGAGAAGGAGGGGCGGGTCGGCGGCCTGGCCCGGAGCTTCACCTATGACGACGGCTATACCTTCGACATCGGGCCGCACCGGTTTTACACGGAGGTGCCGGAGGTGCTCTCCTTCATCAGGGGGGTGCTCGGCGACGACGTCCTGACCATGGGGCGGAAGAGCGCGGTGAGGATGTTCGACCGCTACTTCGACTGGCCCCTGGAGCGGTCGGCCCTGTTCCGGATGCCGCCGAAGATTTTTCTCGCCGCCGGCATCGACCTGCTGCGTGGCGAGAAGCTGAACGGGGAGAGCTTCGAGGAGTACATCCGCACGGCCTATGGCAAAACCCTCTACGAGATCTTCTTCAAACCCTACACGGAGAAGTTCCTCGGCCTCCCCTGCGACCGGATCTCCCGGGACTGGGCCGTGACCGGCATCGACCGGGCGGTGATCGACAACAGCATCAAGGTCAACAACCTCCTCTCCCTCGCCCGCTCGGTCCTCTCCCCCCGGCCGCCGCTGGATTTCATCTATCCGGCGAGCGGCGGCATCGGCGTCTTTGCCGATAAGATGGCAGCGATGATCGGCACTCGGGGGGGGACGCTGCTGCTGGATACGACGGTGACCGCCGTCCGCACCGACGGGGGGAGGGTGGTGGCGGTCCGTGCAGGTGAGCGGGAGCTCCCCTGCGATCTCCTCGTCTGGAGCGCCCCGTTGCCGCTGCTGTCTCCCCTGCTGGGGCTTGACCCCCCCGACCTGGAGTACCTGAGCATGGTCCTCTACAACTACACGGTGGAGCGGGCCATCGATCCCGGATACCAGTGGTGCTATTTCGGGGCTGACGACGTGCCGTTCAACCGGGTCTCCTTCCCGGCCATGTTCAATCCTCTCCTCTCCCCCCCCGGTGGGACGGGGATCTGTGTGGAGGTTACCTGCCGCCGGGGGGACCGGCTGTGGCAGGAGCCGGCAGACCGGGACGATACGATCAGGAGGGCGATGGTTGCCAACGGCATCATCGGCGCCGCTGACCGCATCAGCGCCTGCCACATCGAGAGGGTGGGGGATGCCTATCCGGTCTACGCCCTCGACTATGCCGACAGGCTCTCGGCGGCCATGGCCGAACTGGAACGGTTTCGCGGTCTTGAGCTGGTCGGCAGGACCGGCGGCTTCTGGTACAACAACATGGATCACTCCATCGAGGCTGCGCTGGCCCTGGCAGGGAAGATCGTCACCGGCGGGGGGGATCGATGAACGCAACGGCAGGGGGGCGGGGAACACTCTGGTACGTCATTCTCCTCCTGCTCGCCCTGGGGGGAGGTCTCTGGGCGTTCCAGGCCGGCAGGTTCGGCGGGGCCACCCTGGTGCTCCATGCCAGGACCTTTGCCAAGGGGACCGGCACGGTACTCTGCGAGGAGCGGGGGAGCGGCAGGGTGATGCGACTGCACTTCCCTATCGGCAGCGACGACGGCGAACCGAGTTATTACGTGGTACCGCTCCCCGCCACCCCCCTGCAGTCGGTGCGTATCCTCCCCCTGGGGGAGGCGGGGAAGTACGATATCAGCAGGCTGTATCTTTCCGGTGACCGGGTGCGCTACCGCTGGGACGAGAAGATGGCCTGCACTGCACAGCCCCTGGCGGGGGGGGCGGGTCGGCGGGAGGTTTGCGGCAGCGGCGCACCGGTCCTGTCGGTCAACCAGGACGGCTCGGTGCTCCTTGCCCCCCTGCCGGCGACTCC
>CALMBF010000169.1 GCA_937860145.1 uncultured Geobacter sp.
AGGCACGGGAGGGGACGGCGGTGCCGGCTGCGCCGCCGTCCCCTCCCGTGCCTGCTCCCGCGGCACCCCCGCAGCCTGCCAGGACGCTCAAGCCGAGCGGAGAGGGGGCACCGGCTCTCCCCTCCGACTGGGGTGAGGCTCCCGCCCCCGGACGCCCTCAGCCCAGGAAGGCGGCACCGCGGGGGAGGGGCGGAGAAATCTCCGTTCTCCTCGGCGTTACCGACCACGAACGTGCCCTCGGTGAGATCGAGCGGGCGGTGACAGCCCTCGGGGGCAGCATTACCGGTCGCGGGTACAGCGGCGGAAGGGATATCCTCTACACCCGCATCGATGTTGACAAAGCGATGGAGCTCATGGGCCGTCTCGCCAGGGTAGGCACCGTCCTTGAACTCCCCCAGATCCCGGAGGATGATTCGGGAACCATGGATCTGGTCATCAGGTGGTAGCCGCCCCGCGCCATCGGGGACGGTTCCGTCAACCGGTCCGCCCAGGAGGGTATCCCCCATGAAAAATCACGTCTGGCGCCCCCTTTATATCGCCCTGGCCCTTGTTGCCGTCGGACTGGTCGCCAGGTATCTCCTGGTCCCCCCCGATTTCGGCGTGCACGAACGGGGCTACATGTACGGCTGGCACCGCAAGTCCAACGAGAAGGAGTGGGAGGCGGTACGCGTCAAGTACAGGACCGGCCGGTCCTGCATCCCCTGCCACAGGGACAAGCATGACGATATCCGGAATTCGCCCCACGCCGCCATAAGCTGCGAGAACTGCCACGGCGCCCTATTGGACCATCCGAAGGACCCGGTCTCCCTGGAGATAAACCGCTCCCGAAGCCTCTGTCTCCGCTGCCATGCCAGGCTCCCCTACAAGGCCTCCCTCCGCGGCTCCATCAAGGGGATCAACCCGGAGACCCATTACCCCCAGGCCGAATGCATGATGTGCCACTACCCCCACAATCCGAAGCGGCCCAACCCGAAACGGGAGGTGCGGTCATGATCACCAGGCGTACGTTCTGCAAGCAGGCTCTGCTGGTTGCCGGAGGGACGGTGCTCCCCCTTGCGGCGCTTGAACTGTTCGACCCCCGCCGTCTCCTGGCGGAGAAGGAGGAGGGGGCAAAGGTCCGCTGGGTATTCCTCGTGGACACCCACAAGTGCGTCGGCTGCGGCTTCTGTGTCAAGGCGTGCAAGATAGAAAACGAGATCCCCTACGATGCCCATGTCTCCCGGACCTGGGTGGAGCGCTACGTGGTGACGAAGGACGGCAGGACGCTGATCGACTCCCCGGGTGCCGCCCGGGACGGCTTCACCTCGTCGAAGATAGACCAGAACTCCGCGGGCATGGTCGAGGTGAAGGATGAGGAGATCGCCAAGGCGTTTTTCGTCCCCAAGCTCTGCAACCAGTGCGACAATCCCCCCTGTGTCCAGGTCTGCCCGGTGGGGGCGACCTACCAGACCGCCGACGGGGTGGTGCTGGTCGACCGGAAATGGTGCATCGGCTGCGGCTACTGCGTCATGGGGTGCCCCTACGGGGTCCGCTTCTTCCATCCCGTGTACAACGTTGCGGAGAAGTGCACCTTCTGCTATCACCGCCTGCACAAGGGGATGAAGACCGCCTGCGTGGATGCCTGCCCCTTCGGGGCACGGCAGGTGGGTAACCTCCTCGACCCCGACGATCCGGTGACGAAGGTCATCACCAGCGAGCGGGTGAGCGTGCTCAAGGAGGAGTACGGCACCAAACCGCAGGTGTTCTACCTCGGTCTTTCCATGGAGGTGAAATGATGAAAACGCCGCTTTTCCGCCCTGGCGGCGTTCATCGTCGCGGCTGCTTGTGCGACGTACCGAGTGGTACGTCTCCGCGCATCTGCTTGATTGCCTGGCCAGAACGAAAAATCGACGTTTTCCTGAGAGGAGTCAGTCATGGTACACGGTGAAGCCTGGACCCTGAAGGAGTTCTTCGTCTACCCCAATGAGTACATCTACTGGTCCATCCAGATCGTCATGTACCCGTTCATGACCGGCCTGGTGGCAGGAGCCTTCGTGCTCTCCTCCCTCTACCACGTGTTCGGGGTGAAGCAGCTGAAGGAGATCGCCCGCTTCTCCCTGGTATTCTCCTTCGCCCTGCTCCCCTGCGCACCCATGCCGCTTCTGCTCCACCTGCAGCAGCCGTTGCGCAACCACCACGTACTGATGACCCCCCATTTCACTTCGGCCATTGCCGCGTTCGGCATCGTCTTCTTGACCTACGGCATGATCGTGGCGTCGGAACTCTGGTTCGTCTACCGGGGACATTTCGTGGCCCGGGCACTCCACTTGAGGGAGAACGGCCGGGGGGTGGTCGATCACCTCCTGGCCATCCTCTTCTCCCTCCTGACCCTCGGGGCGTGGGACGTGGGGGAGGAGGCGCTGCACCGGGATGAAAAGGCGGTGAAGGTCCTGGCCGGGGCCGGCATCCCGGTTGCCTGCTTCCTCCACGGCTATGCGGGGTTCATCTTCGGTTCGGTGAAGGCCAATGCCCTCTGGATGACACCGCTCATGCCGGTCATCTTCATCTGTTCGGCGGTGGTGTCGGGGATCGCCCTCTGCATCCTCTCCTACGTCGCCGTCTGCCAGCTGCGCAAACTCCTGGGGCGCCGGGCGGCGGCACGGGACGACCTCTCCCCGGGGGACGAACCAGGGGGGGCGGATCCGGCCATCGTCGCCCTGACGGCCCGCTACCTGCTGATCTTCCTCGTCCTCGCCATTACCCTGGAACTGCTCGATCTGATCTTCCGCGGCTACACGGCGGTGAAGTCGTGGGACATCCTGCGCAGCGTCATCTACGAAAAGGACTTCGTCAAGATCTTCATCCTCCAGTACGGCCTGGGGAACCTGGTGCCGTTCATCCTCCTCAGCCTGCCGCGCCTGACCATCCGTCGCGCCGTCGCCGGCACGCTCCTGGTCCTCCTCGGGGTGTTCATGATGCGCTGGAATGTCGTCATCGGCGGCCAGGCGTTCTCTTCCTCCTTTGCCGGCTTCATGGAGTACCGGCTGCCGATTGTCCCGGAGAGCATGGAGACGTTCCGGGAGGGGTTGGGGGGGGCACTTCTCGTCGCCGGCATGCCGTACTTCCTGTTCTTCCTGATCAGCCGGGTCATGCCGATCTTTCCATCCCGCCAGAATTATTGATGAAAAGTACCGAAAATGCCGGAGGCTGCTGCTTTCATTAGAAAACGGGGTCGACGTATCCCGTGCAAAGCTGTATGATGTGTTCCGGCGTCTACGATCACCATTCCGGGGCGAAAGTTTTTCAGCATGCACAAGGGAAAGAACATTCTGCTGCTCTCTCTGGCGGCACTCTTCGCGGTCCTGTTCGTCTTCCTTTTCCGGAATGTCCATTACAACATCAAGGGACATTTCGAGGGGCTGTATCTCCTCCACGAACGGGAGGCAGGCAAGTACGAGTTTGCCGACCACCTCTTCGTCGGTGAAGGGAAATCCCTCATCTACGGCAAGGATCTCCCCTTCAGCCGTGACGGCCTTGTGGGCCAGTTGCTCTCCCCCCACAACGATGACCGACCCCACCTCCACTACGAGTGGAGCCCCCGTGACGGCAGCGGTTTTGTCAGCCAGCATTTCACCAACGGCACCCAGCTCGTCACCTATTTCGGCCGCTACCTCGACGATGATGCGGAGGTCCACGGACTGTTCGTCGGTGGCGGGTTACCGGACACCGTGGCCAGGAACCAGAACTACAACATGAACAACTCGGGGATGACGTTCGGCGACGGCACGAAGTGGTATCACATCTGGTGCAGCGTCAACGAGGGGATCGGCCCTCCGAACAGCGAGAACATGCTGACTCCTTCCAAATGGCGGTTCCTCGGGAGCAGGGTCGTGCAGAAGAGCGACACCCGCGTCGTCATCACCAGCAGCCACGCCGTGACGATCGGTGACGTCCCCTTACGGATAGAACGCCGGGCGACCTTTGCCGCCGGGGAGAGCTATTTCACCTTGCAGATCGGCATCACCAACACGGGGACCGTGCCGGTCTCCTACGAATACAACTACGGCGACGAGCCGTGGGTCGGCTACTACGGCACGTCCCTCGGTGATGTGGGGTGGGTGAAGGACCGGGTGATCGACTACGAAGAGGTGCTGGACACGAACAGGTACCGTTATGCCGGCATCGCGGATCTCGGCAATCCGGTCATCGGCGAGAGGCCGATCTATTCCAACCTGGCGAACTTCATCGAATGGTTCGGCGACGAGCGCCCGGCGGCCTACATCGCCAACCGTGAGGGGTATCCCCCCCTGCCGGGGCAGAAAATTCCCCTGGAGAGCACCGAACGCTTCATCGGCCTCGAGTGGGCACGGACGCTCCAGCCGGGGGAGACGGCCGACATCCGCCTGGCCATCGGCATGGCCCCCTATGACCCCAGACAGGGCGTGCCGGTAAAGCCTCCCACCTCCTGGAAATGAGTCCGATGACTTGTTCGCGGTCATCTCGCTGGCTGGTCCTGGCCGCGCTTACCGCCCTGTTCGTTCTCCCCCTTGCCATCATGGTCCGCTTCAATATCACGGGGCATTACGAAGGGCTCTACCTCCTCCACCAGTATCACTCCGGCAGGTATGAGCTCACCGACGACCTCTTCGTCGGCCAGGGGGAACGGCTGATTGCCGGCATTGACCTGAGTGCTCTCCCAAAGTCCGGCATTCGTGACCTTCTTGGGCACCGGGGTGCCGGACAGGCGCATCTCCACTACGAATGGGATCCCAAGGCAGGCTGCGGCTATGTGAAAAACTTTCTCGGCAACGGCCGGGACATAACCACCTACCTGGGCCGCTTCGAGGATGAGGGGGAGACCGTCCGCGGGGTCTTTGTCGGCGGCGGGCCACCTTCCGTGGCGGCCGCCCTGCAGAACCACCCCTACAACAACTCCGGCATGACATACTTTGACGGTGCCCGCTGGAACCATCTCTGGTGCAATGTCAACGAGCTGGTTGCCTCCGGGGTCACGGCCATGGCCGTTCCCCCCTCGCGCTGGCGCTTTCTCGGCAGCCGGGTCGAGGAGAGCAGCCGGCAGCGGCTGACGGTCACCAGCAGCCACGAGGTCGGCATCGACAATTTCCTGCTGCGCATCGACCGCCGGGGCGAGTTTGTTGCCGGGGCCAGCTTCATGCGACTGGATGTCAGGGTGACCAACAGCGGCACGACGCCGGCCATATTCCTCTATGCCTACGGCGATGAACCGTGGGTGGGGGAGTACGGCTCGTCACGGGGCGATATCGGGTGGGTGCAGGACCGGCTGATTACCCGCGAAGAGGTCATCGACACTGCCCGCTACTCCCATGCCGGCATATTCGATTATGGCAACGACCTCATCGGCGAGGGGCATACGTTCACCACTACTGCCAACTTCATCGAATGGGGGGGTAAAGAGATCCCCACCGCCTATTTCTCCAACACGGTGGGGAGAATAGCCCCTCCGCCGGAGCGCATGCCCCTTTCCGGCAACAGGAGGTTCATCGGCCTCGAGTGGGGACCCCGGGTACTGGCCCCCGGTGAATCGGCCACCTACAATCTCGCCGTCGGGATGGCCGCCTTCGACCCTGCCAGGGGGGTGCCGCTCAAGCCTCCCACCGGGCTGCAGCGTCCGGATTCACTCCCGTAACGGCACGGGCTCTCTCACCAGGCATCACCGGTGCGACCCCCGGATTGCTTTCCTTTTTCCGATGGACATGGTATGAAACGGACACTAGACACACGAGGTATCCCATGACACAGATTCACGATGTACTCATCATCGGCGGGGGGCCGGCCGGGCTCTCCACGGCGTATATATGCCACAAGCAGGGGTTGTCCTACCTGGTCCTCGAGTCGGGCAAGAACGTCTTCCAGGGGATTGCCAACACCTACCCCCAGGGGAAACTGGTCTATCCCTCCAAGCCGAAGGATGCACCCGAGCCGTTCCTGGTGGAGGAGCTCCGTCCCCCTGACAAGCCGGTGACGGTGGAGAGCTATCTCCAGTACGTGCAGCATTTCGTCCAGCACGAGAACCTCAACGTGCAGACCGAGGTGGATTTCGAGGATATCCGCGACGATCGGGACGGCCTGACGGTGGTCACCTCCCGGGGCAATTTCCGCGGCAGGAAGGTGGTCCTCGCGTTCGGCAGCAACATCCCCCGGGAGCTCTCCGTGTACGGGGACGCGAAGATGGTGGCCAAGAACGTCGACGACCCCTCCAAATTCGTCGGCGAGAAGGCCCTGGTCATCGGCGGCGGCAACACGGCGGCGGACGTGGTGATCGCCATCCTCAAGGCCAAGCGGGAGGAGAACGACAGCCAGCCGGTCTACTGGGCGCACATCTCGGAGAAGTTCGACGTCAACAAGGAGACCGCCCAGCGTCTCGGGGAGGAGATCCTCCTGGGGGGGAACATCAGGCTCCTTCCCGGTGCCACCCCCCGCATCGGCGAGGTGGACGACGAAGGGGTCGATCGCCTGGTCATCCGGATCAACGAGTTCAAGCAGGCTGACGGCATCGACCTCTACCACGCCATGAGCTTCCCCATGAAGAACGTCATCGCCTGCATCGGCTCCCAGGGACCGGTGCCGATCTTCGACAAGCTGGGGGTCCAGACCATCGCCTGCACCTCCGGCGTCTGCAAGATCGCCAAGGAGGGTGACCGCCTGGTGCTCCTCACCGCCGAGTTCGAATCGACCCGCAAGGGGGTCTACGTCATCGGCGGCGCCATCTCCCCTTCGTTCATGAAGATCGCCGAGGGGAGCATCCAGGAGGAGAAACACCCCAACCTGATCTACACCGCGATCAACGATGCCTCCCACGTTGTGGAGGCGGTGAAGAAGAGTCTCGGCAGGTAAGGCCTGCCAGGGGCTTGCCGGAGGGCGACGATGAAGTTTGCCGTTTCACCCCTGATCAGCGCCGTTAACTACCCCCCCATCTCGGAAGTGCACCGGTGGGCGGCGGAGCGGGGTGACCACCCTGACCTGCCGCTCATCGATCTCTGCCAGGCCGTGCCTGACTATGCCCCGGCCGGGGAGCTCACGGCCTACCTCTCCACCGTCGTTGCCGATCCCCTGACGGCCCGCTACTCTCCCGACGAGGGGCTCCCCGGGGCGCGCGAGGCCATGGCCCGGCGCTACCAGCGGATCTACGGCGCCGGGATTCCCCGCGACAACCTCTGTCTGACCGTCGGGGCGAGCCAGGCCTTCTGGCTGGCCATGACCGTCCTCTGCAGGGCGGGTGACGAAGTGGTCGTCCAGACCCCCTTTTACTTCGACCACGACATGGGGCTGGCCATGCTGGGCATCACACGGGTCTACGCCCCCTTCGACCCGGAGGGGGGAGGTCTCCCCGACCCCGCTGCCATCGACCGCCTCATCACCCCCCGGACCCGGGCGATCCTCCTGGTGTCACCCAGCAATCCCACCGGCGTCGTCACCCCCCCGGAGATCCTGGAAGAGCTCTACCGGCTGGCCGCCGACCGGGGGGTCGCCCTGGTGCTGGACGAGACCTACGCCGACTTCATCCCGGGCTGCGGTCCGCCCCACCACCTCTTCACCCACCCCGAGTGGGGCGACCACCTGGTGCAGATCATGTCCTTCGGCAAGACCTACTCCCTCACCGGTTTCCGCGCCGGGCTCCTGGCCGGCGGCAGCGAACTGATCCACCATGCCCTCAAGGCCCAGGATACCATGGTCGTCTGCCAGCCCCGGATCACCCAGCTCGCCCTCCAGTATGCGGCAGAGCACCTGGACGACTGGGTCGCGGCCAACTGCGCGGCCATGGACCGCCGGCACCGCCGCTTCCGCCAGGAGTTCTCCCGGCCCGGCAACCCCTTCACCCTGGTCGCCAGCGGCTCGTTCTTCGGCTGGGTGAAGCACCCTTTCCCCGGCCTGACCGGCAGGGATGCCGCCCGGCGCCTGGTGGACGAAGCCGGCCTCCTCACCCTGCCGGGGGAGGTGTTCGGCCCCGGACTGGAAGGTTACCTGCGCCTCGCCCTGGGGAACATCGGGGAGGAGGCCATCCCCGCCGCCGTGGAGAGGCTGCGGGGAGTGGCCGCCCGGTGTCCCGGCGGGGACCGATAGAATTTTCTAACCCTCGCCGGCGGTGCGGGGGTATAATAAATTCAGGCTAGAGGAAGGTCGGAATCGTTTGTCTGCTTCATTCCCCATGAAAGGAGGTGGCGACGATGAAAACCATGACAACCCGTACCATGAAGCCTACCCGCCGCATGACCGCTGCGATGAAGACCAAGATGGGGGTGACCCTGCGCAGGACCCCCAATCACAACGTCCACGTGATAACCCATCACGGCAAAATCATGGCCGGTCGCAAGGGGCGGACATGAGACGTATGAAGCAGGACGAAAAAAGCCACCCGGTGACGGGTGGCTTTTTCTGTGGACCGTGATCCGGCGAGGACGTCTCAGGGTTTCTTCTCCCCCCCCTGCCTGCCGCCGGTTATCTTGTCGGCATAGACCTCCAGGCCGCTCCCCTTCGCAAGTTGATCGACGAACTCCTGGGCCTTTTTCCGCTCGTACTCCCCCTGCAGGAGGGCGGAGATGTATCCCCTCGTTTCGGCAAAGGTTGCCGTCCGTTGCCCCGTTTTCTCGTCCACCCTGATGATGTGCAGACCATAGGGGGTCTGGACCACGCCGCTCAGTTCGCCGGCCTTCAGGGCGAGGGCTGCCTTTTCGAACTCCTCCGAATTGGTCTTGCCGGGTGAGATGGTCCCCAGCTCGCCCCCCTTTTTCGCCGTGTCGACGTCCTCCGATGCCTCGGCAGCCAGTTTGGCGAAATCCTCCCCCTTCTTCAGGCGCTGCAGCAGCTCGTCTGCCTTGCGGCGTGCCTTCTCCCGGGCCTCGGGCATTGCCGTGGCATCAAGCTGGATGTAGATGTGACGCGCCTTGACCGATTCGGGAACGATGAACTCCTTTTCATGCTCCTTGTAGTACGTTTCCAGCTCGCTGTCCGGCACCCTGACCCCGGCCACGACCACCCTGGCGAGATACTCCCGGGAGAGGAAGTCGTCCACGGCATAGGAGAGCCCCTCCCTGATCTCCGGTTTCCGGTCGAACCCGTCCTTCCTGGCCTGGCGGGCGATGGCCTGCTTCAGCAACAGATCCTTCACCAGGTTGACTTTCAGTTCCGGTTTTTCCTCCAGCTGTTTGCGCACTTCGGGCGCCTGGTCGGCGACAAGCCGGTCCAGGTCGCTTTCCCGCAGGGTGAAATCGCCGGTTTTGCCGATGACCGGGTTGAACTCCTCCCCGAAGAGGGGGGGGGCGGCCAGGCAGACCAGGAGCGTTGCCATGGCGACTCTTCGTGCAGACATGTCAGGTCCTCCATGAAATAGGTAGTCGTGTGGCCGCCGGGGCGGACCGTGAAACCAGCCTATTGTAGCCAAGCCATGCCGGAAGGCAAGAGGCAATCGCAGAGATTTTTCTTCCACCCGTCGCAGTGCTGTATTAGGATTGGGAAAAATTTCCCCATGAGGTCACGGTCCGTACCATGAACTACATCGCCGATCTCCACATCCATTCCCCCTATTCCCGGGCTACCAGCAGGGAGAGCTCCCTCGCGGGGCTCCTTGCCTGGGCCCGTCTCAAGGGGATCAACGTGGTGGGGAGCGGCGATTTTACCCACCCCGCCTGGTTCGAGACCCTGGGGAAGGAGCTGGAGCCGGCCGAGCCGGGGCTCTTCCGCCTGCGGCGGGAGGGTGACGTGCCGTCCCCCCTGGCCGGGGTCGCGCCAGCCCCGGCCCCGGTCCGCTTCCTCCTCTCCGCCGAAGTGAGCTGCATCTACAAGCGCCACGGCCGGGTCCGCAAGGTGCACAACCTCCTCTACGTCCCCGACATTGCCGCGGCCGGGCGGGTGAACCGGCGGCTCGGCGCCATCGGCAACATCGTCAGTGACGGCCGGCCGATCCTGGGGCTTGACAGCCGGGACCTGCTGGAGATCCTCCTGGAGGAGGCAGCCGAGGGGTTCCTGGTCCCGGCCCACATCTGGACCCCCTGGTTCTCTCTCTTCGGCTCCCGCTCCGGCTTCGACAGCGTCGAGGAGTGCTACGGCGACCTGTCGGGGCATATCTTCGCCATGGAGACCGGCCTCTCCTCCGACCCGTCCATGAACCGCCTGGTCTCGGGGCTGGACCGTTACGCCATGATCTCCAACTCCGACTGCCACTCACCCTCGAAGCTCGGGAGGGAGGCCAACCTCTTTGCCACCGGCTTCGATTTCCACTCCCTGCGGGATGCCTTCAAGGGCAACCGGCGCGATACCTTCCCCGGCACGGTGGAGTTTTTCCCCGAGGAGGGGAAGTACCATTTCGACGGCCACCTGGCGTGCAAGGTCTGCCTCGACCCGGCCGAGACCCGTCGCCTGGGTGAGGCCTGTCCCGTCTGCGGACGCCCGGTGACCGTGGGGGTCCACCACCGGGTGCTGGCCCTGGCCGACCGGGAGACCCCCCTCTACCCGGAGGATGCTCCGGAATTCTTCAGCCTGATCCCCCTGGCCGAACTGCTGGGGGAGCTCCTGGGCGCCGGGCCGGCCACCGCCGGGGTCATGGCCTGCTACGCCACGGCGATCTCCCTCTTCGGTTCCGAACTGGAGCTCCTCCTGCGGACCCCCCTGGACCATATCGCCCGCCACTCGCCGCTCCTGGCCGAGGCAATCGGCAGGGTGAGGGTGGGACGGGTGCACCGGCAGCCGGGGTATGACGGCCAGTACGGCGTGATCAGGGCGTTTGCCCCGGGGGAGCTCCCGGGGGTCAAGCGGAAGAAGGGGGACATCTTCCCCCCGTGAACCGGTATGGAGACAAGCCCATGAACCGTTATCTGCGAGCCGCCCTCATCGCTGGGGCAGCCCTGCTGCTGATGCAGCTCGTCCCCTACGGACGCGACCACCGCAATCCCCCGGTCGTCCGGGAGCCCCGCTGGGATTCGCCGGCGACCCGTGACCTGGCGAAACGGGTCTGCTTCAACTGCCACAGCTTTGAGACCGTCTGGCCGTGGTATGCTTCCCTGGCACCGGCATCGTGGCTGGTCACGTATGATGTCCGGGAGGGGCGCAGGCACCTTAATTTCTCCGACTGGCAGGATGGCCGGCGCGAGGGGGAGTCCCCCGCCAAGGTGGGGAAGCAGATACGGAGCGGTGACATGCCCCCCTGGCAGTACCTCCTGGCCCACCCCGAGGGGCGCATGACCCATGCCGAGAAGCAGAGGCTCATCGACGGCCTTGGCGCCACCATAACGTCGTCAGTCAAATGATACGGATGGAACAGCCATGCAGCAGATAATCCCGGCCATTGCTACCCGGGCACTCAGCAAGCGCTACGGCAGCCTGACGGCCCTGGACTCCTTCGACCTCTCCGTGGAGCGGGGGGGGATCTTCGGCCTCCTCGGTCCCAACGGTGCCGGCAAGACGACCCTCATCCGCATCCTCACCACCCTGCTCCGTCCCGACGGGGGGGAAGCGCGGATCGAAGGGCTGGACACGGCCCGGGACGGCCGGGAGATCCGCCGCCTCATCGGCGTGGTCCCCCAGGAGAACAGCCTCGACCGCTACCTGACCGCCCGGGAAAACCTGGAGCTCCACGCCCGCCTCCACGGCATGGCGAAGGAGCGCTACCGGGACCGGATCGACCGGCTCCTGGAGCTGTTCGGCCTTGCCGGTCGGCAGGGGGATTTCCCCGACACCTTTTCCGGGGGCATGCAGCGCCGGCTGGTGGTGGCCCGTGCCCTGGTGCACGAACCGCGGGTCCTCTTCCTCGACGAACCGACCACCGGCCTCGATCCCCAGTCCCGCCGGGCCGTGTGGGACTACATCCGCTCCATCGCCGGCACCATGACCATCTTCCTCACCACCCACTACCTGGAGGAGGCGGAGCAGCTCTGCGACCGGCTGGCCATCATGGACCACGGCAAGCTGATCGCCCTGGGGAGCACGACGGAGCTGAAGGCCCAGCTGAGCGGCGGCGTGGTCTACGAGATCGAGCTCGCCCCCGGGGGCGAGC
>CALMBF010000170.1 GCA_937860145.1 uncultured Geobacter sp.
GTCTCCTCCGGCACCCCCTCCTCCACCAGGCGCCGGCCGTAGAGGAGATGGGCCGGCTGCCGCTCCCGGATCGTCTCGTAGAGGAGGGGCTGGGTGAAGGCGGGCTCGTCCCCCTCGTTGTGCCCGAGACGGCGGTAGCAGATGATCTCCACCACCACGTCCCGGCCGAACTCGCGACGGTAGTCCAGGGCCAGGGAGGCGACCCGGGCGAGGGCTTCGGGCTCTTCCCCGTGGACGTGGAAAATGGGGACCATCAGCATCCGGGCCACGTCCGTGGCGTAGCGGGTGGAGCGGGAGTCGGAGGGGAGGGTCGTGAACCCGATCTGGTTGTTGACCACGATGTGCAGGGTGCCGCCGACGCCGTACCCCTCCAGGCCGGAGAGGTTGAAGGTTTCGGTCACGATCCCCTGGCCGGCGAAGGCGGCGTCGCCGTGGATGAGGACCGGCAGCACCTCGTGCCGCCCCCCGGCGCCGCGCCGGTCCTGGCGGGCGCGGCTCTTCCCCGCCACCACCGGGTCGACCGCCTCCAGGTGGCTCGGGTTGAAGGCGAGGGAGAGGTGGAGCGTCTCCCCGCCGGGAAGCTCCCGGTCGGTGGAGTGCCCCTTGTGGTACTTCACGTCCCCGTCCCCCACCACGCCGTGCTGCAGGTTGTCCTCGAACTCGGCGAAGATGACCGACAGCGGCTTGCCGAGGATGTTGGCCAGCACGTTGAGCCTCCCCCGGTGGGGCATCCCCAGCTCGATCTCCCGCACCCCCTGGCCGGCGGCATGGGAGACGACGCGGTCGAGGCAGACGATCAGCCCCTCCCCCCCTTCGAGGGAGAAGCGCTTCTGCCCGGGGAAGCGGCGGTGGAGGAACTCCTCGAACAGGGTGGCGCGCTGGAGCATGCGTAAGAAATGGAGCCGGTCATCCCGGGTCACCGCCTCCCGGTTCATGGACGGCTCCATCCGGTCGATCAGCCACTGGCGCTCGCCGGGCTCCTGGATGTACATGAACTCCACGCCGATGGCGCGGCAGTAGGTCTGCTGCATGGTGTCCAGGATCTCCCGCAGGGTGGCGGTGTCCTTGTGATAGCGGCGGGTGTGGAAGACGCTGTCCAGGTCCCCTTCGGCCAGACCGAACTGGGAGAGCTCCAGCAGGGGATGGGAGAGGGTGCAGGGGGAGAGGGGGTCGGTGCAGGCCAGGAGGTGGCCGATATCCCGGTACCGGTAGATGAGGGACTGCACCCCGGACTGGCGCAGCGCCTCGGGGAGGTCGGGGTGGGCGGCTTCGGGAGGTGTTTCACGCCCCAGGTCGAAGCCGGCGAAAAATGAACGCCATTCGGCGCCGACGCTCTCGGGGGATTCGCGCCAGCGCCGGTACTGCTCTTCGAGCCACTCGGGGGTCAGGTTCTGCAGAAACGGCATGGGAGGGTCTCCCTGCTTCAGATGGCACATCAGGGGGAAAGTATAGCAGAGAGAGGCGGGGGCGCAACCGCCGGAGGCCGGGAAACGGCCGTTCAGCGGGGCTTGGAGACGATGTCGCGGACGAGGATCGTCTCCAGGGTGATCCTGCCGCCGCTCATCATCGATTCGATCAGCGGCATGACGTCCTCGAGCTTCTCCCGGCTCTCCACCACCTCGACGACGATGGGGAGGTCGTGGGAGATATCCAGCAGCCTGTCGGTGTGGCAGACGTGGCTTTCGCCGAACCCGGCGATGCCGCGCAGCACCGTGGCGCCGGCGATCCCCTCCCGGCGGAGTGCCTCCAGCAGGGCCTCGAAGAGGGGGAGGCGGCCGTGGCGGTCGCTCTCGCCGATGAAGATGCGCATCAGGGTCTTCTCGGTCCAGACAGGTTCCATGGATGCTCCTTTCGCCCCCCCCTGCTCGCGTTGCCCGCTTCCCCTGCACCGGAGGGGGGAAGCGAGGGGGGTGCTTTCGACGCTTACAAGGATCGGGCGGCGATGATGCCGAGCCAGGTGAAGGCCAGGCAGACCACCACGCTGGCCAGGACATTGGTGGTGGCGACCACGAACTCCCCCTCCTCCAGGAGGCGGAAGGTCTCGTAGCTGAAGGTGGAGAAGGTCGTGAGCCCGCCGAGGAACCCGACGGTCAGGCCGGTGCGCAGGTTGGCGGAGATCATGGTGCTCCGCAGGGCGAGCTCCATGATCAGGCCGATGAGGAACGCCCCGGTGATGTTCACGGCAAAGGTGCCGTAGGGGAAGTTCCGCCCCAGAACGGCGTAGACCCAGCCGGAGAGAACGTAGCGGGCGAGGCAGCCGATGGCGCCGAAGAGGGCTATGAGGATCGCTGTCTGCATAGTCGGTTGATGTCCATGGTTCCCCTTCTCCCTAGGGGAGAAGGGACTCCGCACCTACTCCGCCGGCTCCTTCTTCTTCCGCGGGGAACGGACCCGCTTGGGCTTCTCCGCTGTCGCGGGCTCCGCCGGGGCCTCCACCACCACGGCAGCCTCGGGAGCCGCGACCTTTTTGGCGCGGCTGCGGGGCTTCTTCACCGGGGCCGGTTCGGCAACGGGCTCGGCCAATGCGGGAGCCTGCTCCTCGACCGGCTGGGGCGCTTCCGTCTTCTTGGCGGCCGGTGCCTTGCGGCGGGTGCTCTTCTTCGCCGGTTCCGCCGGGGGCTCGGGCACCTCGGCCACCGGTTCGCGAGCAGCGGTCACCGCCGGGGCCTCCACCTCTGCCGCCTCGGGGGGAACCGTCTCGGCCTTCTTGCGGGGAGCGCGCTTCTTCCCTTTTGCCGGCGCCGCCTCTGGGGCTGCGACAACGGCTTCACCAGCAGGCTCAACGGATTCGACGGCCGGTTCTGCAACCGCTGCAACCGCTTCACGACCGGTCTCCCCGGCTTCCCCTTCCGCCGCGGTCACGGCCTCGGCATGATGCTTGGCACCGCCACGCTTGCGCCGGCGGCGGCGCTTCTTCTTGCCTGTTGTGGATTCCTCTGCAGGGTGAGCGGCCTCCCCGGGGAGCTCGGCCTCCTCTTCTTCGGCCGCCCCCTCCGGCTCTTCAGTCACCTCTTCCCCGCTAACCGGCGCACCCTCTGCGGATTTCCCCTTCTTGCGGCGACGGCGGCGGCGCTTCTTCTTGCCGTTTTCATGGACCTCCTCGGCGGCGCCATGGACCTCGCCGGTTTCCGGCACTTCCGACGTTTCCGTCGGCTCTTCGACAATTTCTACCGCCGGTTCTGCAGCCGTCTCCACCGAGGCTTCCGCAAGTGGCGCTTCGACCTCCCCCTTCTTCTTCCTGCTCCGGGTCCGTTTCTTCTTCTCCCCGGCCTCGGAAGCGGCCTCGGCTCCGGGGGGGGCAGCACCCGGTTCCGCCGGCAACGGCTCGGCAACAGCGGCCTTCACCCGGGCCGGCTTCTCCTCGTGATGGGGCTCGGGGTGCTTCTCCCGCTTGACGGTCTCCAGCTCCAGCTGGTTCATGAGGAACGACGGTTTCCCCTTGATGGTCACCTCGATGTCATAGTCGTTCTCGATCTGGGCCAGCTCCCGCTTCTTCCGGTTGAGGAGGTAGTAGGCCACCTCCAGAGGGAGCCCGCCGTGGACCTCGGCCGCATTCCCCTTGGCCGCCACGGCGTGGACCTTGCGCAGGAAGGAGATGGCCATGTTCTCCACCCCCTTGACCTTCCCCCGGCCGCTGCAGTGGGGGCAGTCCAGGATGCTCCCCTGCTCCAGGGTCTGCTTGATCCGCTGGCGGGACATCTCCAGCATGCCGAACTGGGAGATCCGCCCCACGGTCACCCGCGCCTTGTCCGCCTTGAGGGAGTCCTTGAGGGTCTTCTCCACCTCGCGGATCCGCTTGGAGTCCCGCATGTCGATGAAGTCGATGACGATCAGCCCCCCCAGGTCCCGGAGCCGGAGCTGGCGCGCCACCTCCTCGGCAGCCTCCATGTTGGTCTTGAAGGCGGTGTCCTCGACCCCCCGCTCGCCGGTGGACTTGCCGGAGTTGACGTCGATGGAGACCAGGGCCTCCGTCGGCTCGATCACCAGGGAGCCCCCGGACTTGAGGGGGACCTTCTTCTCGTAGATCTGGTCGATCTGCTCCTCGAGCTGGTAGCGGGAGAAGATGGGGCGTTTCTCCTGGTGCATCTTGACCCGCTTCTCGAACTTGGGCATGACCTCCTTGAAGAACGCCTTGGCCTCCTTGCAGACCTCCTTGCTGTCCACCAGCACCTCTTCGATGTCGGCGGAGAAGTAGTCCCGGATGGTCCGGATGACCACGGCGTGCTCCTGGTAGATCAGGGCCGGCCCCTTGGTCTTCTTCCCCTGCTCGACGATCTCGGTGTAGCGGGCCACCAGGGAGTCCAGGTCCTTCTGCAGCTCCTCCAGGCTCCTGCCGACCGCCTCGGTCCGGATGATGTAGCCGATCCCCTCGGGGATGGTCATCTCCTTCACCAGCTCCTTGAGCTTCTTCCGCTCCCCCTCACCCTCCACCTTGCGGGAGATGCCGGTGGAGTCGCTCCCCGGCATGACCACCATGTAGCGGCCGGGGAGGGAGATGTAGGAGGTGAGGGCCGCCCCCTTCATGTCCCGCTCGTCCTTCTCCACCTGCACCAGGAGCTCCTGGCCGCGGCGGAGGACCTCCTGGATTCGGGGGCGCTTCTTCCGCTGCTCCTCGGGGACGTCGTCCCGCCACTGCCACCAGTCGGGGTGCAGTTCCCCCACCTGGAGGAAGCCCGGTTTCTTGAGGCCGATGTCGATGAAGGCGGCCTGCAGCCCCGGCTCGACCCGGAGGACAACCCCCTTGTAGATGTTGCCCCGCATCTGTTCGCTGCCGGTGATCTCGATGTCGAGGTCCACCAGCCGCCCGTTCTCATCCACGATCGCGACCCGCGACTCCTCGGGATGGAGGGCATTGATAAGCATTTTCTTGGCCATAGTTTTCGGTTCCTTTACTCTCACGGCTCAAGCCCCGCGGGCAAGCCGTCCATGCCGGCCCTTGGGCCGGCGGTTGTGTGTATGGTCTCACCGGGTGCCGTGACGGTGCCACATGGCGTCATCTCTCCCGGGAAAAGGTTCGGCGCGTTCAATCCAACCGTAAAAAAATCCATTATTTATAGCACCTTGATGAGTGCCGTGTAAACATCCATCTCTCATGGAGGCAAAAGAAATGGCCGGACATTGACAATACCCCTCAAGATTACCTAAAATTATCTGTTTTTCCGCGCAAAGGACACGATACCCATGCTCCATCTGAAAAGACTCTCCAAGGATTTCGCCGGCACCCCCCTCTTCACCGACATCTCGTGGCACCTGAAAAAGGGGGAGCGGGTCGGTCTGGTCGGCGAAAACGGCGCCGGCAAATCGACCCTGATGCGGATCATTGCCGGCGACGTGGAACATACCTCCGGCGAACTCCAGTTCGCCAAGGGGGCCACCGTCGGCTACCTCCCCCAGGACGGCATCGTCACCCGGGGCAGGCCTCTCTTCCAGGAGGTGCTCGGGGCGCTGGCCGACCTGCAGGCCATGGAGAGGGAGCTGCGGGACCTGACGGAGAACCTGGAGACCACCCCCCACGGCGACCCGCGTCACGACGAGCTCCTGGAGCGCTACGGCCATCTGCAGGAGGAGTTCCGGGTCCGGGGCGGCTACGCCATGGAGGCGGAGGTGGGGATCGTCCTCACCGGCCTCGGCTTCTCCCCCGGGGAGTGGGACAAGGAGTGCGGCACCTTCTCCGGCGGCTGGCAGATGCGGATCGCCCTGGCCAAGCTCCTCCTGAAGAAGCCCAACGTGCTCCTCCTGGACGAGCCGACCAACCACCTGGACATCGAGGCCCGCAACTGGCTGGAGGAGTACCTCTGCTCCTACCCCTACTCGGTGATGCTGGTCTCCCACGACCGCTTCTTCCTGGACAGCGTCTGCTCCCGCATCGTCGAGGTCTGGAACCACGACATGACCGACTACCACTGCAACTACAGCGCCTACCTGCTCCAGCGGGAGGCCCGGGTGGACGCCCTGCGGGAGGCCAAGCGACGCCAGGACGAGGAGGTGGAGAAGCTGGAGGACTTCATCCGCCGCTTCCGCTACAAGGCGGACAAGGCATCCCTGGTCCAGTCCCGGATCAAGCAACTGGAGAAGATCGAACGGATCGTCCTGCCGCCTGAGCGCAAGAAGATCCGCTTCCGCTTCCCCGATCCCCCCAAGTCCGGCCGGATCGCCATGGAGCTGAAGGGGGTGACGAAACGCTATGGCGAAAAGGTCGTGCTGCAGGGGATAGACCTGACCGTGGAGAGCGGGGAGAAGATCGCCCTGGTGGGGCACAACGGCGCGGGGAAATCGACCCTGATGAAGGTCCTGAACGGCGGCGATTTCCAGGGTGGGGAGCGGGTCCCGGGGCATAACGTGGTGATCGACTACTTCGCCCAGGACCAGGCCGACGCCCTGGACGGCAGCCGGAGCGCCTACGACGAGCTGTACAGCGACGCCCCCTACGACATGGTGCCGCGCCTGCGGGACCTCCTGGGGGCCTTCCTCTTCTCCGGGGACGACATCCACAAGAAGGTCGGGGTCCTCTCCGGGGGGGAGCGCAACCGCCTCGCCCTGGCCAAGATGCTCCTGCGGCCCGCCAACCTCCTCCTCATGGACGAGCCGACCAACCACCTGGACCTGTTCAGCAAGGACGTGCTCCTGGACGCCCTCCGCACCTTCCCCGGCACCGTGGTCTTCGTCTCCCACGACCGCCACTTCATCGACGGCCTGGCCACCCGGGTGGTGGAGGTTGAGGGGGGGAGCCTCACCTCCTACCACGGGGACTACGAGTACTACCTGGCGAAGAAGAGCGGCGAGGCTGCCGGCACCGTTCCGGCAGGGTCCCGGAACCTCGCCCCC
>CALMBF010000171.1 GCA_937860145.1 uncultured Geobacter sp.
ATCCGGACCTGGCCCGGATGCTCGACCTCCCCCGTGGGAGCCGCTTCAAGACCTTCACCGCACCATTCGCCCGCGACTACACCTCCCCCTCCCGGGAGCCCGCCGAGACCCGCATCACCTTCATCTATGCCGGCAACGGCGCGGGGGCAGCGATCCACCGGCTGGCCGAACCGCTGCAATAAAAAAGCGGCACCCCGCGAGGGGATACCGCTTTTTAAGCAACCGGCATGCCGGGGACCGGGCTACTTCACCTGGTACGACCCGTCGCCCTGGAACTCCACCCTGCCATTGAGGTAGTTCACCCGGTAATTCTTCTCCAGGAGAAAATCCGAGGCCATTTCGGCCTGCGCGGGATCTGCCGCGAACACTACCAGGATCATCTCCTTGTCGAGCTCGCCATGGCGGGCGGCAAGCTGCTGCAGGGGGATGTGCACGGACTTGGGGATGTGCCCCCTGGCATGGTCGGCATCACCGCGTACATCGACGACCTGCACGGAAAGGGGGGAGATGACCGCCATCTCGAAATCCTTGGCCTTCAACGGGGCACCTTTGCTTTTGACATCCGACGAGATGAACTCGTTCGTCGGCTCGGTGGAGAGCACTTCGGCACTCTCCAGCCAGGCCTTGACCCCGCCGGGGTAATAGGTAACCTGCCGGTACCCCCAGGAACGGATCGTCCTGGCGGCGGCGATCGCCTCGGCATCGTTCTCCCCGTAGACCACGATCGGCACCCTCTTTCCCGCGGGGAAGAGGGCCGCACTCCCCGCCAGCCTGTCCGCCGGCATGTTCGCCGCCCGCTCGATGTGGCCGGCGGCAACCTGTTCGGGCTTGCGCAGGTCGATGATGATCGCCTTCGATTTACGGAGAAAGGAGCTTGAGGATGCCAGGAACCGTCCCGACCTGACCCAGCCGGCTGCCCCGTCGGGGAAGACCGCCGCTCCGGTGTAGCCGCTCTTCATGGCAAGCCCGGCGGCCCGGGCGGCCGAACCGTCCCCCGCGCCTTCATCGTAGAAGACCAGCGCCACGGCACGGTCCTCCGGAAGGATGCCGGCGGAGTGCTTCTCGATGCGGCGGAGCGGCACGGAGACGGCGCCCGGCAGATGCGCCGCTTCAAAGCGGTCGGCAGGGCGTACGTCGACCAGGGTAACGGGGGAGGAAGCCCCCTTGTCCAGGTACCCGGCCAGGGCTTCGACGGTGATCGACTTCATCCCGGAGGGGACCGACGGCAGCACCGGGGAGACGCTCCGGGCGATGGCCTGGTCACCGTTTTTGTCGTACTCCACGGCCAGCACATCATCCACCTTCAGGTCGGCCGGCAGCTTCGGATCCTTCCATGACGTGCTTTTGGTCCAGTTGAGAAACAGGGTCTTTTCCCCGTCGAGCTCCAGGGAGAGGACTGCGGCATCCCTGGCAACAGCCTTGACGCGGCCCTGCACCGTCTCGGCCCGGCCTGCGGCCACGGTTGCCACCAGGACGGCAGCAGCCAGGGCAAAGGTCTTGACAATCCCGTGCGACACGTACATGACGAACCTCCTTGGTCTTCAGCACTATATCACAGGCTGCCCCAAAAACAACACACCCCCGCGGGGTGTGGGCAAACGAGGCAAAGCAGGTTATACTTACCGGGATCATCCCCTGGAGGTTGCCATGACACCCACGATCCACCGTTCCGTATGCCCCTATGACTGCCCCGATACCTGCGGGTTGCTGGTGGAGGTCGACGGGGACAGAGCCGTCAGGGTCAGCGGAGATCCGGACCACCCCTTCACCCGCGGCACGCTCTGCTCGAAGATGAACCGCTACGAGCTGACGGTCCACTCCCCCCGGCGCCTCCGGACACCGCTCCTGAGGAGCGGTCCGAAAGGGAGCGGCACCTTCACCCCCATAACCTGGGAAGAAGCCGTCGAGCGGATTGCCTCCCGGTGGCGGCGGATCGTGGCGGAACACGGGGGGGAGGCCATTCTCCCCTACTCCTACGCCGGCACCATGGGGCTAATCCAGAGGAACAGCGGGCACCCCTTCTTTCACCGCCTGGGAGCCTCCCGCCTGGACCGGACGATCTGTTCCCCGGCCAAGAGCGCCGGCTGGAAGGCCGTCATGGGGGAGACCCCCACGGTTGACCCCGACGAGGTGGCGGACAGCGACCTGGTGATCCTCTGGGGGATCAACGCCGCGGCAACCAGCGTCCACTTCATGCACGGCGTTGGGGCGGCGAAAAGAAGCGGCGCCCGGGTATGGCTGATCGACACCTACCGTACCCCCACCGCCGGGGCTGCGGACCGGACCATCCTGATCAGGCCGGGCAGCGACGGCGCCCTGGCGCTCGGCATCATGCACATCCTCCAGCGGGACGGACTGGTCGACAGGGAGTTCGTCAGCACGAGGGTCCAGGGGTACGGGGAGTTCGCCGCCACCATCCTCCCCGAGTACGGGCCCGAACGTGTCGCTGCTCTCACCGGGGTAACCTCCATGGTCATCGAGGAGCTGGCCGCGGCATACGCCGGGGCAGCGGCCCCCTTCATCCGGCTCGGCAGCGGCCTGACCCGCTACGGCAACGGCGCCATGACGGCCCGCACCATCGCCTGCCTCCCCGCCCTGGTCGGCGCCTACGGCACGAAGGGGGGGGGCTGCTTCCCCGACACCGCCACCGGCGGCGCCTTTGCCATGACCGAGGTGACCAGGGAGGACTTCATGGCCCGCCCCACCCGGATCATCAACATGAACCGCCTGGGAGAGGCCCTCACGTCCCCCGGGGAGCCGCCGGTCATGTCACTGTACGTCTACCACAGCAACCCCGCGGCCATCGCCCCCGACCAGAACGCCATCATCCGCGGTCTCTCCCGGGACGACCTGTTCACCGTCGTCCACGAGCGGTTCATGACCGACACCGCCCGGTACGCCGACATCGTGCTGCCAGCCACCTCCTCCCTGGAACAGAGCGATATCTACCGCTCCTACGGCACCTACCTGGTCCAGCGGGCACGGAGGGTCATCCCTCCCGTCGGCGAAAGCAGGTCGAACTGGGAGACCTTCTCCCTGCTGGCAGCGGCACTGGGGTTCGACGACCCCTTTTTCCGCCAGAGTGCCGACGAGTTGATCGACCACCTCCTCGCGCTGCCGTCACCGCTGCGCAGCGGCATCGACCTGCAGCGCCTCGGGGAGGGGAGAGCGGTACGCCTCGCCGCCGCAACCGACCAGAGCCGCTTCCTTACCCCGTCGGGGAAGATCGAGATCTTCAACCCGGCGGAACCGGAGCCCTATCCCCGTTTCCTGCCGACCCACGAGGAACACGGCGCCTACCCCCTGCGCCTGATGACCGCTCCCACCCCCCACGGGCTCAATGCCTCGTTCAACGAACGCGACGACCTGCGGGAAAAGCAGGGGGCCATGAAGCTGAAGATGAGCGGGGAGGACGCAGGGGCACGCAACCTGGTCGATGGCGAGCTGGTGACCGCCTGGAACGACCTGGGAGAGGTGGCGTTCCGGCTGGAGGTCAGTCCGGCGGTCCCACCGGGGATCGCCGTGGCGGAAGGGGTCTGGTGGATCGAGTTCGCACCGGGAGAGCGGACGGTCAATGCCCTCGTTTCCCAGAGATTGACCGACCGGGGGCACGGCAGCACCTTTTACGACAACCGGATCGACGTCCGGAAGCGGTAACAACGTGAGCAGATGCCGTCACGCCTCCCCCGCCCCGCAGAGATGAAGAGTCCCGAACTCACCGTCGTCATCCCCACCCTGAACGAGGAGCGCCTCCTCGCCAAGACCTTGGCATGCCTGGGGCGGCAGCGCCGGGTCACCATGGAGGTCATCGTCGTCGATGGGGGCTCACGCGACGCCACACCGCGGGTTGCCCGCGAAGCCCCCCAGCCGGCGGTCCTCATCGAATCCCCTCCCGGCCGGAGCAGGCAGATGAACGCCGGCGCTCTCCGGGCCAGGGGAGAGTATCTCCTGTTCCTCCATGCCGACAGCTGGTTCGACCATCCGCTGGCCCTCAGGGAGGGCATCGACCAGTTGCGCCATGCAGCCGCCCGGCCGCCCGGACTCCCCGTGGGCGGGCATTTCTCCCTCGAATTTGCCCGGACGGGTGCAGGCCGGTCGCTCGGCTACGCCTATTACCGGCGCAAGGCCCGCCTGAGTCGCCCCGGGTGCTGCCATGGCGACCAGGGGTTCCTCCTCCCCCGCTCCCTCTTCAGGGAGGCAGGCCCCTACTGCGAACGGTGCGACCTCCTCGCCCAGACGAGGTTTGCCGACAGGCTCCGCCAGCGGGGGCAGTGGCTCCGCCTCACCCCGGAGATAACGACCTCGGCCCGTCGTTTCGAGGCCGAGGGGATGAAGGAGCGCCAGACGCTCAATGCCGTCATCATGGCCTGTGGAGCGGCCGGCCGGGACGAATTCCTGGATGAGATCCCCGCCCTGTATCGCCTGCAGACGCAAAGCGGCCGGATCAGCCTTGAACCCTGCCTGCGGCAGGTAGAGGCGCTGATAGCCGCACTGCCGGAGGATGAGAGACGCCTCTTCTGGCAGCGGATCGGCAGGTATGTCGTGGAAAACGCCTGGCAGGCGGCGCTGTTACTGGACGTGGCAGTGGAATTCCTGCGCAAGGGGGGTAGCGTCAGGGAGGAGACGCCGCTGGTGCGGCTGTTTGACCGCTATCTGCTTCGCGTGCTGGACAACAGGGGGGGGAGAAAGTGTGCCGAGCTCCTCGTGCGCTGCTGGCTCGGCTTCGCGCTACGCCCCTCCGCGCCCCGGAACGGAGCCGCATGAGCGACAGAGGGGCATCGCGGGGACGAACGTCTTACCCGGCGGAATCCGCGGTTACTGTTTCTTGCCCGGCTTGACCACGTCGATCATGGTTTCACCCTTCACGTACTTGACCCGCCAGACAAGACCGCAGGAGCCGCACTCTTTCAGTGGCAGCTCGTCGGACGTGTATCCTTCCGAGTGCAGGTCAATTTCCACTGTTTTCCGCTCTCCGCAATTCGGGCATTTCATGGGCAAACTCCTTTGATCGGTTCATACCGTTCTAGATTCGGGTCAGACACTCTTCAATGCTGGCGGTAAACTCCCGGAGATCCGCGAGGTTCATATCCCCCATGTGGGCAATCCTGAACGTCTTTCCTTTAATCTTACCATATCCGTCGTCAAACGCATAGCCGAGGTCACCCAGCAGCTTCTTCACGGCGGCAAGGTCCACCCCCCTCGTGTTGGTGGCACAGGTGAGGGTCTGGGAGCAGTACTGCTCGTCGGGGAAGAGCCCGAACCCGTTCGCCTTCACCCAGCCGCGCACGTACTCCGCCATGGAACGGTGCCGTGCCCAGCGGTTTTCCAGCCCTTCGGCAAAAAATCTCTCCAGTTGCCGGTCCATTGCGTAAATCTGCGAGATGCAGGGGGTGGAGGGGGTGTTGTCCTTGTCATCGTTGGCGGCAAATTCCAGGAAGTCGAAATAGTAGCCACGCCCCTCCACCGTTGCGGCACGGGCCAGGGCCTTTTCCGATGCGGTGAAGACGGCAAGACCGGGGGGGAGGGCAAACGCCTTCTGCACGCCGAAGATGCAGCAGTCGATCCCCAGTTCGTCCACCGGCAGCTTCACCGCGCTCATGGAGGAAACCGTGTCGATGATGGAGACGACGTCGGGATACCTGCTCAGGACCTCGGCTATCGCGGGGAGCGGCGACATGACACCGGTGGACGTTTCGTTGTGGATCAGGGTCATGGCGTCATACTTGCCGCTGGAGAGAGCCTTGTCGACCAGCTCAGGGGTCACGGGCTGCCCCCACTCCACCTTGAAGGCATCGGCCTCCTTGCCGCACCGCCTGGTGACATCGTGCCACTTGTCCGAGAAGGCGCCATTGCAGAAATTGGCGCAGCGCTTACCCACGAGGTTGCGCACGGCCCCTTCCATGACGCCGAAGGCGCTGGATGTGGCGAGGAACACACGGGAATCGGTAAACATCAGCTTCTTCAGGTTGGCGGTGACCCGTCCGTGGAGCTGGGCATACTCCTTCATCCGGTGACCGATCATGGGGGTGGCCATTGCCTCGAGAATCTCCGGGGCTATCTCCACGGGACCGGGGATAAACAGTTTCTTGTGCATGTGCATCTCCAAGAGCGCCGACAGACCATCGGCACACGATGTTTTCAAACCCCTCGCAGTCGACTCTCCCGGTTTCCACGGCAACAACGTCACCGGGCAATCCGTCAGCAGGCCGGCATCGCCTGCTCGATTGCGGAGAGGGCAGTAGTTCAATAATCGAAGCTAACAAAAGGGGCGGGCAAAGTCAAGCACCGCACCGCCCCCTGTCCACGGCAGGCGAAGATCACAGAACCTGTAGTAATTACAGCAAGATAACTCCTCCGGCCCTACCGCACCAGACGGTGCATACTGTATACTGCATTCAATTTAGCAATTGCTTTTTTTAATTGTTGCAGCTAAATTAGCGCTGCTATAATTTGCATCCTCATTATAAACGTTCCTAAGGAACTGCCGGATGTCGCTAGGCTCGTTTCATTATTATCTGCTTCTGACACTCTCGGGCGCTGTTCTGCTGGTCCAGACGGCGGTACAGTGCCACTACCATCAGCAGAATTCCTACCACGACGCACGGAGTTCATTCCACGCGTCACCCTTGAGCCTTACCCTGGAAAGCTTCGAGTTTTTCGCGGCCCTCCCCCCCGTCATTTCCTTCAGGGAAAACCTCAGCTGCATTATCGCATTCCTGTCGTTGACCCCCCTGGGCATGGCCGTTTCCCCGTGGGCCGACCCCTCCCCGAGCCGGGCCCCCCCCTGCCGACCGGTCAGCCCTGGCATCACGGTACGATGCCGGTTTCCACACAAGGTTCACCCCTCACACCATGACAACATAGAAAGAGGAGCAGTATATGCCCAGATTCATCTCACGCCTCATCCCCCTGCTGTTACTGCTGGCAACAGTTGCCGTCCCCGCGTTCGCCGAGCAGGGGATGGCCATCGATCCGGCGACCTGCCTCGGTTGCCACAGGGAAAAGATCTCCATCAGCGGGTTCGCCGCTTCGGTCCACGGCAAGAACGCCTGCACGAGCTGCCACGTTGAGATCACCGACCTTGCCAAGCACATGCGCGGTGAGACCAAGGTCCACAAGGTAGCCTGCGAACGCTGCCACAAGAAGGAAAACGCCGAACATTACAACAGCGTCCACGTCCAGAAAGGGGTGCGCTGCGCCGACTGTCACTCCGACATCCACACGGCGACACACTGGAAAAAGGATAAGCGGATCGCCGTGGCCAAGTGCATCAAGTGCCACGACAAGGAGGCGGTCTACCGCAATTCGGTCCACGGCAAGGGAGTTGCCGCCGGCAACCAGGATTCGGCCGCCTGCCACGACTGCCACAACCTGCACGAGATCAAGGCGCTCGGACCCAAAGGGTCCCACGACGAGCGGGAGTTCCACACCAAGGTCTGCCTGAAGTGCCATGCGGACGAAAAGCTGATGAAGAAGAACAACGTGACCACCGTTGCCGTGAAATCCTACATGTCCAGCTACCACGGCAAGAACTACCGCCTCGGCTTCCCGGAGAAGGTCGCGGGGTGCGCCGACTGCCACACCGCCCACTCCATCCTCCCGAAGAGCGACCCCAACTCGGTCCTGCACCCGAACAACCTGGTGAAGATGTGCGCCACCTGCCATCCCAAGGCAACGCCGCTCTTCGCCAAGTTCTACGCCCACGGCGAGCATGACCGGGAAAAATACCCGATCCTCTTCTATACCTTCGTCGGCATGACCGGCCTGCTGCTGGGCACATTCACCGTGTTCTGGATCCACACCCTCCTCTGGATGTTCCGCGGCTTCGTGGAGAACCGGGAGAAGGCCGAGGCCCTGCAGAACGGCCATGGCCACCATGCCGTGCCCGAGGCACACAAGCAGTACCGCCGCTTCAACCGTATCCACATCTTCATGCACATCCTGGTCATCACCAGCTTCCTCGGCCTCTCCCTCACCGGCCTCCCCCTCAAGTTCAGCGACCAGCCCTGGGCCGTCTTCATGATGAAGATGTACGGCGGCTCCGCCAATGCGGGACTCTGGCACCGGGTCTGCGCCGGCATCACCTTCGTCTACTTCGGCATGGCCCTGGTCATGAGCGTCAACTTCCTCTTCTTCAGCAAGAAGGTCAAGGGGAACTTCTTCCAGCGGCTCTTCGGACCCGACTCCCTCTGCCCGAACCTCCGTGACATCACCGATGTCATCGGCATGGTCAAATGGTTCCTCTTCAAGGCACCCAAGCCGACCTTCGAGCGCTGGACCTACTGGGAGAAATTCGACTTCATCGCGGTCTTCTGGGGTATGTTCGCCATCGGCGGTTCCGGCCTGATGCTCTGGTTCCCCGAGCTCTTCGGCTCCTTCCTCCCCGGCTGGGCGTTCAACGTGGCGACCATCGTCCACTCCGACGAGGCGCTCCTGGCCACCGGGTTCATCTTCTCCGTCCACTTCTTCAACACCCACGGACGGCCGGAGAAGTTCCCCATGGACTTCGTCATCTTCAACGGCCAGATCTCCAAGGAGGAGATGATCGAGGAGCGTGGCGACCAGTGGAAGCGCTACGAGCAGGAAGGTGTCACCGAATCGTTTGCCGCCAAGCGTACCAGCGGCGTGGCCTATGACTTCATCGTCAAAGGGTTCGGCTTCGTGGCCCTCTTCACCGGCCTGGGCCTGCTCCTGCTGATGATCATCGCGTTCATCGGCGGCGGCAGCCATTAATTAAACCAGCCACACATTATAAAAAAAGGGCTGCCATTCGGCAGCCCTTTTTTTATGTACCCTCCTGAACCAAGTGAATTCAAACAATATTTTAATTTGACAAATACCCTCCGGAGACGGTATTTTTTTCATTTTCAATCAGCAAGCCATTAATAAACAGTCGCGGGAGGTAGTATGTCGGACACCAGAAAGAGGATTTTATCCTATCTTTTCAACCCGATCAGCTTGGCCGGTTTTGTCTTTGCAATCCTCGGCACGGTGCTGATCATCGCATTCCTGGCAATCGAGATGTTTACCGGGATCGAAAATCCCTACATGGGACTCCTCGTCTACTTCGCCTTCCCGGGTATCCTCATCTTCGGCCTCCTCCTGGTCCCACTCGGGGGCTGGATCGTCCGTACGCGGCTGCGCAGCAAGGGTATCACCGAGATCCAGAAGCTGCCGGTACTCGACCTCAACAACCCCCTCAAACTGAAACTGACCATCTTTTTCGTCGTCGCCACCATCGTCTTTGCGGTCATCGTCGGCGTCGCCTCCCTGAAAGGGTTCGAGTTCACCGAGTCCACCAACTTCTGCGGCGAGCTCTGCCACCAGGTCATGAGCCCGGAGCATACCGCATGGAGCAACTCCCCCCACGCCAAGGTCAAGTGCGTCGAATGCCACGTCGGCCCCGGCGCCCAGTGGTACGTGAAGGCCAAGATCTCCGGCCTGCGCCAGGTCTACGCGGTCCTCACCCACTCGTTCCCGACCCCCATCGAGACCCCCATCGAGAATCTCCGCCCCGCCCGGGATACCTGCGAACACTGCCACTGGCCGGAGAAGTTCTACGTCGGCCGCCAGAAGATCTTCTATCACTATGCTCCCAACCAGGAAAACACCCCCCGGGAGATCGACATGCTGATCCATATCGGCGCCAATCCCAAGGGGCCGAACACCAAGGGTATCCACTGGCACATCGGCAAGGAGGTCACCTTCGTCGCCAAGGACAGGAAGCGTAACGACATCCCCTACGTCGCCGTGAAAGAGGCGGACGGCGCGGTAACCGAATACTTCACCACGGAAAACCCCATCTCCAAGGATGAGCTGGCCAAGGCCAACAAGCGCCTCATGGACTGCACCGACTGCCACAACCGGCCGACCCACATCTACCACGCCCCGGGTGAGGAGATGGACATGAAGTTCGTCACCGGCAAGATCGACCGGTCACTGCCGTTCATCAAGAAGATCGCGGTCGACATCCTGGAGAAACCGTACAAGAACACCAAGGAAGCCCATGCGGCAATCGCCAGCGCCATCCCCGCCTACTATGCCAAGGAGTATCCGGCCATCGCCAAGGAGAAGGCGGCAGCCATCACCCAGGCGGTCGAGCAGATCAAGGACATCTACAGCAGGAACTTCTTCCCCGAGATGAAGGTCTCCTGGAGCACCTACCCGAGCAACCTCGGCCACTTCTACACCCCGGGCTGCTTCCGCTGCCATGACGGCAAGCACAAGGCAGCCAACGGCAAGATCATTTCCAAGGATTGCAAGATCTGCCACACCCTGCTGAACCAGACCCAGGAGAACATCCCCGCCGGCAGCAAGCCGAAGGAGTTCGTCCACCCGGTCGACATCGGCGACGAACTGGTCAAGACAAACTGCAGCGAATGCCACAGGATCGGCGAGGATGACGTCGCCGGCGGCGGCAAGCACGAACAGAAGAAGCACTGACACAAAAGCCCCCGGGGAAACCCGGGGGCTTTTTTCATGCCGTCACACTGCCGCGGCAGCCTATTACGATTCCAGATCAAGGATGATTTCAAGGCGGCGACGGAGGCGTACCGAGAGTACGCTGAGGAGCCGGTGGCGAGCCAACGAAGATAGGGCCTTGATATGTTATGGAATTGGAATCAGGACACCTCCGCCTCCCGGAGGAAAGCGGCCGCATCTTCGGGGGAGGTCGGATTGATGTAGAACCCGGTCCCCCACTCGAAACCGGCAATATGGGTCAGCCGGGGGACCAGCTCGATATGCCAGTGGTAGTCATAGCGGATCGAACCCCAGTAGTCGGGCTTTCCCGGGCGAGACTGGGCCGGCGGGGCCGTATGCAGGATGAAGTTGTACGCCGGGTCGTTCAGCACCACCTTGATCCTCTGCAGCATGTCCTTCATGATGATGGCCAGTTCCGCCAGCTGCCGGTCCCCCAGAAGGGCAAAGTCGTGGGCATGGTGCTTGGGGTAGAGGCGCAGCTCGAACGGGAAACAGGCTGCGTACGGTGTCACCAGCAGATAGTCGGCGGTCTCCCGCACAACCCGTACCCCCTCCTTGATTTCAAACTCGATCAGATCGCAGAAGATGCACCGCTCGTGACTGCTGTAAAAATCCCGGCAGATCCGCAGCTCCTTTGCCACCACCGGCGGCGTGAGAGGGACGGCGATGAGCTGGCTGTGGGAATGGCTCAGGGTCGCCCCAGCCTGTGAGCCGTGGTTCTTGAAGAGCACCATGTGCCTGAAACGGAAATCGTTCCGCAGGTCGAGCATGCGCGCCCGGTAGGCATAGAGCACGTTGGTGATCTCGGCCGGCGAGAAATCGGCCATGCTCTGGTGGTGGTCAGGCGTCTCGATGATCACCTCGTGGGCACCGACCCCCTCCCGCACGTCGTACAACCCGTAGCCACGGCTGCGCACCTCGCCCTCCACGCGCAGCGCCGGGTATTTGTTGGGGATGACCCGCACCTGCCAGCCGGGGCTGTTCGGCTCGCCGTAGGACCTGACGGAGAAGAGCTCAGGGGGGGTCTTCCCCTCGAAACCGTAACAGAACGGACAGACCGTGCTGTCGGGGACCATCGGCTCCCGGTGAAAATCCCTCGGCCGGCGGCCACGCTCCGTGGCAATGATAACCCAGTGTGCTTTCAGCGGATCCCACCGCAGTTCTGACATGTGTGCTCCCGTTGTTAAATTAGCCAGGTATCGAGCTCAAGCTCTCCGCCGGCGTACATCAGTTTCATCGGCGAGTCGGCGGGCCACCGCCCCTGTTCGTTGCTGCCGCGATGGTGCACGAGGCTGGTATAGACATACTCCCCCGGCTCCAGCCCCAGGGCGACAAGGGGGATCTGGACCTCGCAGATCCTGCCGATCGCCCAGGAGCAGAAATGCTCCAGGTCCTGCCACTCCCCCCCCTCCCGGCACTGCAGCTTGCCGAAGCCGGCGGGTGGATGCATGACCAGGCGATACTCCTTCTCGTGGGTGAGGAGAATGGTGAACCGGTCCTCCGTCCGAAGATAGCTCTCCAGGGATTGCCTGCCGTCGATCCTGAAGTAGAAGGCACTCCGGTCGAAGCCGTAGTAGAACGATTTCAGCTCGCTTTCGGCCGAATGCATGGTGGATGACTGGCGGGAAAGGTCGTACAGGCCGGCGGCCAGCCATTCGAAATAATCACCCACGCTCCCGGTGATGCAGGGGGTGATGAACCCTGCCGGCTCGCGGACAAATCCTGCCGGGCTCTTCTTCTTGATCGGTTCGTACAGCTCGGGGGGGATATCCCCCCCCAGGAGGCGGTAGACCGAGATAAGGTGCCGGCGGAAGAGGAGGTCGAACTGGTCGCTGTGGGGGGAAAAATGGTCGTCCCCGTACCACCAGAACCAGTCGCTCCCCTCGGCCGCGAAGAGGGCCCGGCAGATCCGCACCGCCTCGTCATCACCATCCAGGTCCGTCACCCCGCGGGAGAGCAGCCCTGCGACCCGCTCGTTGCCGTTCACCGCGTCCTCCCGTGCCCTGGCAAGGAGGTCCCACGCCCGGTTCTCCTCCGGGTGACCGATCCAGATGCCGTAATTGGCATTGATCCAGGAGCCGGGATGGATATGCTGCAGTCTCCGGGAGATGCCGGCTGAGATGACCTCGCCGCAGGTTGACATCCTGACCCCTTCCATGGCCACCAGGGCCTCGTACAGCCCCTTGAGGAAATGGTAGCCGTTGTCGGGGTAGTACTCCCAGGCGTTCTCACCATCGAGGATGACCGGCACGACCCGGGCATCATGCACGTTGGTGGCGATGGCCCGGACCCTGTCGACAAAATCGGCGACGGCCCGCTGCTCCTCCCACTGGGTATAGGTGAACCCGATCAGGTCGGACAGGGTATGATCCCTGAAGAAGAGCGCCAGGTCCCTCTCCCTGCCGGCAAACAGGTAGGGATGGTAGAGCGCCTCCCGACCGATGCCGAGCCCCCCCAGGGAAGCGGAAAGCACCCCCTCGTCAGTCGCCGCCCAGGAGAGCCCCGCCTCGGCGATCTCAGCCAGTGCCCGGTCGCTCACCGACCCCTCCGACGGCCAGCTCCCCGCGGGAGGAAACCCGAACACCCTGGTGAAGCAGGCAATCCCCGCGTCGATTTGGCTGCGGGCATCCTCCGGGCAGCGAAAGCTGGAGACCGGGAGGTGGGCCTTGGGCATGGCGACGGCGGCGCTCTTGATGTCGCAGAGAAGCGGCAGGATCGGATGGAAATAGGGGGTCACGGAGAGTTCTATCTTCCCCTCGGCGTGGAGCTTGCGGTAGAGGGGGATTATGGCACGCAGGATCCTGCCGTGACAGCCGAAGAGGAGCTCCTTGTCGTCCATCGTATAGCCCCGCCCCTTTGCCGCCAGCTTCTGCAGCTCCGGGTACCGGCGCCGGGCCGCCTCGCCGGTCCAGGCGAGGAAGAAACAGACCTGGAGGTCCAGGATGTCCTGGTCCCGGAACTGCCGCAGCTGCGGCTCGCCGGCCTGCCCCGCCTCTCCCCCTGCCAGGAGGAAGAGCTCGAAATAGCGACGGTTCGGTTCGATGAGCCGCTGCCGGTTTGCGGCGAAGAAGTTGTTGATGACGAAGAGGCGCTGCTCATCCCCCATGTCGGCGGGATTCATCCTGCCGTGCTGCAGAAAGGGATCAACGGCACTTCCGGAGGCATAATCCTCCAGCTGTTCCAGCAGGGAGGGGACGAAATTGAAGACCGCCCGGGCGCCGGGGACCTCGTCGACAACTGCCGCCATGTCGTAATAGTCCTTGACGGCATGGAGATAGGTCCAGGGGAGGATATATTCGTCCTTCAGGGGATCCTTGTAGTATGGCTGGTGCATGTGCCAGAGGAGGATTATGTCGATGGGTTGTTTCATAAGATCCGGGGCTCACGGTTAAAGACACAAGGGGCAGACCGGTCCGGGGGAGGTGTGTCTCGTCCCTCGCTCCCCGAACCTCGCTCCTGCCGTCACTGCAGCTCCTTTTTCCACCCTTCTACCTTGTGGGTGTATTCGTCCAGCATCCGTCGGGCGACCTTGGGATCCTTCGCCTCGGCGACGACATGAATGCAGGAACGGTACTGGTCGGGAAGGACCAGCAGCCAGTCCTCGCTGAAGTGGACCTTGATCCCGTCGATGAAGGTGGCTTCCTTATCCAGGCTGTCCTCGCTCATCTTCCTCATGATCCCCCCCTTCATCTCCTGGCTGCAGGGGATCTTCGTCTGCAGGAAAGCCCGGCGCGGCGCATCGGCCGAGGCCCTGGAGAGGGGCATGGCGGTGGCGGCCACCAGCTCGATGACCTTCGCGATGGCGAACATGCCATCAAACGCCGGCTGGAAGCGGGGAAATGCCAGCTGACCGTTCATGGAGCCGGCCATGACCGTACCCGGGGCGAGAGAGGCCTCGATCATTGCCCGGTCGTTGTTCCTGGTCCGGACGACCGTACAGCGGTTTTCCATGACCATCTGCTCCACAACCGACGGAGCGGAGACCGGGAAGACGAATGTCCCCCGCTCCCCCACCTTGAGGAGCAGGGTCACCATGAGGGTGATGAGCTCGGCAGGTTCGTATATTTTGCCGCCGTTGTCAACCAGCGTGATCTCCTCGCCGTTCGGATCGAGCCAGAACCCGGCATGAGCATCCAGTGTCTGCACGATCTTGGCCAGCTGCTGCAGCCCCCCCGGTTTCTCCTCGGCCTTTTTCGCCCCCCGCTCCTCGTCCACATAGGCGTTGAGGGCAATGACCTCGCAGCCGAGATCGTTGAGGATGGCGGGGAGGACCTGTCCCACGGAGGAGTAGTTGAAATCGATGACCGCCTTCAGGTTCCTCTTGCGCAGGAGGTCCCGGTCGATGTTGCGCAGAAACCCCTCCCGGTAGAAATCCAGGACCTGGGGGAGTTCCGTGATCCCCCCCGGCTCGCTATGGTGGGCACGGCGGAAATTCTCCTTGAAGAAGATCCGTTCGAAGTTCTTCGCCATGGAGCTGGAGAAATCGAGGCCGTCACCGTCGAGAAAGACGATCTCGGTGGAGGCGGGATCGTCGATGGACTGACGGAAGAAGACCCCCCCCACCTCGCCGTAGGTGTTGAGCTTGTAGCGGATCAGGGGGAGAGGGATCATCTTCAGGTCCCGGACGTTGACCCCGGCGGAGAGGATGCCGCCGAGGAAACTCCGTTTCAGCATCCGGGAGGAGAGGGCCGTGTCCCGGCCGGCAAGGACGAAGCTCCCCTTGCCGAGGGTTGTCCCGTAGGCACAGCCGAGCTTGGCGACGAACTCGGGGGTCAGCTCGACATTGGTCAACCCCTTGATCATGGCCCCCTCGAAGAGGGACTTGCGCCACCGCTCCCCCCAGATGAGGTTGCCGGTCACGGTCGAGCCGGCCTCGATCACCTTGCGCGGCCAGATCTTCACGTCGCGCTTGATGAAGGCGTCCTCGCCGATGGAGGTATCCTCGGCGACGATGACCCCCTCCTCGATGACAACACCCTGACCGACGACGACGCTGTTGCAGATGACACCGTCCGTGATCCTGGCCCCCTTCTTGATGTAGACGTTGTCCCACACCACGCAGCGGGAAAGCCGAACCCCGTCTTCGATGGTACAGTTGCGGCCGATCACCGTGTCGCTGATGAGGGGCTGGCCGATGATCTGGGAGTTGTCGCCGATGACGACGGTGCCGGTAAGGTTGGCGGCGTTGTCGAGCCGGACGTCGGCACCGATGCGCAGGTCCTTGCCGGCAAAATCCTGCTTTCCTTCGTCGATCCTGACGTTGATCCTCCCCTTGTAGATATCGTGGTGAGCCTCACGGTAGGAATCCGTGTTGCCGATGTCCCGCCAGTACCCCTTTGCCGGCACGCCGAACAGGGGTTCCTGCTTCGCCAGCAGCAGGGGGAAGAGGTCCTGGGAGAAGTCGAAGTTCTCCCCCGGGGGGATGTACTGCAACACGTCCGGCTCCAGCACGTAAATCCCCGTGTTGACCGTATCGGAGATGACCTCTCCCCACCCCGGCTTCTCCAGGAACTGGATGATCCGCTTCTCCCTGTCGGTGATCACGACCCCGAACTGGAGCGGGTCCTTGACCGACGTGAGGGTGATGGTCGCCTTGGCGCCCCGGTCCCGGTGAAACGCGATGATCTTTTCCAGGTTGAAATCGGTCAGCAGATCGCCACTGATGATGACGAACCGCTCGTCCAGGTATTTCTCCGCGCACTTCACCGCACCGGCGGTCCCCATGTCCTCGAGTGGCGTGACATAGGTTATCTTGACGCAGAATTCGGAGCCGTCGCGGAAGAAGTTCTTGATGACAAGGGGCTGGTGGTAGAGGAGCATCACCAGGTCGGTGATCCCGTGGCTCTTCAGCAGCTCGACGATGTGCAGCATGATCGGCCGGTTGAACAGGGGTATCATCGGCTTGGGGAGAGAGCTGGTAAGCGGCTGGATACGGGTCCCGAACCCGCCGGCCATGATGACTGCTTTCATCGGTTCTCCTCCTTCGTACAGACCCTGCTCAGCGCGCCTTCCTCTCCAGGAGGCGCTTGATCTCGTCCTTCAGCTCCTGCATGTCGCTGGATTTGACCACGTAGCCGTCCGCCAGCCACGCGGAGAAGTCGTCCCGGTAGCAGGAGAAGGCGGTGGAGAGGATGACCGACATGTCGTGCCGCTCCTTGACCAGCTGCTGCAGCAGGTCGAGCCCGCTTTCGTTCTTGAGCTTTATGTCCAGCAGCGCTACGTCATAACTCTTCTCCTTCAGGAGGGCGAGCGCCTCGGCTATGGTGCCGGCCGCATCGACCTCGTACCCCTCGTCGGTCAGCTCCTGGGAATAGAGCAGCCGTATGCTCGCCTCGTCGTCGACTATCAGGATCCTGGTCATAGAGTCTTCTCCTCCTTCTTGTGCTGTAGGACGATGCAGTATCTGTTCCCCCCCTCGGGGCGGTCTTCGATGACGAACGAGCAGCCGTGCCGCTCGAGGATGACCTTGCAGAGCGGCAGTCCGATACCCATGCCGAGCTTTTCGATGGCGGTGAACGGTGTCGTCAGGGCTTTCTTGAGTTCGCCGGTCAGCGCCAGACCGTTGTCGTTCACGCAGAGTGTGACCGTATCATGGCCACGGCTGGTCTGGACCTCGATCCTGTCAACCTGGGGCTGATTGGTGGCCACATGGTTGACGATGGTTCTCAGGCAGTAGGAGATCTGCTTGTAATCGAGCCATGCCGCCGGGAGATCGGCGTCGAGATTCAGGTCCAGGGTGATGTCCCGTTCCCGCAGGAGCGGTTTCAGCTCGGAGGTAACCGCCAGTGCAAGCTGGTTCAGGTCCCAGTAGTCCATGACCGGATGCAGCGAATCGGAATAGCTGAGCACTTCATGGAGCACCTCGTCAAGGTGGCCCGCCTCGACGACGATGTTCTCCAGGTACTCCCGCTTCTGCTCCAGGGTGGCCGAGCTTTTCAGCAGCGCCCGGGCATAGCCGCCGATGGCGGCCAGGGGGTTCCTGATCGAGTGGGCGATGGTCGCCGTGATCCTGCCGACCACGGCCATCTTCTCCATCCTCACGATCAACTCCTGCTGTTCCTGCAGCTTCTGGTTGGCCTGCACCTGCTTCTCCACCTCTTCATGGAGCCGTTCATACAGGGAGGCCCGCTCGATGGCAAATGCCACGGGAAAGGCAAAGGTCTGCAGGGACTGCATGTCCCGGGGGGTGATCAGCTTGTTGGTAACGAAATTGTCCGTCAGGAGGATGCCGATGCTCCTGTTGCGGGATATGAGCGGCATCACCAGGAAGTGGTCGACACCGAGGGTCGAGGCCAGCACAGGATCGACCTCGGGGTTTTGAAAGGCGTTCTCCACCAGGATCGGCCGCCTCTCCCTGAGAGCGCGGTTGAAGATATGGGTGCCGTCGTGGAGCGGGACCGTCAGATGTTCGAGGATATCCTGGAACTTGGCCTTCTCCGACGACAGCTTGGATTTGTAGAACTGCCTGGAGAGTTCGGCCAGGGAGAAGTTGCTCCGGTCGACTTCATCCCAGATCTGCCACGCCTCCTCGTAATTGCGCGGTCCCACGCCGATATGCCCCCGGAGATACCGCCGTTCCGGATCGGTCATGAGGAGAAAGGCCCTGTTCATGCCGAACCCCTTGCCGGAGGTGATCGCTGTCATGGCAACGGACAGGACCTCATCAAGGTCCATCGACGTCTGCAAGACCATGCTGAGTTCATGAAGGAACTTGATCTCGCGGCTCTTGCTGGAGAGAAAGGCGGAGAGGGAATTCAGGTGCCCCCGCTGCTCCAGGTACTCCTCCCGCAGAATGGAGACGATGTGACGGAGCTCATTGTCTTCCGGGATTCTCTCCAGGTCGCGGCGGAACGAGGGGCAGGTGAGGCACTTTTCCACCAGCCTCTTCCGTTGCGACGTATAGAGATACTCCTCGCCCTCCTCGATATTGGGGCACTCAAGCGGACTGCGGCCTGAATTGAACCAGCAACACTCGAACTCCATGGGATCTCCGGTATCGGCCTGCGGACGGGACGTCAACGTGCAGGTTTATCGCAGCAAGTATAGCAGTGGCCTTCTTTTTTTCAATGATGCTTCATGAAGCTCCGGCAGATACTGCACGATGTACCGGCAGGACTCCGGCAGGGAGCCGGCTTCGTAGTGAAATGGACTGAACTTTTTTTCACACATCTTGACAAGTGTTGCCTGAAAACTGACATATTATCAATTCATCTGTTGACAAATAAAAAAAACAGAAGATAATTCAACAAATTTGTCCATACATACAAGCAGCCCGCCACTATTTTGTGGAGTTGTTTATGCCGCTCTTCAACTGGAAGGATGAATACTCGGTGAATGTGGCTGAGCTCGATCAGCACCACAAGATCCTCATAGATATTGTCAACAGCATCTATGACAACTGCCTTCGCATCGACACCGTCGATTGTATCCAGCCAAAGATCAGAGAGCTGTTCGACTACGCGGAATACCATTTCACTGCCGAAGAGGATTACATGCGGCGGATCGAGTATTTTGAACGAGAGGAACATATTGAGCTGCACGCCATGTTCATCTTTAAACTGAAAGAGATGCAACAGGCGTATGAAGGAAATGAAATCGAATTGACTAAATCGATGATTGTCTTTCTCGGCAAATGGCTCCTGCACCATGTCCTTGAAGAAGACAGAAAGTATGCACTCTACGCACAGGGTATCAATTAAACAACAGGGGAGAACAAAGATGAAAACAATTCTGGAACTGGTAACCGAAATCGTTTCCGCCCACGCATCAAACACCACCATGACCACCGACCAGCTTGTCCAGGAGCTGCAGACGGTGCACAAGGCCCTGAAGAACCTCGAAGGTGGCCAGGCGGTGGAGAGTGCTGCCGAGCAGCTGGCGGAGGAGTCCAAAGCGCCTGCGCTTACCATCAAGCAGGCATTCAGGAAAGACGAAGTGATCTGCATGGTCTGCGGCAAAGGGGGGTTCAAGACCCTGAAGAAACACCTGGCAACCGCTCACCAGCTCACCCCCGGACAGTACCGCAAGCAGTTCGGCATCAAGAGCAGCCAGAAACTGGCGGCAAAGAGCTTTTCCGAGTCCAGGAGGAAGGCTGCCGAAGAGCGGGGGATGACCGACATCCTCGCCAAGGCCCGGGAAACCCGCATGGCCAACCTCAAGGCTGCCAAGCCCGCCAAAGCAGCCAAGGCCGCAAAGCCGGCCAAGGGGACCAAAGGGGCCGCCAAGGCCTAGTAGGCCGCATCCCCGGCACCACCATAAAAAAAGCCCGCACCAGCGGGCTTTTTTTGTTGCACCTCATCCCCGGGTAGCACCGAGGTGATCAGTCGCGGCACTCCCGGCGCAGGTACTCCACCAGCAGCCTCACCCCGACCCCGGTCGCCCCCTTGGGG
>CALMBF010000172.1 GCA_937860145.1 uncultured Geobacter sp.
GGGTGGGTCAAAAAACACGCCTATGGTGGGTCAAAATTCAATGCCGATTGACACAGATGCAGGAGCTGTTACGCAATGCTCCTAATGGCAAGCACAGGCTAATCTATCCAGATATTGCAGACCTTCTGATTGTGCTCATAGATACAGGATTACGAGTGTCTGAAGCACTGGACAGCACCTACAGGAACAATATCAATTTCACCAGTAATCTGCTTACTGTCTGGAAATCGAAGAATGATAAAGCCCGCTCAGTTCCATTGACTGCGAGAGCTAAAGGCATACTGGAGGGCAGGCAGATAAGTAATCCTGAAAGGCCATTTCCCTATAAGCTATGGCAGGTAGAGAATGTCTGGAAATGGCTGAGAGCTATGATGCATCTGGAAGGAGATAAGGAGTATGTGCCTCATAGTCTGAGGCATACCTGTGCCAGTAGGCTAGTGAACGCTGGGGTAGATTTGTATGTGGTGAAAGAGTGGCTGGGGCATAGCAGCATAAAGGTTACGGAAAGGTATGCTCATTTGTCTCCTGTGAAACTGGTACAAGCTGTTAAGGCATTGGAATAAGGATGTATTGACTCTTGAACTATGGGTATACGTTTGGTACTATGAGGTTTAGTTTTTGACTCATATTCAAGAGATATTAGCCATAGTTTATGGGTAGAGTGTAAGCAGATAGTAGACAATATCTCTTGCATTCTAGGTGGTTAGAACCAACGGACTCTGACTCCGTTATTCCGAGGTTCGAATCCTCGCACCCCAGCCATAAAAGACAAGCACTTACAGGTTCACCTGTAGGTGCTTTTTATTTTCTGCCAACCCCGATTATAGCCATCCCCCTCCCTTTTCCCATGAACTGCCCCGGTCATCAGGTTGACGGCCATAAAAATTATTTTATTTTACAGCCGCTTCAACTATATTGGTTCCCGGCCATCTTCCTGATAATCCCCATGACAGGCAGGTATTGATATGAATAAACCAGCTGTTTTCCTGGCACTCCTGATGGCTGCCCTCCCGGGCAGAATCCTCGCCGCTCAGCCCGATGCCGGCCAGTTGTTACGCGAACAACAGCCCCAGAGGCAGATACCCCAGCAGTTGCCCCAGCCCGAGGCTGAAAAAGTGCGCCCCCCCCTGGCCGACGCCGGCGTCCGCATCACCGTCACCGGCTTCAGGTTCAGCGGGTACGAAGGGCTTGCGACGGAGAGCGAGCTGCAGGAGTTGCTGGCCGATGCCGTCGGGAAGTCCCTCGCTTTCAGCGACCTGCAGGGGCTGGCAGGGAAGGTCACCGCCCACCTCAAGGGGAAGGGATGGTTCCTGGCCCGGGCGTACCTCCCCAAGCAGGATGTCACCTCCGGCGTGATCGAAATCTCGGTCATCCAGGGGAAGCATGACGGCAGCCTGACCATCAGGCGTGATGCCACTGCCCGCCTACGTGAAGAGACTATCCGTGGCATGGCCGGGCAAGCAATCCGTCCCGGCCAGCCATTGAACGAACGGTGTCTGGAACGCTCTGTCCTGCTTATGAACGACCTCCCCGGGGTAACCGCCAAGGCCTCCCTTGCGGCTGGAGCCACCCCCGGCACGACCGGCATCCAGCTCGATGTCGCAGAAGGACCGCTCCTCTCCGGAGCCATTTTCGGCGACAACCAGGGGAACCGCTTCACCGGCAGCTGGCGCGGCAGCGGCATGCTCAACGTCAACGACCCCTTCCGCTACGGTGACCAGCTCTCCCTGCTCCTGACCGGAGCCGAGGGATTTACCCAGGGACGGGCCGCCTACGCCTTCCCCCTCACTACCACCGGGCTCAAGGGGAACCTTGCCTATACCGGCATGCGCTACGAGCTGATCGACGGCCTCTCCACCCTCGATGCCGAAGGCCAGGGGCACACCGTTGATGCCGGCGTCAGCTACCCCCTGCTGCGCAGCCGCACCGCCAATGTGACCGCGTCCCTCGGCTACGAATTCAAGTCCCTCACCGACAGCGCCGCCGATGTCGACATCCGCGACAAGAAACTCCACAGTGGCACCATCGGTCTCAGCGGCGACAGATACGACACCCTTCTGGGGGGGGGCTACACCACCTGGAACGCCGGCGTCACCACCGGCACCCTTGACGAGGACATCGCCGATATCGCCATCACCAAGACCGAAGGGGCGTACACCCGCTTCAACCTCGGCCTGGCCCGCCTGCAGCGCCTGGCTGACCGGGTCACGGTCAACCTTTCCTGGAGTGCCCAGTTCGCTCTCGACAACCTGGACACCAGCGAAAAATTCAACCTGGGCGGCCCCTACGGGGTACGTGCCTATCCGGTCGGCGAGGCTTCCGGCGATGAAGGGCACCTGTTGAACGCCGATCTGCGCTACGACCTGCCGTTGCCCCCCGCGTGGGGGGGGCTCCAGCTGAGCGGCTTTTATGACGCCGGCTACATCACCCTGCACAAGGAGACCTGGCCCAACTCGATTGCCACTGCAACCGACCGGAACAGCTACTGGCTCCAGGGTGGCGGCATGGGGTTTGCCTATCTCTATGGCGGCATATTCAGCCTCAGGGCCAGCTGGGCCCATACCATCGGCGACAATCCCGGCAGGAGCACCAGCGACAGGAATGCCGACGGCAGAAGCGATGAAAACCGCTTCTGGCTCCAGGGGATGATCTACTATTAGCCACTCCATGAAGTGTAGTGTACAGCGAGCAAAAGGAGCACCTCCATGAACAAGATCTATCGTCTGATCTGGTCCAAGGCCAAGGAAAAATGGGTCGTCGTTGCCGAGAAGGTCGCTGCCAGGGGCTGCTGCCCGGCGACAACCGTCGGTGCCCTCACCCTGGCCGCGTTGCTGGCTGCCTCGGGAGCCGCGTTCGCTCTGGATCCCGGCGCCTTGCCCACGGGGGGGACGATAACCGCCGGCAGCGGCACCATTGCCACCAGCGGCAACCAGATGGTTGTCAACCAGACCACCCCGCAGATGATAGCCAACTGGAACAGCTTCAATATCGGTCAGGACGCCGGCGTGCGCTTCATCCAGCCCGGCAGCACCGCAACGGCCCTGAACCGGATCAATGACCAGAACCCGAGCCAGATCCTTGGTTCGCTTTCGGCAAACGGCAACGTCTTCCTGCTCAACCCGGCCGGCATCATCTTCGGGCAGACGGCGAGGGTGGACGTGGGAGGAATCGTTGCCTCCAGCCTCTCCATGCTTGACACCGATTTCCTGGCCGGAAAGTACACGTTCACCAATCCCGGCAATGCCGGTGCCGTCCTGAACCGGGGGACCATCAATGCCATGCCCGGCGGGGTGGTGGCCCTGATCGCCCCCAGGGTCACCAACGAGGGGGCCATCACCGCCGGCGGCGGCAGCGTGGCCCTGGCAGCGGGGAACCAGGTGTCGCTCGACTTCACGGGTGACGGCCTGATCACCTACACCGTTGACAAGGGGGCGGTGGATGCACTGGCGGAGAACAAGGGGCTGATCCGGGCCGATGGGGGGCTGGTGGTAATGACCGCCAAGGCAGCCGACGCCCTGACCGGCGCGGTGGTCAACAACAGCGGCGTCATAGAGGCCCGGACCCTGCAGGAGAAGGCCGGCCGTATCCTGCTCCTCTCCGACATGGAGCATGGCCAAACCGTCGTGGGGGGTACGCTTGACGCCTCTGCCCCCCAGGGGGGAGACGGCGGTTTCGTGGAGACCTCCGGCGGCCGGGTGAAAGTCGGTGACGGTGCGAAGGTCGATACCCGCGCGGCACAGGGGAAGACCGGCATGTGGCTGCTGGATCCCACCGACTTCACCATCGGGGTCGACGAGAGCGGCGCCAGTGTCTCGGACTCGCTCGCCACGACGAACCGCACGATCCAGGCGGACAACAGCATCTCTGTCAACGAGAACGTTGCCTGGAACGCCAATACGCTTACGCTGCAGACCACGGGCGGCGATATCAACATCAACGCCGTCATGACCGCAGGAGCTCTGGATACCAGCGGCACTCCGGGTACCTATGCCGCCCTTGACCTCGAACCGGGGAGCGGCAAGGTCAACGTCGGCATGACACCGGACGGCCTGGGGTTCACCGGACGGGTGGATTTCCTCCAGTCCGACGGGGTGACCCCCCGCTCCGGCAGCGGTTTCCTGACCGTCAACGGCAACCCCTATACCGTCATCACGGATCTGACCGATCCCGCCCTGGTCGGCACCGGCAGTGAGCATACCAGCACCACCGGCACCGACCTGCAGGGGATCAACGGCAATCTTTCCGGCTACTACGCCCTCGGTGCCAACATCGATGCCGGTGCCACGGCGGGATGGGACGGTGGGGCCGGCTTCCTGCCGATCGGCACGTACGGTGCATTCACCGGCACCTTCGACGGCCTCGGCCATACCGTCAGCAACCTGACGGTCAACCGCCCCGGCTCGAACAACCAGGGGCTGTTCGGTGCAGCGTACTACGGCACGTTGCGCAATGTGGGTCTCCCCAACCTCAACGTGACCGGTTATGGCAAGGTCGGCGGACTGGTGGGGTACGGCTGGTACACCACGATCAGCAACTCCTTTGCGACCGGCACGGTTTCTGCGGGTAACTATGCAACCGGTGTCGGCGGTCTGCTGGGGTACGACTATGGCGGCAGCACCATCACCAACTCCCATGCCTCCGTGACGGTCACCGCCGGCGATAATACACGGGGCGTGGGGGGGCTGGTGGGGTATGGCCTGGGCTACGGTTCCGGCATCGTCATCACCGGTTCCTCTGCCGCTGGAGCCGTGACGGCAGGTACGTACAGCTCCAGCATCGGCGGCCTGGTGGGGTATACATATGGCGGTTCCATCACTGATTCCAATGCCTCTGGAGCCGTGACGGCAGGCACGTACAGTTCCAATGTCGGCGGACTGGTCGGGTACAACGACCGTAATTCCCGCATCGATAACAGCTATGCCACGGGGCCGGTAACAGGCAGCAATTATGTCGGCGGCCTGGTGGGGTACGATAACGGCAACACCATTACCAATTCCCATGCGGACGGGACGGTAACGGCAGGTGATTACAGCTCCCATATCGGTGGGTTGGTGGGGTACGGCTGGTACAGTGCAATCAGCGGTTCTTATGCTGCCGGAGCGATTACGGCGGGGTATGGCAGCCAAAATGTCGGCGGCCTCGTCGGGTATCTCTACGGCAATGGCAGTTCTATCACTGCATCCTCCGCGACCGGTGCGGTGTCAACAGGCAACGCCAGTTCCAATGTCGGCGGCCTCGTGGGGCGCAATGACGGCGGGTCCATCACCGGTTCCCATGCTACGGGCAACGTGTCGGCAGGATCCTACAGCGATAGTGTCGGTGGTCTGGTGGGGAACAATTATACCGCCGGCTATGGAATCACCACTTCCTACGCGACCGGCATGGTGACGGCGGACGGGACCAGCAGTCAGAACATCGGTGGTCTGGTGGGGAACAATAACGGCAACTCCCCTATCGACAGCAGCTACGCCACGGGTCCGGTAACGGGCAACAGCTATGTGGGGGGCCTGGTAGGCTACGATAACGGCAACACCATTGCCAATTCCCATGCTGCCGGTGCGGTGTCCGGTGCCAGCAACGTCGGCGGCCTGGTGGGATACGGCAACACCAGCACCATAACCAATTCCTACGCCACCGGTGCGGTGACGGCGGACGCCAGCAACGGTCAGAATATCGGTGGTCTGGTGGGATACGGCTTCGACATCACCATTACGGATTCCCATGCTACGGGCGCGGTAACGGGCAACAGCAACGTCGGCGGGCTGGTAGGCGATATCAGGTCGGGGGGGTACGGGAGTTCCCTTGTCTCCAGGTCCTATGCCACCGGGACCGTGACGGCAGGTGCCTACGGCACCAACATCGGCGGCCTGGTGGGGAACAGCTATGCCTATGGCTATGGCAACACCATTACCACCTCCTACGCCACCGGTGCGGTCACGGGGGATGCCACAAACAGCTCCACCGTCGGCGGCCTGGTCGGCAACAACGGGAGCAACTCCTCTATCGACAACAGCTACGCCACGGGGCCGGTAACGGGCAATGGCTATGTCGGCGGTCTGATAGGCTTCGACAATGGCAATACCATTACCAATACCCTCGCCGCGGGCGCGGTTACCGGCAGCAGCTACGTCGGCGGGGTCGTCGGGTATGGCTCCGGCTCATCCATCAATGCATCGTTCTGGGACAGGACGGTCAACACGAACCTCGCCCTGGATAACGGTTTCGGCACCGGCAAGACGACCGGCGAACTGAAAACCCTGAGCACGTTCGCCGGCGCCGGCTGGGACATCGATGCAAGCGGCGGCACCGGCACCGTATGGCGTATCTATGACGGCACCACCATGCCGCTTCTGCGCAGCTTCCTCACCCCCCTCACCATCACCGCGGCAGATGCCGGCAAGACCTACAACGGCCAGGCCTACAGCAGCACCACGGCCTACACCACCGACCCCGCCGGTGCCGATACCGGCAAGATTTTCGGGAGTGTCGGCAGCTCCGGCACCAATGTCGGCACCTACGCCATCTCCGCCGCCGGCCTGTATTCGACCCAGGACGGTTATGACATTACAGCGGTGGATGGCACGCTGACCGTCACCCCGGCGCCCCTCACGGTGACCGCCTCCGATGTCGTGAAGAGCTACGGCCAGACGCCGACCCTGACGGCGTTCACGAGCAGCGGGCTGCAGAACGGCGAGACCATCGGCAGCGTGACCCTCGCCAGCGCCGGGACGGCGGCGACGGCCGGGGTCTCCGGCACTCCCTACGCCATCACCGCCGGCAGTGCCACCGGCGGCACCTTCAACGCCGGCAACTACACCATCACCTACGCTGACGGCGCCCTGACCGTCACGCCTGCGTCCCTCACGGTGACCGCCTCCGATGTCGTGAAGAGCTACGGCCAGACGCCGACCCTGACGGCGTTCACGAGCAGCGGGCTGCAGAACGGCGAGACCATCGGCAGCGTGACCCTCGCCAGCGCCGGGACGGCGGCGACGGCCGGGGTCTCCGGCACTCCCTACGCCATCACCGCCGGCAGTGCCACCGGCGGCACCTTCAGCGCCGGCAACTACACCATCACCTACACTGACGGCGCCCTGACCGTCACCCCGGCGCCCCTCACGGTGACCGCCTCCGATGTCGTGAAGAGCTACGGCCAGACGCCGACCCT
>CALMBF010000173.1 GCA_937860145.1 uncultured Geobacter sp.
ACACTGACAAGCCCCCCTGCTGAGGCCCCCCCACCTCCGCCGGCGGCGGAGAGATCAGCGAAACGTCCCCCGGATTTGTCGAATGGCTGGAGACACCGGCAGGGCGGGTGGCTCGCATCGCCACGTCCACCGGCTGGCGGGAGCGGCTCGGCGCCTGGAAGGTGCGCTGGGGAATCGGCCGTAACAGCTTCATCGTCCCCCCGGGACTCTATGCCATCGGTCATCCCACCCCCGACGACCCGGTGGTGGTCACCGCCAACTACCGGATGACCTTCGACATCATCCGCCGGGCCCTGGCCGGGCGCGACATCTGGCTGCTGGTGCTGGAAACCTACGGCATCAACGTCTGGTGCGCCGCCGGCAAGGGGACCTTCGGCACCGGCGAAGTCGTTCGGCGGGTGGCTGCCACCGGCCTCGCCCGGGTGGTAAGCCACCGCCGCCTCATCCTGCCGATCCTGGGCGCCGCGGGGGTCGCGGCCCACCAGGTGGCGGCCCGCTCCGGCTTTACCGTCAGCTATGCCGCCATTCGCGCCCGTGACCTCCCGGCCTACCTGGACAACGGCATGGTTACCACCCCGGCCATGAGGGAACAGACCTTCTCATGGTACGAGCGGCTCGTGCTGATCCCGGTCGAGGTGGTGTCTGCCATGAAGACGATCCTGCCTGCCGCGGCAGCGCTGCTCCTCGTCGGGTGGATCGTTGCCGGCCCGGATGCCGGCATCGCCCTTGCCTTTGGCCTGGTCGGTGCGGCCCTGACCGGCATCGTCGCCGGCCCGCTGCTCCTCCCCCTGCTGCCGACCCGCAGCTTCGCCCTCAAGGGGACCTTCGCCGGCCTTGCCTGGGCCTTCTGCTTCTACCGCCTGGCCGGCGGCCCCTCCTGGAGCCTGCCGCTCGTCATCGCCTCCCTCCTGGCCCTGCCGGCGGTCAGCGCCTTCTACACCCTCAACTTCACCGGCTGCACCCCCTTCACCTCCCGCTCCGGGGTCAGGAAGGAGATGCGCCTCGGCCTGCCGGCCATGGCATCCGCCCTGGCGCTGGCCGGGCTGCTCCTCATCCTGGGAGGTCTGGCCTGATGCGGGGATTCCACTACCTGAAGAACGTGGCCACAGTGCGGCTCGACCAGGAGGTCTGCATCGGCTGCGGCCGCTGCCTCGAGGTCTGCCCCCACCAGGTATTCGCCCGGGAAGGGAAGAAGGCCGGCATCCGGGAGAGGGACGACTGCATGGAGTGCGGGGCCTGCGCCCTGAACTGTCCCGTGAAAGCGATCAGCGTGGATGCGGGGGTGGGGTGTGCCTCGGGGATGATCAACGAGTGGCTGCGGGAGCACGGCTTCGGCAGGGGTGGCGGCGGCAGCTGCGCGTAAGCGGCCGCCCCGGGATAAATCCCGGTGTCCCCCCGTGGAAACGGAAAAAGGCCTTTGCGGTCCGGACAACCGCAAAGGCCTTTTTGCATGACGTTCCTGCCCGCCGCGCCTATATGGCCGGCGGAAGCTTGACCACCGGATAACCGGCTTCCTTCCAGGCGGTTATCCCCCCCGGGTAGCGGTAAACGTTCTTGTACCCCCACTCGGTCAGGTACTTGGCCGCGTGGTGGCTCCTTCTGCAGCCGACAAAACCGCAGTAGACGACGATGGGCCTGTTCTTGTCGTTGCCGGCCACCTTGAGGAGGTTCGATACGGAGTCGGTGGTGATCTCCTTTTCGGCATTGGCCATGGGAGCGTTGAGTGCCCCGGGAAGGGTGCCCAGCGCCCTGTCAGATTCAAGCGGCAGGGTACTCAGTATGGTCGGGTTCATCCCCTCGTCAAGCAACTTTTTCAGGGTCTCCGTGGAGACGATCCTGTAGCCGCCGTCCTGCACGTCCACATGCAGCTTGACCGCCGCCCTTTCGATGGGGAGCTCGCCGCCCCGGGGCGACGTGCCGACGGCAGCACAACCGGCAAGGGCCAGGATGGCCAGAAGAACCGCGTATCGCCAAACACCCATGGATTGATCCTTTCGCAGCAAAATTTTCGCTCGCTACCCCGGCCAGAGGCTCCCCAGCCCGGGGTCCGGTTCACATCGTGGGGCATACTAGCACCTTTCCCTCCCGTTCGTCAAACCGGCAATCGCTGCCGGCCGGCCGTGGACTCCGGCTCACGAACCCATCAGCGCCCCCCCCCCTTTTCCTGCCATCTGCCGTAGATGGCCGGGACAAGGGCAAACAGGCCGAGCAGCGTGAACGAGACAAGGACCCGGGGGGAGGCGATGCCGGAGAGGGCGGTGATCGTGGCAAGACTGGCCCCGGCATTCACATAGACGAACCCGCCGGGAATGATGCCGACAAAGGTGCCGGCGACGAAGGTGCGCAGGGGGAGGCGGGTAAGCCCGGCAGCGAGGTTGACGAGGAAAAAGGGGAAGACCGGCACGAGGCGGAGGAAGAGAAGGTAGCCCAGCCCCCGCTCCTCCAGCTCGCGGTTGACCCCTTCGAGGGTCGCTCCGAACCTGCGCAGCACCGCATCGTGGAGCAGGTAACGGGTTACCAGGAACGCCAGGGTTGCGCCGCAGGTCGCGGCGGCGACGGCGTAGACCGTCCCCTCCACCGGCCCGAAGATGGCACCGGCCGCGAGGGACATGATCGCCGCACCGGGAAGGGAGAGCGCGGTCTGGATGACGTAGAGTGCCATGAACCCTGCGACCAGGGCCAGGGGGTGGGCGGCATGGTACTCGAGGAGAGCCTGGCGATTCTCCTTGAGCGCCGCCAGGGAGAGGAACCGCCCCAGGTCGAACCAGAAAAAGAGCAGGATCGCCAGGACCAGCATGCCGGCGAGGAGCAGTCTCCCCTTCGTCATGGCGTCTTGACGAACTGCATGGCGGCCGAATTCATGCAGTAGCGCAGGCCGGTCGGCTTGGGCCCGTCATCGAAGACGTGGCCGAGGTGGGCATCACACCGGCTGCAGAGAACCTCGGTCCGCTTCATCAGGAAACTGTTGTCCGCCCTCGTCGTCACGTTCTCCGGGGCGATCGGCTGCCAGAAACTGGGCCAGCCCGTCCCCGATTCGTACTTCTGCTCAGAGCTGAAGAGGTCGTTGCCGCAGCAGATGCAGCGGTAGATCCCCTTCTCGTGATTGTTCCAGGTGGCACCGGAGTATGCCCGCTCCGTCCCCTTCTCCCGGGTGACGTAATACTGCTCCGGGGTCAGCTGCCTGCGCCACTCGGCCTCGCTCTTGATGACCCTGTCGCTCATGATGTACCCCTTTTTCTCCACCGAATAGAGTCTTACCCTGCCGCCCCCCCCTGCCGGGGTGGTGGAGGCACCGCTGCTGCAGGCAATGACCGCGGCGAGCAGGATGAGTGACAGCATGCCGATCCACGTCTTCATACAGGCCTCCTAATGCCCCGCCGCGCTTCCCCACAGCTCCTTCAGTCGCCGGTCCCGACCGCACGACGCACGGTAGTAGCTGTAGCGCAACGGGTTTTTCCGGTAGTAGTGCTGGTGATACTCTTCTGCCGGATAAAAGTCGCCGGCCGGGACGATCTCCGTCACCACCGCATCCCGGAACGGCTTGTTCTTTTCCAGGAGCGCCCGGGATTTCAGGGCGATCCGGTGCTGCTCCTCCCCGTGGTAGAAGATGGCACTGCGATACTGGTGGCCGTGGTCGCAGAACTGCCGGTCCCTGGTCGTCGGGTCGATGTTGTGCCAGAAGATGTCGAGGAGCCGCGCGTAGCTTATCCTCCGGGGGTCGAACACCACCTGCACCGCCTCCGCATGGCCGGTGCCGCCCGCCGAGACCTCCTCGTAGGTAGGATTGGGCTTCGTCCCCCCCGTATACCCCGACGTGACGGAAATGACCCCGTCGAGCTTGTCGAAGGGGGCCTCCATGCACCAGAAGCAGCCGCCGGCAAAGGTTGCCTGCTCCGTCATGGCGCCGGCCGGAACCGGCAGCGCCACCATTGCCCAGAGCAGCCCCCCAGCAGCCAGTAACCATCGAACCGTGTTCATAGCCCCCCCTTTTCGGGAACATCCCCGGCAGAAGCACGCCCCTGCCGGGAGATCCCGCCTCTCTGTACATCATTATAGCAGGTTGCCGGCAGGAGAGGAGCCCTCGATACTGCCCGGCTATTCGTAGCGGAGTGCGTCGATGGGGTTGAGAGAGGCGGCCTTGCGGGCAGGATAGAAGCCGAAGAAGATGCCGACGGCAGCGGAAAAGATGAAGGCGATGGAAACGGATTCCACCGAAATGAGCGTCGGCCAGGAGAGGAGAGAGGAGACCACCGTGGCGCCGACTGCACCGAGAATGATGCCGGTGATCCCGCCGATCATGGTGAGGAGCACGGCCTCGGTGAGGAACTGGAGCAGGATGTCGTTGCGCCGGGCGCCGATCGCCATCCTGATGCCGATCTCCCGGGTCCGTTCCGTCACCGAGACCAGCATGATGTTCATGATGCCGATGCCACCGACGATGAGGGAGATGGAGGCAACCGCTCCCAGCAGCAGCGACATCGCCCGGGATGACTGCTCCGCGACCGCCAGTATCTCGGAGAGGTTGCGGGTCGAGTAGTCCGGCTCCTTGCCGTTGGTGATCCGGTGCCGCTGATCCAGCAGGCTTTTGATCTCGGCTTCCGCCTTGCCCAGCAACTCTTCGTTCCTGGCCTTGACCATGACGGCCCCCACCATGTTGGGGGTCTGGGTGCGCACCAGGTTGCGCTGTGCCGTCCGCAGGGGGACGAAGACCGCATCATCCTGATCCTGCCCCTGGGGGGACTGTCCCTTGCGGTCAAGCAGGCCGACGACGGTGAACGGTATCTTCTTGATCCGGATGATCTTGCCGACCGGGTCGGAGGAGCCGAACAGGTTCTCGGCCACGGTCTGGCCGAGGAGGCAGACCTTGGCGGCACTGTCCACGTCCTGCTGCTCCATGCTCCGGCCGGCGACCACCCCCCATTCGCGGATGGTGAACAGTTCGGGAGTGGTCCCCATGACCACCGTCGACCAGTTCATGTTGCCGTAGACCAGCAGCGCCGAGCTTCGGGTGGAGGGTGCTGCCGTCTCCACCGACGGGCATTCGGCCATGATCGCCTTGACGTCGTCGCTGGTCAGGGTCTGGGCCCCTCCGGTACCGGTGCGCAGACCGCCGCTGGTGGTGGAGCCGGGGAGGACGAGGATGATGTTGCTGCCGATGCTGGAGATCTGCTGGGAGATCACGTGGCGGGCCCCGGAACCGACCGCCATCATGGCGATGACCGCGGCAATCCCGATGATGATCCCGAGCATGGTGAGGAAGGAGCGCATCTTGTTGGTGCGCAGGGCTCTCAAGGCTATTTTCAGGGTCTGCAGGAAGTCCATTAGTTCGTGTCGCCGATGATCAGGCCGTCCCTGAACGTGATCCGCCGTCCGGCATAGGCCGCCACATCAGGCTCGTGGGTGACCATGATGATGGTAATCCCCTGGCGGTTGAGGGTGGTGAAGAGTCCCATGATCTCCTCGCTGGTGCTGCTGTCCAGGTTTCCCGTCGGCTCGTCGGCCAGGATGACCGCCGGCTCGTTCACCAGGGCCCGGGCGATGGCCACCCGCTGCTGCTGGCCGCCGGAAAGCTGGCTGGGGTGATTGTTCTCCTTGCCGGCGAGGCCGACCATCTCCAGGGCGGCCAGCGCCCTCGTCCGCCGCTCCCTGGCCGGGACCCCGGCATAAATCAACGGCAGTTCCACGTTCTCCACCGCCGCCGTTCGCGCCAGCAGGTTGAACCCCTGGAACACGAAGCCGAGCCTGCGGTTCCTGATCTCCGCCAGCTTGTCGCCGGGAAGCCCCCCCACGTCGACCCCGTCGAGGAGGTAGCGCCCCGAGGTCGGCAGGTCGAGACAGCCGAGGATATTCATGCAGGTCGACTTGCCACTGCCGGAGGCGCCCATGATGGCCACGAACTCCCCCGGGGAAACGGAGAAGGTGACCCCTTTCAGGGCGGCAAACTGCTGGTCCCCCATGATGAAGACCCGGCGGATATCGGTCAGGGCGATGACGTCGCTCATGGCCTAGAACGGCCTCCCCATCGGGCCGCCGGATGAGCCCCCCTTCTTCTTCGTATCGCCGCCGCTCTGCTCGACAATGACCTCGTCGCCTTCCTTGAGCTCCCCTTCCACCACCTCGATGGCGGAGCTGCTGGCGATTCCCGTCTTGATCGGCACGGCTTGCGGCTTCCCTTCCCTGAGGACGAAGACCTGCTGCCCTCCACCCCGGCGACCCTCCGGCTTGCCACCGGCGGCACGCCCGGGCTGACCGGCAGGAGTCGCACCGCTGCCGGCCGGTTTCTCCCGGCCGCTGTCAACCGTACCCTTGCCGCCGTCCCCCCTGCGCTCTCCCCCCTTCGGCTTGTAGCGGAGTGCGGCAGGCGGAATGGAGAGGACATCATCCTTCTTGGCCACCTGAATGGCGACGTTGGCGGTCATCCCCGGCATGAGCTTGAGTTCGGAGTTGTCCACATTCACCACGACCACGTAGGTAACCACGTTCTGGGTTACCACCGGAGCCGAACGGATCTGCACCACCTTGCCGGCAAACTTCTGCTCCGGATAGGCATCGACCGAAAACGTTGCCGACTGTCCGAGGGCGACCCGGCTGATGTCGGCCTCGTCCACGCTCACCTCGATCTGCATCTTGGTCAGGTCCTGGGCGATGGTGAAGAGAGTCGGGGTCTGGAACGAGGCCGCCACGGTCTGGCCGACGTCGACGGCCCGCGAGATGACCACCCCGTCCACCGGGGAACGGATGACCGAGTAACGCAGGTTGGTCCGGGCCTGCTGAAGGGCGCCCCGGGTCTGGGAGACGCTCCCCTCGGCCGCCTTCAGGGCAGCCCTTGCGGAGAGGGTGGCAGTTTCCGACACGTCATAGTCACCCTGGGAGATGATGCCGTCGGCAAGGAGTTTTTTGTTGCGCTGCTGGGTGCGCTCCGCATCGGCCAGGACCACCTTCGCCTTCTGCAGGTTGGCCTCGGCATTGAGGGCGTTCCCCTGGGCCTGCTCGACCGCCGCATTGAAGAGCGACGGGTCGATTTCGGCGATCGGCTGCCCCTTTTTCACCCGGGAGTTGTAGTCCACGGAGAGCTTCTGGATGGTGCCGGACACCTGGGTGCCGACCTGGACCGTGGTGACCGCCGACAGGTTGCCGGTGGCGGCGACGGTGGAAACGATCGTCCCCCGTTCGACCTTAACGCTCTTATAGGTGATCTCCGGTTTTTTCCCCTTGACGTAGACAATGGCACCAACCAGCAGAAGTGCGACGACGACTGCGGCAAAGACGTACTTTTTCATGCAGGCCCCGTGATTTGGTATATATGCGGATAATCAGCATACCACCTTTCCCCCCGTCCCGTGAATAAAAAAAGCCCCCTGTCAGCTTGTGACCAGGGGGCCTCTCGATGTCCGCCCACCGCTCTCAACCGGTGGGCCTACTAGGGCAACCCTCCTTGCAGCGGGTAACCGGGCGTAGCATATAAATTGTAGTCCACATGTTCGTTTGGTCTCCTTTCCGGAAAGCATATTCCGATCATGAGTTCCTCGAGGTAATTTAAATATAATCCCCGCTTTTAATGATGTCAATGTCACCGCGAAGTTTTTTTCAGCTGCTCCAGCAGGCGGAGCAGCAGCCCCTTTTTCACCTCCAGGGCAGCCTCGGGACAGAGCTCCCGGCAGCAGAAGCAGCGGATGCAGTGGCGGTAGTCGACCTCCACCCTGTCGTTGTGAACCTTCATCGCTCCCGGCGGGCAGGCGTTCACGCAGATCCGGCAGAGCCGGCATTTTTCCGCCACCACCACCGGCCGGGTGGTCAGCTGGTTGCGCAGCCGGCTCTTGAGGAAGCGGGGGAGGCCGAACTGCACGTCGGCAATCGGCGGGAGGCGAAACGGAGGGACCGCGATCTCTTCCAGGGGTACTCCGGCGAGAGCGATCTCCTGCCGGTCGCTCCCCGGCAGCCCCAGCTTCTGTGCCTGCCGTTCCACGAAGAGGAGCTGCCTGGGTATGCCGGCGATCTCCCCGGCGATCAGGTCGATGGCAACCGGGTTGTTCCCGGCGAGGAGCAGTCCCACGGGGCGCGGATCGCCGCTCCCCGGGCCGTCCCCCTCCATGGCCACGATGGCATCGACAATCGTCAGGTCCGGGGGGCGCACCAGGTAGAGCTCCAGGAGCATCCGGGCGAACAGCTCCCGGTCGTCCCCGGCACGCAGGTGCCAGGCGGGCTTGGCGGCACCGACGATGACGCCGAACAGGTTCTTCACCCCGCAGGTGAGGGTCATCATCTCGTGGGTCTTCAGCTTGGGGAGGTTGATGACCCGGTCCGCCTCCAGGTAGGGGACCGCCACCTCGAACTGCTTGAAAATCCCCCCCCCCTTCACCGGGCGTACCGCGGAAAACTCCGCCAGCTCGGCCCCGGTCTCCTCGATCACCGCCAGCATCCCGGTCCGGCGCGCAACGGCACGCAGGTTGCCGACCCCGGGGGAGTCGCCCACGAGCACCTTCCCCCCGCACTCCTGCACCAGCTCGATCACCCCCGCAGCACCTCCGGGTGGGTGGTCACCGCCGCCTCCGGCGGCTTGCCGTAGAGCATGTTGGGCTTGAGGAGCACCCGCTCCCCCGGCCGGACGAACGCCGCCATCCCCCCCAGCGGCGCGAGGAGACGGACCAGCCCGGCTTTCACCTCATCCCGGCCGTAATCATTGACTTTTTCAATCGCGACGGTCTGCATGGCAAGACTATAGTGGTCACCCCGTCATCATGTCAAAAGATTTGCGCCGACCGGCATGATTCTGTTACTACTAGCGGGGAGAGAGGAACGAGTGCATGACCAGTTCTCCTGCTGACAGAGCGACATCCGGCCACCCCTCCCGGGAGAGGAGCTGCGCATCGGAGCGGACACCATGAAGCTCTTTCGCAACCTGCCGGGTACGGTGGTGGTCTTCGGGCTGGTCAGCCTGCTGACCGACATCTCCAGCGAGATGATCTACCCCCTGCTGCCGCTCTTCCTCACCACCGCCATCGGCGCCGGTCCCGCCTTCCTCGGCATCATCGAGGGGGTCGCCGAATCCACCGCAGCCCTGGTGAAGCTCTTCTCCGGCATCATGGCCGACCGGGTCGCCAACCGCAAGGGGCTGGTCCTGGCCGGGTACGGCGTCTCCGCCGTCGCCCGGCCGCTGATCGCCCTTGCCGGCAGTGCCGGGCAGGTGCTGGCGATCCGCTTCCTCGACCGGACCGGCAAGGGGGTCAGGACCGCCCCCCGGGATGCCCTGATCGCCGACACGGTCGCCTACGGAGACCGGGGACGGGCCTTCGGATTCCACCGCTCCATGGACCACGCCGGGGCACTGATCGGGCCGCTGCTGGCCTCCCTGCTCCTGTACACCGTGACCCGTAACCTCAGGACGGTCTTCCTCCTCGCCGCGATCCCCGGCCTCGCCGCCGTGCTCCTCATCGCCCTCAGGGTCCGGGACAGCCGGCGCGCCACCCCGCCACAGGCCCCCGCGGCGGGTCTCGGCAGGCTCCCCGCCGGTCCCTTGCGCCCCTACCTGTTCGTACTCTTCCTCTTCACCCTGGGGAACTCCTCCGATGCGTTCCTGCTTCTCAAGGCATCCCATACCGGGGTCCCCGCGGCACGAGTCGCCCAGCTCTGGGCCTTTTTCCACCTGGTCAAGATGTTCTCGGTCATGCCCTTCGGCGCCCTGTCCGACCGGATCGGCCGCAGGGGGGTCATCATCGCCGGGTGGGGGGTTTACGCCCTTGCCTATGCCGGGTTCGCCCTGGCAACCAGCGAAGCCCAGGTCTGGGGGCTGTTTGCCGTGTACGGGCTCTTTTACGGCCTGACCGAGGGGGTGGAGAAAGCCTACGTCGCCGACCTGGCCATGCCTGCGGAGAGGGGACGGGCGTTCGGCTGGTTCAACTTCGCGATCGGTGCCGGTGCCCTGCCGGCCAGCCTCATTTTCGGCACGGTCTGGCAATGGTACGGCAGTCGGGCGGCGTTCCTCTGCGGGGCGCTCATCGCCGGCGCGGCGATGCTGCTCCTGGCCGTCTGCAGACCGGGATCCCTGCCCACTGAGACGCCACCGTAGCCGGAAGGAGAAGTGATGCACACGGAAATCGAGACATTCATCAGCTACCTGGCCAGCGAACGGAGCGCTTCCCCCCACACGGTGGAGGCGTACCGCCGCGACCTGGAGCAGTTCGCCGACTTCATCCGGCAGGAGGTCGACCCCGCCCTGACGCTCCACGACCTGACCCACCTCCACATCCGCCGCTACCTTGCCCACCTCCACAGGGGGCTGGAGAAGAGCAGCATCGGCCGCAAGCTGGCGGCGGTCCGCTCCCTCTTCCGCTTCCTGCTCCGCCGGGGGATCATCGCCAAAAACCCGGCGGAGCTGGTCAGCACCCCGAAACGGGAGAAGAAGCTCCCCTACCACCTCAGCGTCGACGAGGCCCACGACCTGGTGGAGGCCCCCGGCGGGCCGGACCTCCTCATGCTGCGGGACCGGGCGGTCCTGGAGACCCTCTACTCCTGCGGCCTGAGGGTGTCGGAACTGACCGGGCTGGACGTGGGGGGGGCCGATCTCGTTGGGGAGAGTGTCAGGGTCCTGGGCAAGGGGGGGAAGGAGCGGATCGTCCCCCTGGGGAGGAAGGTGGCAGGGGCGCTGAGGGAGTACCTGCACGCCCGGAACAACCCTCCCTGCGACGCCCCCCTCTTCGTCAATGCCCGGGGAGGGCGGCTCACGAGGCGGAGCGTCGCCCGGGTCGTCGACCGCTACATGCGGCACCTGGTGACCATGAGGAAGGCGTCACCCCACACCCTGCGCCACACCTTCGCCACCCATCTCCTGGAGGGGGGGGCCGACCTGCGCTCCATCCAGGAGCTCCTCGGCCACTCCTCCCTCTCCACCACCCAGAAGTACACCCACGTCACCATCGACCGGCTGCTGGAGGTCTACGACAAGGCCCACCCCAAGGCAAAGGGGTGAGCATCGGTATCACCCCGGCCGTGGGAGCAGTTTGGAGTGCGTACCGGCCGGCCCCACTCCACCGCTTCCCCGGCGAGGCGTGCTTGACTCCGCCGGCTGTTCTGGCACCCTTCCCCTAAGGAGCACAACCCCACTCTTTACCACGGGAGCCTGCCATGACCCTTCAGACCACGCTGATGCCCGCCCTGTTCGTCGGCCACGGAAGCCCGATGAACGCCATCGAGGAGACGTCCTACGCCGCGGCCTGGCGGGACGCCGCGGCCTCGATCCCCCGGCCTGCAGCGATCCTCTGCATCTCGGCCCACTGGGAGACCGAGGGGACCTTTGTCACCGCCATGGAGCGGCCGAAGACGATCCACGACTTCTACGGCTTCCCCGACGAACTCTACCGGGTGCAGTACCCTGCCCCCGGCTCCCCGGAGCTGGCCGGGCGGGTACGGGAGCTCGTGGGCACGACGGCGGTCCGGCCGGACGACGGCTACTCCTGGGGACTTGACCACGGCGCCTGGTCGGTGCTGCGCCGCATGTACCCGGCGGCCGACATCCCGGTGGTGCAGCTCAGTCTCGACCGGACCCAGCACCCCCGCTTCCACTACGACCTGGGGGCGGAGCTCGGCACGCTGCGGCGCGAGGGGGTTCTGATCGTGGGGAGCGGCAACATCGTCCACAACCTGCGCCTGCTGCAGTGGGACGCGAGCCGACCCTACCCCTGGGCGGATGAGTTCGACCGGCAGGCGGCGGAGCTCATCCTGGCGGAAGAGCACGACCGCCTGGTCGCCTACCCGGCCCTGGGGGAAGCGGCCCGCCTGGCCATCCCCACCAACGAGCACTACCTGCCGCTCCTCTACACGCTGGCCGTGCGCCAGCCGGGGGAACCGGTGTCGTTTTTCGCCGAGGGGCTCCCCCTCAGCTCCATCTCCATGCGCTCGGTCAGGATCGGCTAAGCAGGGATGCCGGAAACGACGAAGGCGGCCACGGGGCCGCCTTCGTCGTTGCAACGGAACATGTCGGGGAGCTGTCACTCCACCTTCTCCACCGAGCGTTCGCAGTCGGTGATCAGCCGCACCTGGCGCTCGTGGAACCAGTAGTACCAGGACCAGTTGAGCATCACCAGGATCCGGTTGCGGAAGCCGATCAGGTAGTAGAGGTGGAGGAGCAGCCAAGCGAGCCAGGCGGGGTACCCCCTGAGGTTGAGGCCATGGCTGACCGCCACGGCGGCGCTCTTGCCGATGGTGGCCATGCTCCCCTTGTCCCGGTAGCGGAACGGGCCGAGGGGGCGTCCCCACTCCCGGGCGAGGATCGCCCGGGCCGCGTACACACCCATCTGCATCGCCACCGGCGCCACCATGGGGAGGGGCTGCCCGTCCTGGACGACATGCGCCATGTCGCCGACGACGAAGAGCTCGGGGCGCCCCTCCACCGTCAGGTCGGGGAGCACCGGGACCCGCCCGCCGGGACCGGCGGGGAGACCGAGTGCCTCGGCCAGCGGCGCCGCCCGGACGCCGGCTGACCAGAAGAGGGTATGGGCCCGGATGATCTCGCCGCCGTCCAGCTCCACCTGCTCCCCGCTGGCGCCCACCACCCGCCGGCCGAAGAGGAGCTCCACCCCCATCCTGTGCAGTTTCTCCGCCCCGTAGGCCGACAGCTTCTCCGGCATGGCCAAAAGCAGCCGCTCCGCCGCCTCCACCAGGATGATGCGCGCCTCCCGGGCCTGCAGCTCCGGGTAATCCTTGGAGAGGACGTAGCGGACCAGCTCGATGAGGGCGCCGGCGAACTCCACCCCCGTCGGCCCCCCGCCGACGATGACGAAGGTCATCAGCGCCCGGCGCTTATCCGGGTCGGTCTCGGCCACCGCCCGTTCGCAGGACCAGAGGATATGGTTGCGCAGCTGCTCCGCATCGGAAAGTTTCTTCAGGTCAAAGGAGTGGCGGGCGATGGCATCGTTGCCGAAGTAGTTGGTGACGCTGCCGCCGCCGACGACGAGGTAGTCGTAGGGGATTGTGCCTGCCGAGGTCCGCAGGGTGCGGGCATCCAGGTCGGCGCCGGTGATCTCGGCGAGGATGAAGCGGGTGCCGGGCCAGTTGCGGGCCATGGCCCGGACCGGGTAGGCGATGGATTCCTGCTCCAGGCCGGCGGTGGCCACCTGGTAAAGGAGGGGCTGGAACAGGTGGTAGTTGTGCCGGTCGACCAGCAGCACCTCCATCCCCTGCCCCGCCAGTGCCCGGGCGGCCCGCACCCCGGCGAATCCCATCCCGGCGACAACGACGCGCTTCATAGATCCCTCCCGACACTGCCAAAGTAGCCGACAGGATCAACTATAGCACGTTTCAGCGGTCGTACTCGAACCGGCAGCATCTCTGGGGCCTGACTCCAATGCCTCTCCTGGCACTCTTCGTCGAGAGCCTCCGCTCCGGCAGCGCTCGAACCACTGTGCCATCCCGGCCGGTCAGGATCGGTTTACAGATGGCACGCCCTCACCGCTACTTCCCCTCCCCCACGGGCCTGTCCCGTCACTTCTGGGCCGATTGGATTTTCCGGGCAAGCCCGTCTGCTTCCAGTTTTCCCAGGATGTCGGTCAGAAACGCCGCCGCTTTTTCCTCGTCAAACGCGCTGTACAGCAGCCCGCCGGCGACGATGGAGAAATCCCCGTGCCAGACCTCCTTGTTAAGCAGGGCATCGAACATGTTGACTTCACGGCCTGTTGCCCAAATCAAAACATTCATGGCGCTAACTAGCTGAATATGCTAA
>CALMBF010000174.1 GCA_937860145.1 uncultured Geobacter sp.
CCCCTTTTTCCCCCTCACCCCTCTCCCCCTGCGCAACCGGCGAAGTGACCGCCTTACCTGCCGGCGGGATCTTCTCCTCCGGGACGTTGCCCCCCTCGTGGGGGACCAGGTACCAGAAAAGGGCGACGGCCACGAGAATCAGGGCAGCAATCGCCCGTTTCCCCTGGGAGAACGGGTTGTACACCGGCCGGGGAGGAGGGATCGGCGCCCCCGCCGCACGGACATCCGCCATGATTGCCGGGACGAGCCCGGCAGGAGGGTCCACGTCAGGCAGGTTTTTCAGGTGTTCGGCAATCCACTCCAGCTCGGCCAGTGCCTCCCGGCACCTGCCGCACTCCCCCAGGTGCCGCCTGATAAGCTCCTTTTCCTTTTCGCCGGCCGTGCTGTCCAGGTAGGCGGGAAAGCCCCGCCGGATCTCCCCGTGCCCGGGAAGTTCCTCTCCACCCCGGGCAGGAGAGCCCGTCCCCTGCTTCACCAGCGTCAGCAACCGCTCCTGGGCGGCCAGCAGCCGGGTCAGAAGGACATCTTCGCGGATCTGCAGTATCTCGGCCATCCTCGCCAGCCGGTACCCCCGCACGTAGTGGAGGACCAGGACCATCGCCTCTTCGGGCGTCATGGAGCGGATATGCCTCCCGAGACTCTCCCGGAGGGAAGATTCGTCCTCCCCCCCCGTGACGGCGACATCCTCCCGGGCCGGGGCGGAGACCTCCGTTCCGGCTCCCTCCCCCTCTGCGAGTACGGTCAGTTTATGGTACTCCCTGAGCAGCAGTGAGACCATCCAGGTCGAAAAATACATGGTACTCCGGAGCGATCTCACCTCGCGCCAGGCGGCAACGAAGGCGTTGCGGCTGGCCCCGGTCGCAATCGCCTGGTCGCCGCTGAGCAGGTAGACGAGGTTGTACATCCTCTTGACATACTTCCACACCAGCGTCTCGAAGGCGTCGGTATCCCCCTGGCGCAGCAGGTCGATGAGCGGTGCGTTCTTGTCCGGCGTGTACCCCTGTGGTCTGGCCATGGATCTGCCCTCTGCCCGATGTGCAGAATCTGCTCCTTCGAAGGATTATAGCAGGTGGCAAGGGAATGAAAAGGCCCGTGCGACACGGTTCATGGTCATTTCATGAGAAGCGGTCCCCGATGCTCGGAGGAGCTCCGGTATTTTTTCACGCTGCGGCAGCGAAAACGTCACACACTTGTAACATTGTCATGGTACGGTATCGTGGGAAGAGAGGAGTGGTGTGTGCCATGAAAGCAATCATCATCGAAGACGAACGGGACCTGGCCGAACTGCTGGCCTTCAATCTTGAGAAGGAGGGGTGGCAGACAGTCATTGCCCTTGATGGCAGGAGCGGCCTGGAAAAGGTGACCTCCGAACTCCCCGACCTGGTGATCCTGGACCTGATGCTGCCGGAGATGGGGGGTATCGAGGTCTGCCGCCTCCTGCGCCGCCAGGAGAAGACTGCCGCCATCCCGATTATCATGGTGACTGCCAAGGGGGAGGAGATCGACCGGGTGGTCGGCTTCGAAATGGGGGCGGACGACTACCTGGTCAAGCCGTTCTCCACCCGGGAACTGCTGCTGCGGATCAAGGCGATCCTCCGCCGCTCCTCCGCACCTCCGCAGCAGGAAAAAATCCTGGTACGGGGGGTGCTTGCCATCGACCCCGACCGGCATCGGGTAACGGTCAGGGGGGAAGAGGTAACCCTCACCTCCACCGAGTTCAAGCTTCTCCAGACCCTGGCCGAACGGACCGGCCGTATGCAGGGGAGGGAGCTGCTGCTGCGCGACGTCTGGGGGTACAACAGCAGCGCCGATACCCGGACCGTCGACACCCACATCACCCGCCTGCGAGGGAAGCTGGGAGAAGCCGGGGAGATGATCAGGACCGTCCGGGGCTTCGGCTACAAGATGGAGATCGAATGAAAATATCGTTCCGCACCAAGCTGATGCTCTCCTACCTGCTGCTCCTGATGGTAATGAGCAGCGCCATTTACCTTTATCTGAATCATTCCCTGCAGGAGTCGATCATCGGTTCCCTGCGGGAGAACCTTGCCAGCCAGGCCAGAATGACAGCGATGGTTGCCGCTCGCGATCTGCACGACCCGAAATCCGATGCTCACCGTGTGGCGACTGAGACGGGTCGGGCCCTCACCGCCAGGGTAACGGTCATAGCCCCCGGTGGCAAGGTAATAGGCGACTCCGAGGTAACGGCTGCACAGCTCGACGAACTGGAAAATCACGGGGGGCGCCCGGAAGTGCAGGAAGCCCTTAAGAACGGTTACGGCACGGCAATCCGCTATTCGGCAACACTGCGTACCGATATGCTCTACGTTGCGATCCCCTTCGACAGCCCCGCAATAAAGGGAGGGATCATCCGCCTCGCCCTCCCCCTGTCGGCGGTCAACAAGGCGATGGCCGGCATGCACACCACCCTCGGGATCAGCCTGCTCCTCGCCCTGGTTCTCTCCGTGATATTCAGTGACATCCTCGCCCGCCTCACTTCACGTCCCCTGCGCCAGGTTGCAGCCATTGCCGCGGAGATAGGCCGGGGGAATTTCCGCCGCCGCCTCCCGGCGGAATGGCACGACGAACTGGGAGACCTTGCAAGAATCATGAACGAAATGGCCTTACGACTGGAAGATCAGCTGACCAGCCTTGCCGCCGAGCGTAATCGTCTCGATGCCATACTTACCGGTATGGGTGAGGGTCTGATGGTAACCGATGCGGAGGGCGCCATCACTCTGGTGAACCCCGCGTTCCGCCGCCTCTTCGCCGTTACCGAAGAGGTAGTCGGCCGACCGATCAGCCATATTTCGCGTCACCCGGCACTTCACCTGTCATACCGGGCAGTACGGGAGAACGGCCGTGAACTCCAGGAGGAGATGGTCATTCAGGCAGGAGGAGAGAAGACCTTAAGTACTCACTGGGTACCTCTGGTAGGAGAGAAAGGGAGTACGGGTGTCGTGGCCGTGTTCCACGACATCAGCGACCTGAAGCGGTTGGAGAAAGTCCGCAAGGACTTCGTCGCCAATGTCTCCCATGAACTGCGCACCCCGGTGACGGTCATCAAAGGGTACGCCGAGACTCTCCTGGAGGGGGTTCTGGCCGAGGACCCGGCCCGGGCTGCCCGCTTCGTCGAGATTATTCTCAACCATTCAGGGCGCCTGACCGACCTCATTACCGACCTGCTCAGCCTGTCGGAACTGGAGTCAACAGATTTCAGCCTGCACCTGCAACCGGTAGCCCTCGAGGGAACGATCCGCCGGGCCTGCACCCTGCTGGAGGGAAAGGCCTCCGGGAAACAGATCACTCTCATCCCCCCGGAAGCTCCGCTCCCCACCGTCCTGGCCGACCAGGGGCGGCTCGAACAGGTGCTGATCAACCTGGTGGACAATGCGGTCAAGTACACGCCGACGGGCGGCAGGGTCACCTTCATCATCACCGCCGAAGGCAACCTCGTCCGGATCGCCGTGCGGGATACGGGGCCAGGGATCCCGGCGGAGAGCATCCCCCGCCTGTTCGAGCGCTTCTACCGCGTGGACGCCGGCCGCAGCCGTGACGAGGGGGGGACCGGCCTGGGGCTGGCGATCGTCAAGCATATCGTCCTGCTCCACGGCGGCACGGTCCGGGTGGAGAACAACCCCGACGGTCCGGGGGCCACCTTCAGCTTCACCCTGAAGAGAGGATAGGCCAGCGGCCACTTTTCCCGTTTTCTTTATGGCCGACCTGATTTACTATGCAGGGGATTGACGACACCGGTCGGAGAAGGGAAGGAATGCTGAGGAGATCCTGGATAACGTGTGCCCTGCTGCTCCACTGTGCCCCAGCCGCATTTGCGGCGGAACGCCCCGTCGTGCGGGATGTGGCGGTCTACCGGGAGGGAGAGGGGGCCCGCATCGAGATCAGGGCCGACCGCCCCCTCACCTACCGGACCTACCTGATGCCCGAGCTGGCGAAGTGGGTCATCGAGCTCCCCGGTGCAGCCAGCGCGGCCGGTGACGACCAGTCGAGAAAGATGCGGACCGCTCCGCTTGAGCGGATCAGCGTGCGCCAGAAGGAGGTCAACGGCGACCTGCTGACCCGCATCGGCCTCGATGTCAGGGGAGAGGTGGAGTTTTCCCTCACGGCCGACCCCCTTGACAAGGGGCGGCTCGTGGTGCGTCTCATCCCGACGCGGGCAACCCCGAAGAAACAGGGCCAGACCGTTCCCC
>CALMBF010000175.1 GCA_937860145.1 uncultured Geobacter sp.
ACCACGGTTGAACATATGGCGCTTAAGCGCCACGCGCCATGCCTGGCGCACAACACGAAGGGGGTGCCGACCGGCACCCCCTTTTTTTATTGCCGGTTCCAGCGCACTGCGGTCGACGGTCACCCACCGTATTCCGACTGTGCAGACCACGGCGTCTCTCCCGCCAGGAATCACCGCCGCTCGGTCGCCTCCGGGTGCAGCGTCCCTTCAGAAGCGAACGAGGCGAAGCGGTCACTGTCCGCTTCGCCTCGTTCGCTACCTGCCTGCAGGAGCAGGACGTCACTCAACCCGTATCGCCACGAACCGGTTGGAGCCACCGCGCCGCAGCAGCATGCGCAAGGTACTCCCCTTTTTCACCGCGGCTATCTCCTTCTCGTACTCGGCCACCGTTGTCACCGGCCTGCCGTTGATCTCCCGGACGAGGTCGCCGCGCTGGATACCGACCGCCTGGGCCAGTCCGTCCGGCTTGACATCGGTGACCACGACCCCGCCAGTTTCCTTCAACCGGTAACTGGCGGCCAGGTCGCGGGTGAGCTCGCTGACCGACATCCCGAGTTTGCCAGGAGCACTCTGGGTAGCCCCCTCGTCACCCTCTTTCAGCTTTTCGACCGTAACGGCAAGTGACTCGGCCTTCCGGTCCCTGACAACCTTGACAACAACCTGTTTCCCCGACGGGGTTGCCGCGACGATACGGGGTAAATCGTTCATCTCCTTGATGACCTTGCCATCGAATTCGACGATGACGTCACCGGTCTTGAGCCCCCCCTTGGCTGCCGGGCTGTCGGGCATGACCTCACTCACCAGTGCCCCCCGCTCGTCTTCAAGGCCGAATGCCTGGGCCAGATCCCTGGTCACCGGCTGGATCGAGACCCCCAGCCAGCCGCGGGCAACTTTGCCGTTCTCCCGCAGCTGCGGGATGATCGTCTTGGCCATGTTCACCGGGATGGCAAAACCGATCCCCTGGCCACCGGCGATGATAGCCGTGTTGATCCCCACGACCTCCCCTGTGGCATTGAATAGCGGGCCTCCGGAGTTGCCGGGGTTGATGGATGCATCGGTCTGGATGAAATCGTCGTAGGGTCCGCTGCCGATCACCCGCCCCTTGGCGCTGATGATCCCGGCGGTGACCGTTTCGGCCAGACCGAAGGGGTTCCCGATGGCCATGACCCATTCACCGACCTGAATGGCGTCACTGTCACCAAGTTCGGCAACCGGCAGCTTGGTCGAGCTGACGACCTTCACGAGGGCAAGGTCGAGCTTGGCGTCTGCACCCTTCACCTCCCCCTTCAGCTCTCTGCCGTCATCGAATTTGACCGTGATCTCATCCGCGCCGTCCACCACGTGGTTGTTGGTCAGGATGTAGCCATCCTCGCTGATCACGAACCCGGAGCCGAGGCTGCGCTGCCGCAGCCCCTGAGGGACCTGTTCCTCGAAGAACTTGTCGAAAAAGTCCTGGAACGGGTCGGCTCCGAAGGGGCTGGTGCCCCCAAACGGCCGCAGCGTTTTCCGCTGTGGCGTGACCTTTTTCTCCGTACCGATATTGACCACCGTCGGCTTGAGTTTTTTCGCCAGCTCCACAAAGTCGGGCGGGCCGGCCTTCGCCTGGGCGGAACCATGCGGCACCGCGCTGAGCAGACCGGCGAGCAGTGCTATCCCCAGCAGATGAACAGACTTGTACAACATACGTCCTCCATGGAAAGGTAATGTCATCTCAAAATTAATAACCGGAGCTGGCCTTGTCAAGACAGGGGGCACAAAAAAAACCCCGCCGGTAGCCCGGCGGGGTTTTTGTACAGCAGGGGGGATAGCTTATTCGCAGAGATCCACTTTGACATCCCAGTTTTTCAGCTTCATGGTGCCGTTCTTCTCAAGGTTAAGATGCATCTTGAAGGCGCGATCCCAGAGCTGAGGCTCGTGGCCAACCTTGCGGCGGAGGCACTCGTGCTCGGCAATGGCAAGGTACTCGTTCAGCTGATCCTTGTAGTCCGGATGGGCGCATTTCTCGATGATGCGGCGAGCGCGATCCTTCGGTGCCAGACCACGGAGGTCGGCCAGGCCCTGCTCGGTGATGACGCAGTCAAGGTCGTGCTCGGTGTGGTCGATGTGGGAGCAGTGCGGCACGACGCAGGAGATGCCGGTCGGGTCGGTCTTGCTCGGCCGGCTCGACGGGGTGTGCATCATCTTGAGGTAGCCGTTCCGCAGGAAGTCGCCTGAACCGCCGAGGCCGTTGATCATCCGGGTACCTCCGACCAGGGTGGAGTTGGCATGGGCATAGATGTCGATTTCAACCGGGGTGTTCATGGCGATGCACCCCAAACGGCGGATCGGCTCAGGTGCGTTGGAGATGGAGAGCGGACGGAGCACGATCTTGTCGAAATACTTGTCCATGTTGGCGAAGAATCTCGGGAAGCCCGGCTCTGCCGAGAGAGACAGCGAGCAGGAGGAGGCGCAGTCCAGCTTGCCGGAGTCAAACAGGTCGAGCATGGTGTCTTGCAGAACTTCGGTGTAGACCGACAGGTTGTAGAAGGGACCCTTGGCCAGACCGCCGATAACGGCGTTGGCGATGGAGCCTACGCCCGACTGGATCGGCAGCAGGTTGTCCGGCAGACGACCTGCCTTGACTTCCTGCTGGAAGAACTCGATGACATGGCCGGCAATGGCCTCGGAGGTGTCGTCCTGCTCGGCAAAGGCCCGCCCCTGGTCGCGCAGCTTCGACTCGACGATGGCCACGATCTTCTTCGGATCGCAGGGGATGGAGGTGGAACCGATGCGGGAGTTGGCCTTGACGATGTTGAACGGCTGACGGTTCGGCGGTGTCGCCGGAGTCAACAGGTCGTGGATGCCTTCGAAGGAGGGCTGGCCGGTGTTGACCTCGATAATGATCTTGTCGCAGATCATCAGGATTTCAGGAATAACACCACAGGAAGAGGTTGGTACCAGGCCGCCGTCTTCGGTGATGGCAGAGACTTCGATGATGGCCAGGTCCAGCTTGCCGGTCTCCGAGTCCTTGGTGTAGAAGCCGTAGCCCAGGTCCTGGGCAAAGAGGGAGAGGTGCTTGTCGCCCATCCGGATGCGGCCTTCGTTGATGCCGGCGGCGATGTTCTTGCCGGTCTGGTAGGGCCAGCGACGGTCGATCATGTCCAGTTCAGCCCAGCGGTTTTCGGTTTCGGCACCGACGGAAGCACCGATGAACAGGTTAAATTTCCACTTGCCCTGGAGGTTGTTCTTCTCAACGTGATCGGCAACGGCGATCGGCACCACTTTCGGGTAACCGGCCGGGGTAAAGCCGGACCAACCGAGGTTCATGCCGGGCTTGAAGAACTGGATGGTCTCTTCGGGGGTCATGACCTTGCTTAAGAGAGACTTGTGACGTACGCGATCCTGCAGGGTACCGTACTCGGACATCTTGCTACCTCCTGATTTTAGTTGGTGTTCACTTACCTGGCTCTACTAAAGTCCGGTAATGACTTTCAAAACAGTGAATCCATGATACAGTCTACAAAAAAGTAGAACCGGATTTTACTTAAGCGACTCTTATTCGTCAAGCTAAAAAATAGGCTTTCCGGCCACATAAAGCCTTGAGGTTGACGGTACGATGTGCTACATGAACGATAAATTTTTCAACGGCAGGGAGGACGGAATGAGCGATCAGGGGAATGTCTGTTACACGTTCGAGGGTGCGGTGGAACTCGCCATCAGCATGGAGGAGGAGGGGTTCAGAAGTTACCTCGACGCCCTGCGCAAGGTTACCATGAAGGGTGCCAAGGAGATTCTCAAGGAGGCGGCCCTCGACGAGCTCAACCACAAACACCAGTTGGAAAAGGCGCTCATCGACGGCTACATCGCGGGTGAATCGTTCCAGAAGCCGGTGCCGACCATGAACCTCGACTATGTCCTTGCCAAGAAAGAGCTCAACGCCAACTCAACCCCCCAGGAAGCCCTCGCCTTCTCCATCCACCTGGAAAAAGGCGCCATCGACTTCTATCGCCGCATGGCATCCGGGTGCGCCGGCGCACCGATGGGGGATCTCTTCGAGAGGATGCTGGCAGACGAGAGCCGCCATCTCCAGTCTCTCGAAGATCTCTACGAAGAGCATTTCCTGACCGAAAACTGACCATGAAACTCCGCAACAGCTCCATCCTGTTCAGCGGCCCGGTCTTCGACATCGAACAGTTCGATGCGGAGATCGGCGACAGGGGATGGCATACCTTCCAGGTGATCCGGCACCCCGGGGGTGTCGGCATCCTTCCGCTTCACGCCGACGGCACGGTCACCCTGATACGCCAGGCCAGGCCCGCCATCGCCGCCCCCCTGCTGGAACTCCCCGCCGGCCGACTCGGAGCGGGCGAGAGCCCGAAAGAGTGCGGCAGGCGGGAACTCCTGGAAGAGACGGGCCTCGTTGCCCGCGACCTGTACCCCCTCGGTTTCATCCACCCCTCACCGGGCGTCTTCGACGAAGTCGTCCACCTCTTTGCAGCCACCGGTCTTACCCAGAACCACCCGATGCCGGAAGACGACGAACTGATCGAACCGGTCAGGCTCCCCCTCGCAGAAGCTCTTCAGATGGCCAAGGACGGCCGGATCAGCGATGCCAAGACCATCGCGGCACTCTTCAGGACAGAGGCCCACTACCGATGATACTTGCCGCACGGGCCGGCGAGGAGCAGGCTTCCCTCCGCCTCGATGACGGCGCCCGGGAGCTGTTCCCCCAGCTCTCCAAGGGGGAGATCCGCCGCATCATCGACCTGGGGGGCTGCGCCGTCAACCAGGTGATGGTCCGGGTGGCGTCGCGCCAGCTCCGCGCCGGGGACGAGATCACCCTCGGCGTCATGGAGCCGGAACGGTTCGTGGACGTCCGCTACGCCAGGGAAGAGCTGCTCTACGAGGACCGGAGCTACCTGGCGGTCAACAAGGCTTCAGGCATCAACAGCCAGCGCACCCCCTACCAGTTCAAGGGGACGGTGGAGTTTGCCGTCGGCCAGTACCTGAAGGAACTGGGGAGCCCTGAACCGGCACGGGTCATCCACCGCCTGGACCGGGGGACGTCGGGGGTCATGTTCTTCCCCAAGACCAAGGCCGCCGCCACCTGGATCTCAGACAGGCTCAAGGCCGGAGAGGTGGAAAAGATCTACTGGGCCATCGTCACCGACCTCCCCGAGGAGGAGACGTGGACCGTGGACGCCCCCATCGGCAAGCTGAACAAGTTCCGCTACGGGGTCATGCTCCCGGGCAAACCCTCCCTCACCGATTTCCGGGTCATCGCCGCCAGCGGCAGCCATGCCCTGATCGAGGCCCGGCCGAAGACGGGCCGGACCCACCAGATCCGGGTCCACCTGACCCACTCCGGCCTCCCCATCCTCGGCGACCAGCCCTACGGCGGCGCCACCGCACCCCGCATGATGCTCCACTGCCGCACCATGTCCTTCCTCGACCAGGGGGGGAAGCAGATCAGCGCCACCGCGTCGCTCGACGGAGGGTTTGCCGCAGCCTGCCGGGAGCTGGGGCTGGCTCTGCCTGAATAGGAACGGGCAGGGATCATCTCGACACTCTTCGCAGGGCCGTGTCCCCGGGGCTGCCGGCCCGTGTCTCCCCTCCCCCGGTCATTTCTGCAGCCACCTGCCGTTCTGGCCCTGGACCCACCACCCCGGCCGGGCCTCCTCCCGCCTCGTCTCGGCAAAGGTTGCGGCGGCCTTGGCCAATACCTGGCCCCGGGTCGACCTCGTATCCTCCTGCTTGGTCACCTTCAGGATCGCCGTGGCCATGGCGCCCACCACCACCTTGCGGCTGCCGTTTTCAGCCGCCACCAGCGCTTCGTCCGCCGGGGTGACCTTGGCCTTGTCCCGGATGGTGACAAGCCCCTGATTGGTCAGGCCGACCGCGCCGCTGTTGAACAGGGCGGTCAGTGCCGGCAATCTGCCGCTCATCTCCTTGTAGGCCCTGGTCACCTCCGGCATGCTGGCGACCTCGACCGCCAGCTGGTCGCCCACATCCTCGGCGGCATGGGCGCTCGCTACGAGGGAGATCTCGGGGAGCCGGCGGAGCAGGCTCTCGGGCTTGCTCTCCGGGGGCGCGGCCGGCGGTTCGCCCCCCGGCTTCTTGTCGGGCGCGGCAGCGGGGTTCTTGAGCATCATCTCGTCAAGGGACTTGTACGCCTCCTTGGCGGCCTTCTCGGGAAAATAGACGTTGATGGTAATCACGGCACAGGCGGTGAACAGCCCGCAGCAGACAGCCGACAGCCAGATGCAGAGTCTCTTTTTCATGCATTCCTCCCGACGCAGATTGTTCCCTCCAATACAGGGTACCCGATTCGGACGACAAATAAAGCCCTATTCCTCCCACCTGAACTCCGGCTGGGGAGCCACGTCCGTCCCCCTCCCCTTTGTGCCAGCAGCCTTGCCGCTGGCAGAGGCCTGCTTGACCGATTCGATCAGGTGATCGAGAGCGATGCGGTTCTGGGAGGGGGCGATGGAAACGTCAAGGTCGCGGATGCCGACGATGTTGGTGTGGACGATGTCGAGGGTATCGAAGGAGAGGTCCCCCCGCTCCAGGACCGCGCTGATCTCGGCACGGTCGTAAGGGAGACTGCTGCGGAAGAAGAGACCGCTCAGCTTCTTGCCGCCGAGCCGCTGGAGAAACTCGCGGCTCACCTCCATCTTCTCCCCCCCGGCCTCGTTGGCCCAGAGATCGACGAAGCCGTAGAGCTGGGTGAGACCGCTTCCCTCGCCGTAGATGCTGACAATGCCGTCGACCCGGCCGGAGATGTACCCCGTGATGCCGGGAAAGCGGCTGCAGAGCTCCGTGAGGCTGAGCCCCCGGAGCAGCAGGTCGCCGCGGTACCTGGGGCCGCTCCTCAGGGAGAGGGAGCCGGTGCCGAGCAGGCTCCCCCCCATGAACGGCGCCCCCAGGGAGACGATCTCGGTCACTCCGTCCTCCCCCCTCACCTGAAGGGTGACCGGGCCGAGCTCCATCCTGCCAAGGCTCATCCGTTCGATGCCGACCCGCTCGCCCCTCGCCGGCAGGCTGCCGAGAGCCCGGTACAGGGTGGAGAAGTTCTCCCTGGTGAAATCGAACCGACTGCGGCCGACAACCGTCCCCCTGCCGGAGAGATCGAGGGAAAAGGGGAGTCTGCCGTTCATGCCGGCGATGTCCACCCCCTGGCCGGGGGAGTCGAGGCCGAGGCCGCCGAGGAGGAGCGTCCCCTGCAGCAGGCGCCGCTCCTCTGCCAGGTCAAGGGTAGCATCGACGGCCAGCGTCCCTGTCACCGTCCCCTCCTGGACGAGGCGCGGCATGCTGTTGATGAAGGCGGTGACGAAGGAGTCCAGGGGTGCCTCGGCAACGTGCAGCCGGAACCGGCCACGGCGGCTGGGGGACAGGGGTTTCTCCACCCCCCCCTCGGCCGAGATGGCGACACCCTCGCCGATAGTGAGCCGTGCCCGGTCGATGGTCACCCGCTCGCCGGTCAGGCTCCCCGCAAGACCGAGGTCCGCCCGGGAGACCAT
>CALMBF010000176.1 GCA_937860145.1 uncultured Geobacter sp.
GCCCACGGTCAGGGCGGGGTGGCAACGGCCTGCACGGTCTGCCATACGGGCATGACGTCGCTCGACCCGGTCTCCTGGCCTCACCGGTTCCAGTGGCAGAACCGGTGACCGGTACGGGACACAGCGTGTGACGAGCATTCGTCATGGAACGGCAAGGCCCCGGAGAACGGTATCTCCGGGGCCTTGCCTGTTTCGGTACTGTTTGTCGGAGGGTCAGAGGTTGATGCAGACCATCTTGATGTTGGTCATCTCCTCCATGGCGTAGCGGACCCCCTCCCGCCCCAGGCCGCTCTCCTTGTTGCCGCCGTAGGGCATGTGGTCCACGCGGAAGGTGGGGATGTCGTTGATGATGACCCCCCCCACGTCGAGGCGCCGGATCGCCTGGAACGCCTTGTTGATGTCGTTGGTGTAGATCCCCGCCTGCAGGCCGTAGACCGATGCGTCGGCCATGTCCAGGGCCTGTTCGAAGGTGTCGAAGGGGACCACGGAGACGATGGGGGCGAAGACCTCCGAGCACATGACCTGCATGTCCGGCGTCACGCCGGACAGGATGGTCGGTTCGAGGCAGTTGCCTACCTGGCCGCCGCCGGTCTCCACCGTGGCGCCCAGGTCCTTCGCCTCGTCGAGCCACTGGAGGGCACGCTTCAGCTCCACCGTGCTGATCATCGGGCCGATGTCGCAGCGGCGGTCCATCGGGTCGCCGACCACCAGCTGCTTGGTGGCGGCCACGAACTTCGCCAGGAACTGGTCGTAGCAGCTGCGGTGAACGAAGATCCGCTGCACGGAGATGCAGACCTGCCCCGAATTGGCAAAGCTTCCCACCACGCAGCGGGAGACCGCCTTGTCCAGGTCGGCGCCGGCGTCGATGATGGTGGGGGAGTTGGATCCCAGCTCGAGGGTGACCCGCTTGAGACCGGCAAGGGCCTTGATCCCGCGCCCCACCGCCGGGCTGCCGGTGAAGGTGATCATGGCAAGCCGCTCGTCCCGCACCATCTGGTCCCCCACCACGCGGCCGCTGCCGATGAGGACGTTGAGCGCCCCGGCCGGGAGCCCGGCCTCTTCCAGGAGTTCGGCCAGCTTGAGGAGGGTGAGGGGGGTCTTGGTGGCAGGCTTGACCACCAGGGAGTTGCCGGCGGCAAGGGCCGGGGCGACCTTGTGGGCCACCAAGTTCATGGGGAAGTTGAACGGCGTGATGGCGCCGATGATGCCGATCGGTTCCCGCAGGTAGAAGCCGAACCGCCCGGCCGACACGGGGGACGCGTCCATGGGGACCATGGCGCCGTGGTCGGACCGTGCCTCGAGGGAAGCGAAACGGAAGGTCTCGGCGCTCCGCTCCGCCTCGGCGATGGCGAACTTCCACGACTTGCCCGCCTCCTGGGCGATGATACCGGCGATCTCCTCCCTGTCCCGCAGGATCAGCTCTGAGGTCTTTTCGAGTATTTCCGCCCGTTTCCACGCCGGAGTCGCCGCCATTGCCCTGAAGCCCGCCCGGGCGGCGACGATGGCCCTGTCCACCAGTTCGGCCGTCGCCTCCGGTACCACGCCGATCAGGGCGTCGTCGTAGGGGTTGATGACATCGATCCCCTCCAGGTCGTCGCCGACCCATTCACCACCTATCAGTACTCTGTAACGTTTGGCCATGGTCTCCTCCCCATCGTATCTGTGTGTGCGTAGATTTAACCAGAATTGGCTCAGTTTTCAACCGGAAAGGCGATGACCCTTTCACCGCAAAGCCGCAAAGGGCGCCAAGAACTGCCGCAAAGAAAGTCAAAACAAAGGGAGTTCTTTCCTTTGCGTAACCTTTGCGTCCCGAGCGTCTTGAGTGAGCGGAGCGAGCGGGCGGTTCAAGGTTTCTTACTCCCCCAGCATCGCCCGCAGTTTGGCGAAGGCGTTGTCCGCCATCCGGTCGTTGTCCTCGCTGGTGGCCACCTGGGCCGATGCCCCCTGCTGGTGACTGAGGAGCTCGTCGGGGATTTCGGCCAGGAAGCGGGAGGGGGTCCGCTCCTCGTTCCTGCCGTAGGTACGCCTCGTCAGGCAGCGGGTGATGGTGAGGTGCTTCTTCGCCCGGGTGATCCCTACGTACATGAGGCGGCGTTCCTCGTCCACGGTCATATCCTCGTAGATGGAGCGCCGGTGGGGGAGGATCTCCTCCTCCAGGCCGACGAGGAAGACGTGGGGGAACTCCAGCCCCTTGCTGGAGTGGAGCGACATCAGGGTCACCGCGTCCTGGCCGTGGTCCTTCCCGTTCCGGTCGTCCCGGTCCTCGTCCAGGAGGGCGAGACGCTCCAGGAAACCGCTCAGGGTCGGGGCGGGGCTCCGCTCCTCGAAGCTGGCGAGGGAGTTGACGATCTGCTCCACGTTCTCCACCTTACGCCGGGCCGCGTTCTTGTCATCGCTGCTCGCCATGAGCTCCTCGTCGATCTTCAGCTTCGTGAAGAGTTCCCGCGCCTTGTCCGCCAGCCGGCGGCCGTCGGCGAAGAGTTCGCTCTCCCCCTTCAGGAGCTGGTGAAAGGCGAAGATCCTCTGCCGCGTCGCGGGCATGATCCCCGGGATCTCGTCCACCCGGCCGAGGGCCTGGAACAGGGGGACCCTTTCCGCCAGTGACCAGTCGTTGACCTTCCCCACCGAGGAGTCGCCGATCCCCCGGCGGGGAAAATTGATGATCCGCAGCAGCGCCTGTTCGTCGTCCGGGTTGGCCAGCACCTTCAGCCAGGAGAGGGTGTCCTTCACCTCCTTCCGGTCGTAGAAGCGCATCCCACCCACCAGCACATAGGGGATCGATTCGTAGCGGAGCTGCTCCTCGAAGGCGCGGCTCTGGGCATTGGTCCGGTAGAGGATGCAGAAGTCGCTGTAGGGGGCGTCCCGGCGGAACCGCTCGGTCTGGATCCGTTCCACCACGGTGGCGGCCTCCTCCTCCTCGTCGGCCATGACCACCAGGTCGATGGGGTTCCCCGGGCCGCTGTCGGTCCAGAGGGTCTTCTCCTTGCGGGCCTCGTTGTGGCGGATGACATGGTTGGCCGCCTTGAGGATGGTGCCGCTGCAGCGGTAGTTCTGCTCCAGCTTGATGACCCGGCACCCCCGGTAATCCTCCTCGAAGGCGAGGATCTTGCGCACGTCGGCACCCCGCCAGCCGTAGATGGACTGGTCGTCGTCCCCTACCACGCAGAGGTTGCGGGAACCGGCCGCAAGGAGGCTGATGAACAGGTACTGGGAGGGGTTGGTATCCTGGTATTCGTCCACCATGATGTAGCGGAACCGCTCCTGCCAGCGCTTCAGCACCTCCGGGTGCTCCTGGAGCAGGCGGACCGTGAGGAGGATGATGTCGTCGAAGTCGATGGCGTTGCAGGCTTTGAGCTGGGACTGGTAGCGGGGGTAGACCCGGGCGACCAGGAGATCCACCTCGTCGCTGAAGCGGGGCTGGAAGTCCGCCGGCCGGACCAGGGCGTTCTTCAGCATGGAGATCTTCCAGTGGACCGTTTCGGGGGTGATCTTCTTCGGGTCGGCCCCCACCTCCCGCATGGTCTGGCGGATCAGGCCGAGCTGGTCGGAGCTGTCGAAGATGGAGAAGTTCGGGCGGTACCCCAGGTGGCGGCACTCCTGGCGGAGGATCCGCACCCCGAGGGAGTGGAAGGTGGAGACGATCACCCCTTCCCGCCGCTCCTTGCCCACCAGCTCTTCCAGTCGCTCCCCCATCTCCCGGGCGGCCTTGTTGGTAAAGGTCACCGCAAGGATGTTCTCCGGCTCCACCCCCAGGTGGAGGAGCAGGTAGGCGATGCGGCAGGTGATCACCCTGGTCTTGCCCGAGCCGGCGCCGGCCAGCACCAGCAGGGGCCCCTCCGTGTGGACCACCGCCTGGCGCTGTTCCTTGTTGAGCGACGAGAGGAATTTCATAGGGAGCCTGTCATACCAGATTGGCATCGCCGGCGCAAGAGCCGAGATGATAACTGCTTGTATCCCGTTCCGAATAAGGGTAAATTATCCCCCTTGACGGGGAGCTCACACTCTCCCGTACTGCGGGGAGATGGCGGGAACAGATGACCAGAACAGTCGTTGCCTTGAAAGTTGATGTGGATACCTACGCGGGGACCAGGGACGGTGTCCCCCGCCTCGTGGAGATACTGGAGAAATCCGGCATCAGGGCCACCTTTTACTTTTCCATGGGGCCGGACAACTCGGGGAAGGCGATCAGGCGCATCTTCACCCGCAAGGGGTTCCTGCGGAAGATGCTCCGGACGAAGGCCCCGGCTGCCTACGGCCTGAAGACCATGCTCTACGGCACCCTGCTCCCCCCGCCGATGATCGCCTCGTCCTTCCCCGGCATCCTGCGGGAGACGGAGCAGCGGGGCCACGAGGTGGGGATCCACTGCTGGGACCACGTGAAGTGGCACGACCTGCTCCCCTGGTTCCCCAAGCCGGTGACCGCCATGGAGCTCGGCAAGGCGAGCAGCCTGTTCGAACAGATCTTCTCCCGCCGCACCAGGACCACCGCCGCGCCGGGGTGGACGGTCTCCCCCGACTCCCTGGAGATCCAGGATGCCATGGCCCTCGACTACTGCAGCGACAGCCGCGGGACCCACCCCTTCTACCCCACCATGGGGGGGCGCCGGTTCCAGACCCTGCAGGTCCCGACCACCTGGCCGACCATGGACGAAATCATCGGCGAGAACGGCATCACCGTCGACACCGTCAACGACCACTACCTCTCCCTCCTCCGCCCCGGGCTGAACGTGCATACGATCCATGCCGAGATGGAGGGGGGGGGGCTGGCCGGGACCTTCATCGCCCTCCTGGAGAGGCTGCAGCAAGAGGGGGTGAGCTTCGTCACCCTTGCCGAGGCCGCCGCCGAGTTCGGCGCCGATGCGCCGGTCTGCGAACTGGTGATGGGGGAACTCCCCGGCAGGGCGGGGGATGTGGCTCTGCAGAAATGAGACTCAAATGAGAGAAGGGTTCGGAAACTCTCCCTGCGTAAAATCTGCAATTGCGACCAGCTGTTGCTCTTCGGTGCCCGGTGATGTCGTGCAGCGTGTGTCCTCTCCGCCCGCTGAGTGCCCTTCGCCGCACATTTTACTCCGGGAGAGCCCCCGAACCCTCGAACCAGTGTCGAGACAACTGAAATCTGGAATCATGACAAACAACACTCCATCCGATATCGTCCGCTACTTCCGGGTGGACCGGCGCGACCTCGTCTACCTGAAGTTCATCCTGGAGGCCTACGAGGGGATGTCCACCCTCTCCACCGTGGAGAAGGTGGGAGCGATCGTCTCCCTGACGGTCCCTGCCGGGTTCGCCGGTGACATGGCGGAGCTGATCACTGCGCTGCAGGGCGAGATAACCCTGGTGGAAATCGCCGGGCCGGATGAATGTGCCAAAGGACCCATGACCCATGCTTGAACAGTTTTCCCTGGAGAAAATCCTCCGCGCAGCGCTGAAGAACGGCGGCGAGTACGCCGACGTCTACTACGAGGGGGGGGACTCCACCCAGGTGGTGGTGGAGGACGGCAAGGTGGAGAAGGTGCTCGCCTTCTCGGACCGGGGGGTGGGGATCAGGGTGATCAGCGACCTGCGCACCGCCTACGGGTACACCAACGATGTGACGGAGCAGTCACTCCTGGAGCTGGCTGCCCGGATCAGCGCGGCCGTCAAGGGGAACCCCTTCGAGGGGGATATCGTCGTCGCCTCCCCCCGCACGGGGATAGTGTCGCCGATCCTGCTCCGTCCCGAGGCCATCCCCCTGGCGGAGAAGATCGCCCTCGCCCGGGAGGCGGAGCAGGCTGCCCGCGGAGTCTCCGGTGCGGTGCGGCAGGTCATGGCCATGTACCGGGACGGGGTTGCCCGGATCCAGGTGGCCAACTCCCTGGGTGAGTTTACCGACAGCGAGCGGGTCGGCACCATGTTCGTCAGCCAGGTGGTTGCCGAGAAGGACGGCGTCATGCAGACCGGCTACGAGTCGGTCGGTGCCTGCCGGGGCTTCGAGCTGTTCCGGGAGAAGAGCGCCGTGGAGATCTCCCTGGCCGCCGCCGGGCGCGCCGTGCTGATGCTGGGCGCCCGCCGGGCGCCGGGGGGGACCATGCCGGTGGTCCTCTCTTCCGAGGCCGGCGGCACCATGGTGCACGAGGCGATCGGTCACGGACTGGAGGCTGACCTTGTGCAGAGCGGCATCTCCGTCTACCGGGACAAGCTGGGCGAACAGGTCGCTTCCCCCCTGGTGACCGTGGTCGACGACGCCACCATCCCCCATGCCCGCGGCTCCTTCCCCTTCGACAGCGAGGGGAGCCCGGCCCAGAGGACGGTGCTGGTGGAGAACGGCATCCTTAAGGGGTATCTCTACGACCGCCTGACCGCCATGAAGGACGGGGTGGCTTCCACCGGCAACGGCCGGCGGGAGTCGTATAGCGCCAAGCCGATCGTGCGGATGACCAACACCCTCATCGTGCCGGGGGAGACCCCGCCGGAAGAGATCGTCCGGGCCGTTCCGGGCGGGCTCTTCGTCCGCAAGATGGGGGGAGGGCAGGTGAACACCGTCACCGGCGACTTCATGTTCGAGGTCTCCGAGGGGCACCTGATCGAGAACGGGGCGGTGGGGGAGCCGGTGCGGGGTGCCACCCTGACCGGCAACGGCCCGGAGGTGCTGAAGAAGGTCCTGATGGTGGGGACGGACCTGGGGTTCGGTATCGGCACCTGCGGCAAGGATGGCCAGGGGGTGCCGGTGGCCGATGCCCAGCCGACCATGCTGATAGCCGACATGGTCGTGGGGGGCGCGGCATGATGGCCCGCCCCTTGCATTAAAATTCCTGCCGGTCTCCGCTTCCGTGCGGCCCGGTCCGGCACTAATCCCCTGGCATGGAAGGGTATGATCCCGTGGCGAAAAACAGCGCGGCCCCCAATCCTGTTGACATCCTCGATGCCCTGCGCGGCTACTCGTTTGCGGCCCCCTACAGCATGGCGATCTACGCCCGTGGCGAGGGGATCGTCGCGAAAAACCTCTCCGCCGGTCAGATGTGCGGCCTGGCCGGCGCCACCGCCACCTGCGGCAGCAGCTGCACCATGCCGCTGGATGACGCACTGCGCGAAGCCCTGGCCCGCGATGTGCCGGTCATCGGCCGCTGCCCCCTGGGGGTGCTCGGCTTTGCCGTCCGTCTCCCCGACCCGGCCATGGCCGACAAGTGTCTCCTTGCCTGGGGGGTCAGGACCAGTTCGGTCAACCTCTTCTACCTGGAGAGCATGAGCCGGGCGGTGCAGGCCGAGCCGTTCACCATCCTCGACCGGCTCGGCAGCCTGCCGGTGGTGGAGCTGGACGATGTCCGGGCCACGGCCGACCGGGTCCACCGGGTCCTCCCCTCCCTGCTCAGTTCCAACCTGCACAACCATGCCCTTGAGACCACCGTCTCCCGCCTGAATTCGGTCGTGGGCATTTCGTCCCAGCTCGACCGGGGGAAGAACCTGGACGAGGTCATCTCCCTGCTGAGTGAATCCTTCGGCATCCTCTTCGACTGCCGCCAGGTAGCCGTTGCCCTCTCGAACAAGGACAGCGAGGCCTTTGCCATCAAGGGGACCTGGGGGTTGCCGCCGGACCTGGGGCAGACCTCCCGGGTGGTGTTGCACCGGCTCATGGAAGAGCACCCCGGGGAGCGATCGGTCAGGCTCATCGCGGAGACCGGTGAGTTCTTCCAGTCCCTCAACTCCCAGAGTGCCACCTTCCTCCCCCTGATGGCGGGGAGCGATCTCCTCGGCTGCATCCTCCTGCCCGACCTGGAGCTGCAACCACGGGATGCGCTCCTGGCGGAGATCCTCACCGGCCGCGCCGCCACCCGGCTGCAGCAGCTGCGCAACGAGGCCAACCAGTACTCCGACTCATCCCTCCCCGCCCGGCTGATCGCCATGACCGCCGCCATGGCCGAGGTGCAGACCGTGGACGAGCTCAACAGCTGCATCCTGCAGAGTGCCGCCACCTTTCTCGGCGCCAGCAGCGGCTCCCTCATGCTGGTGGACGAGTCCGGCCTCTCCCTCCGGATCGTGGCATCCCTGGGCCTGAACGAGCAGATCTCCCGGAGCCTTCACATCAAGATGGGTGAGGGGATTGCGGGGAGGGTGGCGGCAACCGGCACCCCCATCGTCGTCAACGACATCGAGACCGACAGCCGGGTCGCCACCACCAACCGGCCCCGCTACAAGACCAAGTCCTTCATCAGCATCCCCTTCCGCAGGGGGGACCGGGTCGTCGGCGTGCTGAACCTCTCCGACAAGGGGGGGACGGATATCTTCACGGAAAACGACCTGCAGCTCCTCACCCTCCTCCTGGGGCAGGCGGTCATGGTGCTGGAGCGGACCGAGTCCCGCCGCCAGGCCGAACTGCTGGGGAACCTGGCGGCGGTGGATCCGGCGACCAACCTCTACAACCGCAGCTTCCTCGACAAGCGCCTGGCTGAGGAGGTCAACCGGAGCCAGCGGCAGGAGCTGGTGTTCAGCCTCGTCATGGTGGAGATGGACCATCTCACCCTCTACGAGTCACTCTGCGGACCGGCAGCGGCGGCAGCTGCCATCAAGAAGATCGTGGCCGCCATCACCCGGTCGGCCCGCCAGATGGACGTGGTCTGCAGTTACAGCGGCCAGACCTTCTGCATCATCCTCCCCGGCACCCCCAAGGGGGAAACCGCACCGGTGGCGGAGCGGATCCGGAGGTCCTGCTCCCGCCTGAAGATACCGGGGGTCGCGTCACTCCCCGCGGGGAAGATCTCCGCCAGCATCGGCATCGCCGCCTACCCCGCGGATGGGACCGATGCCGCCGCCCTCCTCGCGGCAGCCCAGGGGGCACTCTACCTGGCAAAGGCCGAGGGGCGGGACAGGGTGGTGTTCCACGAAGGGGGGGGCGCAGCAGGTGCAGGGTAAGGGGGAGACGGTCGTTCCCGCGCCGGCCGATTGAGGGCCCATCGCGGG
>CALMBF010000177.1 GCA_937860145.1 uncultured Geobacter sp.
TACACCTCTCTATTCGTCGGCAGCGTCAGATGTGTATAAGAGACAGGGTCACGCACCGCCCGGGGCGGTTATGTCTGAAGAGAACCTGGTCCATGAAAAATCCGGTGCACGGCTGAGGTCACCTATGCGTTCTGATCAGCCCTGATGATTCCCCCCTCACGGGGGAGGGAATAAAGTCGATGGAACAAAGGAAACAAGGGTTACTTGAACGTCTTTATGACATATTCCGCGATCGCCTTCGCCTGGGCATCCGGCAGCTCTTTCCTGTCGTACTGCTTCATCCCCGGTCCCGGCTTCCTGATCTTTTTGACGATGTCTTTGACGCTCTTCACGCCGTTGGCCTCCCGGGTCATCTTCATCAGAGTCTTTGCCGGGTTGATGGTATTGCCGCCGGCGGGATGGCATCCGGAGCAGAGCCTCTCGAACTCGGCCTTGCCGTCGATCTTACCCGTTGCGGCCATGGATACCGTCACCAGCAGCAGTGCCACTACCATACTCCCGAACAGCCAGATTCCCCTTTTCATCACCCCTCCTTTGTCGCTGACAGAAGCGACTCCCGCTCCGCTTCCAGTATCCGTCCGGCCGTTTCCCGATCGAGCCGGCCGTACTGCCGCTCCCCGATCATCATGGTCGGCGCCTCCCCGCAGTTCCCCAGGCAGCAGCAGGGGAGCAGGGTAAAGAGGCCGTCGGGCGTGGTTTCACCCGGTGCTATCCCCAGGTGCTGGGCGAGGTGGGCCATGAGCGGCTCACCCCCCATGGCCCAGCAGGAGATGGAATCACAGACGTGGATCACCCGCTTCCCCACCGGCCGGCGGTAGATCATCTCGTAGAAGGTGGCGAGCTCTTCCACCTGGAGGTGCGAAAGCCCCAGAAGCTCAGCCGTCTCCCCCACCGCCTCGTCCGTCAACCAGCCGTAGTGGGCCTGCAGCCGCTTCATGACATCCACCGCCGCCTCCCGGGGGGTGACGGCATGGGCGACACGGGCCTGCAGCTCGATTTTCAGTGATTCAGGAGTCATTTTTCACCTGTCCAGGTCCGCCAGGACAAAGTCCACTGACCCCAGTATGGCCAGGAAATCCGCCACCAGCCACCCCCGGCTCATGAGGGGGAGTGCCTGAATGTGGGGGAAACTGGGGGTCTTGATCCGCACCCGGTAGGGGATGTTCAGGCCGTCGGAGACGACGAAGTAGCCGTTCTCCCCCTTGGGTGCCTCGATGGCACAGTAGTTCTCCCCCGGGGGCGGCGCCATGCCGCGGGTGACATTGACGAAGTGGTGGATGAGGGACTCGATGTCATGCAGCGTGTCCCGTTTCCGCGGCAGCACGTAACGGTAGTCGTCCGTGATCCAGCGCCCTGCCGGCATGGCGTGGAGGCACTGCGTGACGATCCGCAGGGACTGGTTGATCTCCTCCATCCTGACCAGGTACCGGGCCCAGCAGTCCCCCCCCTCGGCAGTGGGGATGTCGAACTCGAAGCGGTCGTAGCCGCTGTAGGGCATCTTCCGGCGCAGGTCCCATTCGATCCCGCAGGCGCGCAGGTTGGGCCCGGAGAGCCCCCACTCGATGGCATCGTCCCGGGAGATCGCCCCCACCCCCTTCAGCCGGGCCAGGAAGATCGGGTTTTTGTCCAGGAGGGCGTGGTACTCCCTGAGGCGCGGGGGCAACCACTCCAGGAGCTCGTTCACCGCCTTCTCCCACCCTTCGGGGAGGTCCTCCGCCACCCCGCCGATGCGGAACCAGGCAGGATGCATCCTGCCGCCGGTGATCAGCTCGACGATGTCGAAGATCTTCTCCCGGTCGGTGAAGGTGTAGAAGACCGGGGTCATGGCCCCCACGTCGGCGGCAAAGGTGCCGAGCCAGACGAGATGGCTGGCGATGCGGAACAGCTCGGCCAGCATCACACGGATCACCTCGGCCCGCTCGGGGACCGTGATGCCGCAGAGCCGCTCCACCGACGTGACGTAGGCCAGGTTGTTCTGTACCCCGGCCAGGTAGTCGATCCGGTCGGTATAGGGGATGAACTGGTGCCAGTGCTGGCGCTCGGCGATCTTCTCCGCCCCCCGGTGGTGGTAGCCGATGTCCAGGTCCAGGTCGACGATCTCCTCCCCCGAGAGCTTCAGGATGCAGCGGATGATGCCGTGGGTCCCCGGGTGCTGGGGGCCGAGGTTGAGGACCAGGGTATCCTCGTCGGTCCGGTCGAAGAAGTCGCTCCCCGGCAGCGCCTGGTGCCGCCGGGCATCGTCGGTTGTGTAGGGGGCCATCTCCGTCGCCCGGAAGGGGTGCTCCTTGCGCAGGGGATGACCTTCCCAGTCATGGGGCATGAGGATCCGGCGCAAGGGATCATGGCCGCTGAAGCGGATGCCGTACATGTCGAACGCCTCCCGCTCGTACCAGGCGGCGGCCGGGAACACGGAGGTGACGCTCCCGACCTCGGGACGGACGCCCGAGGCATCCACCTTGAGACGGAGGCGGCCGGGGGTGTCGAAATTGAGGAGGTGGTAGTTGACCGTGAAATCGGCAAACCGGTCCCGTTCCCGGCGACAGGAGTTGTCCACCGCGGCGATATCCTCCAGGCGGCGGAACGGTCCGTCCGGCCGTCCCTTGAGGTGGCCCAGCACCCCGGTCAGTGCCTCCGGAGAGACCCGGTAGGTGAGCATGTCCGTCGCCCGGTCGTCCCGCTCCACCTGTCCGGGGAACATCCCCTCCAGCTCCCCCTCCAGGCCGAAGCCGGGGTAGTCATGTTGCGGCGCCGGCGGCCGCCACATCTCGTCGGAGCGGGGGAGCCACGACCGGGGATGGCCGACGGAGACGCCGCGCACGGGGATGCCGGCCATCCCCGGACCACGGGGGTCCCGGCTCTTGCTGACCCCGTCCACCAGTACCGGAGCGGTCGTCCCCTGGCTCCCCCCCGGAAGGTGGAGCACCGGCCGGGCCGGACGCTCGCTGCTCCGTATCTTCTCCTGGAGGAGCATCAGCCCCTGCATGAACGCCTCCGGCCGCGGCGGGCAGCCGGGGACGTACACATCCACCGGGATGATCTGGTTCACCCCCTGCACCACGCTGTACACATCATACATCCCGCCGGAATTGGCGCAGCTCCCCATGGAGATCACCCAGCGGGGCTCGGCCATCTGCTCGTAGAGACGGAGGATCGAGGGGGCCATCTTCTTGAAGACCGTCCCGGCAATGACCATCAGGTCCGCCTCCCGGGGGGTCCCCCGGAGCACCTCGGCCCCGAAGCGTGAGACATCGTAGCGGGAGGTAAACGAGGTCATCATCTCCACGAAACAGCAGGAGAGCCCGAAAAACATCGGCCAGAGGGAATTGGCCCGCCCCCAGTTGATCAGGTCGTCAAGGTTGGTGAGGAGTATGTTGTCGGGGGTCGATTCTTCCGTCATGTCGTTTCACAGTTAAGCGGTCTTTAGTAGCCAGCCTTATACCCAACGAAATGCGGATTTTTCGCAAGGTCAAGGCGAGCAAGGAATGACGCGGAGGCGTGGCAGCGCCACGTCGCACAAGGAATTCCGCAGCTCAACGCCGAGATTGCGGAAAAGTCGCATTTCTCTCCCGGGAGGGTCCCCATTCCAGCCCCCCCTTCACCCATATCCACCCCAGCCCCAGCAGCAGCGCCACGATGAAGAAGGTGATGTGCAGCAGGCCGGCGATCCCCAGCCGGTCCCAGGCGACGGCCCAGGTAAAGATGAAGGCGCTCTCAACGTCGAAGACGATGAAGAAGATGGCGATCAGGTAGAACGGTACCGGCATGGCCAGCCGGGCGCTGCCGCTGGGGACCACTCCCGACTCGTAGGGGAGCTCCTTGTCGGGGTTGGTCGTCCGTGCCCCCAGCCAGCGGGCGGCGACCATCAGCCCCCCCATGATGACCAGGGTCACCAGGGTATACACCAGAAGGGGGAAGAGTTCATCCAGGAACGGCATTGCGAGCATCTCCGAGGGGATTGGGCAGAAACCGCCGGAACGGCAGGGCGCAAAATTTTATCATTATAATCCTACCCGGAACAGGCGACCTGTCAAATTATATCTGCACCGGTCTCCCCCGCCGGTGCCATTCCACGTGCACCTGATCAGACGGCGCGGCGAATCCATCCGGCTCATCGCCACGGAAATAATTTGCTATACTTCATGATACACCGCAACCGTTCGATCGGAGCCAGACCATGAACCGCTACTCCCCCCTGCTTACGGACCTCTATGAACTGACCATGCTTGCCGGTTACCTGGAGGAAGGGATCCATGACACTCCCGCGGTCTTCGACCTCTTCTACCGCAAGAACCCGTTTGGCGGCGGGTATGCCGTCTTCGCCGGTCTGGAACCGGCCCTGGAGTACCTGGAAAACCTGGCTTTCGACGAGACCGAGCTTGCCTACCTCGCCGGGCTGGGGATATTCACCCCCCGGTTCATCGGTTTCCTCAGGGGCTTTCGCTTTCGCGGGACGGTCACCGCACCGCCGGAGGGGACCGTGGTTTTTGCCGGGGAGCCGCTGCTGACCGTGGAGGGAACGCTGGGCGAGGCCCAGTTCGTGGAGACGGCGCTCCTCACCATGGTGAACTTCCAGACCCTCATCGCCACCAAGGCCGCCCGGATCGTCAGCGCGGCCGCCGGCGGCAGTGTCCTCGAATTCGGCCTGCGCCGGGCCCACGGACCGGATGGCGGGCTCTCCGTGGCCCGGGCAGCCGCGGTCGGAGGGGTGCTGAGCACCAGCAACGTCCTGGCGGGAATGGTCCACGGCCTCCCCGTGCGAGGGACCCATGCCCACAGCTGGATCATGGCCTTCCCCGACGAGCTCACCTCTTTCCGCAAGTACGCGGAGGTTTTCCCCGACGGCGCCATCCTCCTGGTGGACACCTACGACACCCTCAGGAGCGGACTTCCCAACGCCATCACCGTTGCCCGCGAACTTCGCCAGCAGGGACACGAACTGGTGGGGATCAGGATCGATTCGGGAGACCTGGCCTACCTCTCCCGCGAAGCCAGGCGGATGCTGGACGAGGCCGGGTTCCACGGTGTGAAGATCGTCGCCTCGAACGAACTGGACGAACTGGTGATCGAATCGATCAGGAGCGAGGGGGGGAGAGTGGACATCTACGGGGTCGGCACCAGGCTGGCCACCGGCGCCGGCGAAGGGGGGGGCGCCCTGGGCGGAGTCTACAAGCTCGTGCGGATCGGCGACCGGCCGCGGCTGAAGATCACCAGCGACCTCTCCAAGGCAACCCTGCCTGACCGCAAAAGGGTGCTGCGGGCAGTGGCACCCGACGGCAGCTTCATCCAGGATGTGATCGCCCTGGCCGGCGAGGATGTCACCCCCGGTGAAACGGTCTTCGACCCGGCCAACCCGCTGCAGCATACGCGCCTCCCTGAGGATGCCCGCCTGCTGGACCTTCGCCACACCGTCATGCAGGAGGGGAAACGGGTCGGCCCGCCACGTGAACAGCTGGCGGAGATGGCAGCCCGCTCATCCGGTCAACTGCGGCAGCTCCCCCAGGGGTGCCTGCGCTTCGTCAACCCCCATCGGTACAAGGTCTCCATTACCGACGGTCTGCAACGGCTCCGGCTCGACCTCTTCGAGGAGGTCCGGCAGAGCGTGGAACTGATTGACAGCGAGGCATCACCATGAAACGTGACAGCGCCCTTCTCATCATCGACGTACAGAACGATTTCTGTCCCGGCGGCTCCCTGGCCGTCCCCCAAGGGGACGCGGTCGTGCCGGTGGTCAACCGCTGCATCGACCTGTTCTCCCGGGAAAACCTTCCCATTATCGCCAGCAGGGACTGGCATCCGGTCAAAACCTGCCATTTCCGGGAATTCGGCGGCCTCTGGCCCCCCCACTGCGTGCAGGTGACGCCGGGGGCCCGCTTTCACCCCGACCTGCACCTCCCGGAAGGGGCGGTGATCGTCTCCAAGGGGATGGACCCGGAGCGCAACGACTACTCCGCCTTCAGGGCCATGGACCCCCGGGGGATGGAACTGGGGCAGATCCTGCGGGAGAAGGGGATATCCCACCTGTACGTTGCCGGACTGGCCACCGATTACTGCGTTAAGGAGAGTGTTCTGGACGCCCTGCGACTGGGGATGGAGATAACGGTCATCAGCGATGGCATCAGGGGGGTCGAACTACGGGAAGGGGACGTGGAACGGGCCATCGGGGAGATGGTCGCCGCCGGAGCCGAGCTGGCACACAGCGGCGCGCTGCGTGATTAAGCCATGGTCAGCACCAGCGCCCCGCGGGCCGCGCCGCTACGCAGCTGGTTCAGGGCCTCGTTGGCCTTTTCCAGGGGGAAGCCGGTCACCTCGGTCCGTACCGGCACCCGGGGCGCCAGGGCCAGGAACTCCAGGCCGTCCCGGCGGGTGAGGTTGGCCACGGAACGAAGGGTCCGCTCCCCCCAGAGGAGCTCGTAGGGGAAGGAGGGGATATCGCTCATGCTGATGCCGCCGCAGACCACCACCCCTCCCGGGCGTACCGCCCCCAGGGCCGCCGGCACCAGTTCCCCCGCGGGGGCAAAGATGATGGCCCCGTCCAGGGGGACCGGCGGCAGGGCGCCGCTCTCCCCGACCCAGACCGCCCCCATCTCCCGGGCGAACTCTTTGGCAGCTTCATCTCCACTCCGCACGAAGGCGTACACCTCCCGCCCCTGGTAGCGGGCCACCTGGGTGACGATATGGGCCGCCGCGCCGAAGCCATACAGCCCCAGGCGCTTCCCCTCCCCCGCCATGGTCAGTGAGCGATAGCCGATCAGCCCGGCGCAGAGCAGGGGCGCCGCCTGCAGGTCGGGATACCCCTCCGGGATCGGGAAGCAGTAGCGGTGGTCCGCCACGGTATACTCGGCAAAGCCCCCGTCCACCGAGTACCCCGTGAAGCGGGCCTCGGAACAGAGATTCTCCTCCCGTGACCGGCAGTGGTCACAGCAGCCGCAGGTCGAGGCCAGCCAGGGTACCCCTACCCGGTCTCCGGTGGCGATCCCGCTCACCCCACCCCCCAGGGCCTCCACCCGGCCGACAACCTGGTGACCCGGCACGAGGGGAAGTTTCGGCTCCGCAAGATCACCGTCAACCACGTGCAGGTCGGTGCGGCAGATACCGCATGCCGACACCCGTACCAGCACCTCCCCTTCACCTGGCACGGGTATCGGGAGTTCCCGCAACTCCAGGGGTTTCCCCTGCTCCGTCAGAACCATGGCCCGCATCGTCAACCTCCCCCCTGAGTGGCACCAGGATATCCTACACATCGGGTTTCGCACCCTTTCAGCGCTCCTCCGCAGGCTGGATACGCTCCATGCCGGCTTCGACCAGAAGTCCCACGTAGCACCCGAAGATGACGTCGCCGATGAAGTGGTAATTCGTGGCAATCAGCAACAGGGCAAGGAGTGCCAGGAGCCCGTAACTGGGGAGCCTCGAGGAGGGGTAGTACCTGGTGACGGCGGCAAAGAAAGTGGCGAACACGATCATGTGGCCGGAGGGAAAACCGTTGTACCCCGCACCGCCATGGAACAGGTGGAATTCGTGGGGCTGCGGGTCATGTATCCAGGTCCGCGTCTCAACGCGGCCGAACGCAAATTTCAGAACCGCCCTGACAAGATAGGATACGGGGAGGGAGAGGGCAACATGACCGAGGAAACGGGTATGGGCATCGAGCAGGTTCTTTCTTTTTCTGTAGATACGACTGATAAACGCGGAGAGGGAGATGACCATGACCAGGGCCAGCAGTGCGTCGGGCATGGACGAGGTCAGTCGTGACCAGTGCCTGTTACCGTAGAATGCATCGCGGACGAACAGGGCGGCCGGCAGGTCGACATACCTCACGCAGAGCCAGGTGAGCAGGGAGACGGGAAGGAACAGTCGGAGCAGCCGGTTCATGGAGGTACGGACAGGGGCGCCATCCCGCTCAGTCGCCAAGGGGGGTTGGAAAACAGACATTATGGGGGAGATTGGCCTTGGCGCCGCATTTCCTGCAGGATACCGTCGGGGTGCAGGTGAGATGGTACACCTCCTTGAGCAGTCCCATGTTGGTGAGCCAGCAGATATGACCCTTGTGCAGCTCGCCGCAGGAACATATCAATTCGGTGTCGTCGTAAGGAGCATGTTCTATCATTCGAGACCTTTCAAGGGGATGACAGGATTGTACCGGATAATAACGCATGCCGCGGCAAAGTTGTAAAGAAAGTTGTTGAATAAACCCGTCTTGCACCTGCAGCGCCAATCTTTACCGCAGGTATCCCGATGAGTTGACAGTCACGCCGTTGGGTGTAGACTGATAATATATTAATAGAAGTTAATTTATATTCTTTGTCCCCGAGGCTTCACCTATGCTTTGACATGGCTCCCAGCAAAGTTCTCTCACAAGGAGAGATGCCATGAAGAAAGCTCTGTCACCCATATCAGTTGTCGTGATCATCATAACGGCATCAGTGGCTTTTGCCAACATCATCGGGAGCAAGCACGACTTCTCCCCAACCGGGCTTGCGGCTAGCAACGATGCAAACCTGGTCTCAGGTACAAGTTCCCAGGTCTGTGTTTACTGCCATGCCCCGCACAATGTCACCACGTCTCAACCCCTCTGGAACCGCGAAAATCCAACCACCCAATTCACGCTCTACTCGGGAATCAACATGAAGAACCAGTCGTTCGACTCAGGGTTCACGTCAGACAGCAACTCGCTCTATTGCATGAGTTGCCACGATGGTCAAACCAACGTCAACCAGGTACGTAATGCCGGGACCGCAACCGATGGCACGTTGACATCCGGCATTATTGGCCAGACGACACACACCGCACTCGGTGGATATGACCTGAGCAAAAACCACCCGATCAATTTCCCCGTATCTGTCGACAACACTCGCAGCAACCTGCATGTCGGAACGGACAGGACCAAGATGGGGAAGGACAATCAGTTTCCACTCTACAAGATTACCGGCAACCGTGCGACTGACCGGTCATTTGAATGCGGCACCTGCCACGACGTGCATAACCCGACCCACACTCCGTTCCTCCGTACGTCCAATAACGAGTCAGCCCTCTGTCTCGGATGTCACAACATATAGGCTGCTGCACCCACCCGGGACGGGTATCCCCTCTTGAATCACGGGGATGGGCAGGAACGTCGTCCCCCCGAGCAGGAGACTCTTCAAAGGGGTGACAGATACGGCAGCATCGCTCCACCTACGAGGGGCAGGCCATCGTCCTGAGTCCGCGTCCGGGTACAAAAAAAGGGTTACGGCATCTGCCGTAACCCTTTCCCTATGTTCCCCTGGTCGGGAAACCGCTAAGGCACTGCACTCATGATCAGGGGAGTTCGGTCGACCCCATGAGGTAACGGTCGCATTCACGGGCCGCGCCACGCCCTTCGTTGAAAGCCCAGACAACCAAGCTCTGGCCGCGGCGGCAGTCGCCGGCGGCAAAGACACCGGGGACAGTAGTGGCGTAACGCTCATACTCTGCCTTGACATTGCTGCGGGGATCGCGTTCCACCCCGAGAGCTTCGGGAAGCTGCTGCTCGGGCCCGAGGAATCCCATGGCGAGGAGTACCAGGGTTGCCGAACGCACCTGCTCGGTCCCCGGCACCGGTTTGGGGATGAACTGGCCCTTCTCGTTCTTTTCCCAGGAGACCTGAACGGTATGGACCGAGGTGACATTGCCTTCGGCGTCGCCCTCGAATTTCGTCGCGGTGGTCAGGTACACGCGGGGGTCTGCGCCGTACCTGGCCGCGGCCTCTTCCTGGCCGTAATCGACCTTGTGGACCTTGGGCCATTCGGGCCAGGGGTTGTCAGCGGCCCGCTCCTGGGGAGACTGGGCCATGATCTCCAGCTGCATGACGGAGTTGCACCCGTGACGCAGGGAGGTGGCAACGCAGTCGGTGCCCGTATCGCCGCCGCCGATGATGACCACGTCCTTCCCCTCCGCGGAGATGAACTCGGTCCCGGGGGTGAGGACATTCCTGGTGTTGGCGGTGAGGAAATCCATGGCGAAATGGATCCCCTTGAGGGAGCGCCCTTCGATGGGGAGGTCACGGGGGACGGTGGAGCCGGTGGCGAGGACCACGGCATCGAACTCAGTCCTGAGCTTCTCCACCGGGTACGCAGACGTGCCCACCTCCGTGTTGCAGACGAAGCTGATACCTTCTGCCTCCAGTAACTTGATGCGCCGCAGCACCACTTCGCGCTTGTCCAGCTTCATGTTCGGGATGCCATACATCAGCAGGCCGCCAGGAAGGTCGGCCCGTTCGAACACAGTGACGCTGTGGCCGGCCCTGTTCAGCTGGGCGGCAGCAGAAAGGCCAGCGGGGCCGGACCCGACCACCGCGACATTCTTGCCGGTACGCACCTCGGGGGGAGCAGGGAAAATCCATCCCTCCTGCCAGCCACGCTCCACGATGCTGACCTCGATATTCTTGATGGTAACCGGCGGCTCGTTGATGCCGAGGGTACAGGACCCTTCACACGGAGCCGGGCAGACACGGCCGGTGAACTCGGGGAAGTTGTTGGTCCGGTGCAGACGGTCCAGTGCCTGGTGCCACAGGTTCCTGTAGATCAGGTCATTCCACTCGGGGATCAGGTTGTTGATCGGACATCCACTGGCCATTCCGCTCAGGAGGATGCCGGTGTGGCAGAACGGAATACCGCAGTCCATGCAGCGGGCCCCCTGCGTACGGAGCTTCTCCTCGGGCATGTGCAGATGAAACTCGTTCCAGTCCTTGACACGCTCCAGCGGCTCCCGGTCTGCAGGGATCTCGCGGGGGTATTCCATAAATCCGGTTGGTTTTCCCATAGTCTTTTCCTATATCGATGTTCTTATTGTGTAACTCGTCACCCGCCAGCGGCAGGGGCTAGACCCCGCTCAGACGCGCCGCATCGTGGGAGTTCTCCTCGAAGGCCGCGACCAGCGCCTCCTCGCCGGTGAGTCCCGACGCCTTGGCCCGCTCCAGGGCCTGGAGCACCCGCTTGTAATCCCTCGGCATGACCTTGACGAACCGGTTCACATACCCCTCCCAGTTGATCAGGATGATGTTTGCCCGGGCGCTGCCGGTGTACTCGGCATGTTTCTCTATCATCCCCTTGAGGATTGCCTTGTCCGCCTCGTCGAGCTGCTCCAGTTCGACCATCTCCCTGTTGCAGCGGCCGGCGAAATCACCCTGGTCGTCGAGGACATAGGCGGTACCGCCGCTCATCCCGGCGGCAAAGTTGCGGCCGGTCGCACCGAGGACGACCACGGTGCCGCCGGTCATGTATTCGCAGCCATGATCGCCGACCCCTTCGACGACCGCGTTCACCCCGGAGTTCCTGACACAGAAGCGCTCGCCCGCCATGCCGCGGATGTAGGAGGTGCCGCTGGTGGCGCCGTAGAAGGCGACATTGCCGGCAATGATGTTCTCCTCCGCCACGAAGGTCGACCCTTCGGGAGGATAGACGATGATGGTCCCGCCGGAAAGCCCCTTGCCCAGGTAGTCGTTGGCGTCACCGGAGAGTTCCAGGGTCATCCCCTTGGGGACGAAGGCACCGAAGCTCTGTCCGGCCGAGCCGTGGAAGCGGAGGTTGACCGTCCCCTCGGGGAGGCCGTCGGCACCGTGATTGCGGGTGATCTCGTTACCGACGATGGTGCCGGCGACGCGATCCACGTTGGTGATGGGGAGCTCGGCGCTGACCTTCTCCCCCCGCTCGATGGCCGGACGGCAGATGTCCAGAAGCCTGGTCATGTCGATGGTCTTCTCCAGACCGTGATCCTGGGCCTCGGTACAGTAACGTCCCACATCGATACCCACGTCGGGGCGATAGAGGATATTGGAGAAGTCCAGCCCCTTGGCCTTCCAGTGGGCAATGGCCTTCTTGGGCTCCAGCACGTTGGCGCGGCCGACCATCTCGTTGAAGGTGCGGAACCCGAGCTGGGCCATGATCTCCCGTACCTCCATGGCGACGAAGCGCATAAAGTTGACCACGTACTCGGGCTTGCCGGCAAACTTGGCCCGCAGGACGGGATCCTGGGTAGCCACGCCGGCCGGGCAGGTGTTGCTGTGGCAGACGCGCATCATGATGCAGCCGAGGGTCACCAGGGGGGCGGTGGCGAAACCGAACTCCTCGGCCCCCAAGAGGGCTGCAATGGCCACGTCACGGCCGGTCTTCAGCTGACCATCGACCTCGATCACGATCCTGCTGCGCAGGTTGTTCAGCACCAGGGTCTGGTGGGTCTCGGCCAGGCCGAGCTCCCAGGGGAGACCGGCATGCTTGATGCTGGAAATGGGCGAAGCGCCGGTGCCGCCGTCATAACCGCTGATCAGGACGACGTCGGCGTGGGCCTTGGCAACCCCTGCGGCAATGGTGCCGACGCCGACCTCGGAGACCAGCTTGACGCTGATCCGGGCGCGGCGGTTGGCGTTTTTCAGGTCGTAGATGAGTTCCGCCAGGTCCTCGATGGAGTAGATGTCATGGTGCGGCGGAGGCGACACCAGGCCGACGCCGGGGGTCGTATGCCGGGTCTTGGCAACCCACGGATAGACCTTGTGGCCGGGGAGTTCCCCCCCCTCGCCCGGCTTGGCCCCCTGGGCCAGCTTGATCTGGATTTCTTCGGCATTGGTCAGGTAGTTGCTCGTCACGCCGAAGCGGCCCGAGGCAACCTGCTTGATGGCGCTGTTCTTGGAGTCACCCCGTTCGTTGGTCCAGGTGAAACGTTCCGGGTCCTCGCCCCCTTCACCGGTATTGGAACGGCCACCGATCCGGTTCATGGCGATTGCCAGCGCCTCGTGGGCCTCCTGGCTGATGGAGCCGTAGGACATGGCGCCGGTCTTGAAGCGCTTCATGATCTCCTCGACCGGTTCGACCTCTTCGATCGGAATGGGTACGTAATCCTTGAAATCCAGCAGGCCGCGCAGCGTGTAGTGCCGCTCGCTCTGTTCGTCGATGAGCGCAGAGAAGACCTTGAACTCCTGGTAATCGCCCGTGCGGGTCGCCTTCTGCAGCGACTGGATGGTGAGGGGGTTGAAGAGGTGCTCCTCCCCTTCCTTGCGCCACTGGTACTGCCCGCCCGGATCGAGGGTCAGGTCGCTGGCCACCCTCTCCGGATAGGCCTTGCGGTGACGGGTCAGGAGCTCCGTGGCGATGCCGGTCAGGTCGGTCCCCTCGATGCGGGACGGGGTCCAGGTGAAGTACTTGTCGATGACCGAATGGTGCAGGCCGACTGCCTCGAAAATCTGGGCGCCGCGGTAACTCTGTACCGTTGAGATACCCATCTTGGCCATGGTCTTGACGACCCCCTTGATGGACGCCTTGAGGAAGTTCTTCACCGCCTTCTTGTGGTCGATGCCGGGGAGCATCCCCTGTTGGATCATGTCGTCCATCGACTCGAAGGCAAGGTACGGGTTGATGGCATTGGCGCCGTAGCCGAGCAGCACGGCGAAGTGGTGTACTTCCCGCGGCTCTCCCGACTCCAGGATGAGCGACACCCGGGTGCGGGTGGCACTGCGGATCAGGTGATGGTGCAGGCCGGCAACGGCCAACAGTGCCGGGATGGCGGTGTGCTGCCGGTCGACGCCACGGTCGGAGAGGATCAGAAGGCTGTTCCCCTCCTCGATCGCCCTGTCGGCAGCTGAGAAGAGTCCCTCCAGGGCCTTCTCCAGCCCGTGCGGGCCATCCGCTGCCTGGAAGAGAAGGGAGAGTGTGATTGCCTTGAACCCGGGGCGATCGATGTGGCGCAGCTTTTCAAAATCCTCGTTGGAAAGGATCGGCTGGTCCAGCTTTATCATGCGGGCACTGGAGGCTGTCGGTTCAAGAAGGTTGGCCTCGGCACCGACCAGGGTGGTGGTGGAAGTTATGATCTCTTCGCGGATCGGGTCGATGGGGGGATTGGTCACCTGGGCGAAGAGCTGCTTGAAATAGTTATAGAGGAGCTGGGGCTGGTCGGAGAGGACCGCCAGCGGTGTATCCGTCCCCATGGACCCCAGGGGCTGCACGCCGTCACGGGCCATGGGGCCGAGAATGACCCGCTGGTCCTCGAACGTGTAGCCGAAGGCCTGTTGGCGCTGCACCACGGTCTTGTGATCGACCTCGTGCACGTGGGGTGCGTCAGGCAGCTCGTCCAGCAGCACGTGATTCTCTTCCAGCCACTTTCCGTAGGGGTTGGCGGTGGCAAGCTCCTTCTTGATCTCCTCGTCGGGAACGATACGCCCCTGCTCGGTGTCCACCAGGAACATCTTGCCGGGCTGCAGGCGCCCCTTTTTCAGGACCTTTGCAGGCTCAACCGGCAGTACGCCGGCCTCGGAGGCCATGATGACCATATCGTCACTGGTCACGTAGTAGCGGCAGGGGCGCAGGCCGTTACGGTCGAGAACGGCGCCGATGCTCCGGCCGTCGGTGAAGCAGATCGCCGCCGGGCCGTCCCACGGCTCCATGAGGCAGGAGTGGTACTCGTAGAACGCCTTCTTCTCGGCGTCCATCCCGTCGTGGCTCTCCCAGGGCTCCGGGGCCATCATCATGACCGCGTGGGGGAGTGAACGACCGGCCATGACCAGCAGTTCGAGACAGTTGTCGAACATGGCGGAGTCGGAGCCGTTGGTGTTGATGATGGGGAGCGCCTTCTTGATGTCGTCACCGAACAGCTCGCTGGCAATGAGCGACTGGCGGGCGTGCATCCAGTTGACGTTGCCCCGCAGGGTATTGATCTCGCCGTTGTGGGCAAGGAAGTGGTACGGGTGGGCGCGGTCCCAGCTGGGGAAGGTGTTGGTGGAGAAGCGGGAGTGCACCAGGGCCAGGGCGGAGACCATGTCGGGGTCGCGCAGGTCCGGGTAGTACTGGTCGACCTGCACCGGCATGAGCATCCCCTTGTAGATGATCGTGCGGGAGGAGATACTCGACACGTACCAGTAATTGTCGACACCGGCGTCGCGGATCTCGTGGATGGCCCGCTGGTTGATGATGTAGAGCTTGCGGTTGAACGCCTGCTCATCACCGCATGAGTCGCCCTTCTCGATGAAGAGCTGGCGGACCTTCGGCTCGCCCGACTTGGCGGTGTTCCCCAGGGACGAGTTGTCGGTAGGCACGTCGCGCCAGCCGATTATTCTTAACCCCTCCTCGGCGATGATACGTTCCATGACGTGGCGTGCGCTGTTCCGGTCGGTGGCCTCGGGAGAGGTAAAGATCATGGCAACGCCGTAGCCGCCGGGTTCGGGGAGGTCGAAACCGAGGGGAGCACAGACCTTGCGCAGGAACGCATCGGGCATCTGCATGAGGATACCGGCGCCGTCACCCGTGTTTGGCTCGCAACCAACCGCACCGCGATGGTCGAGATTGGTCAGGATTGTCAATGCCTGCCGCACGATGTCATGGGACTTTTTCCCCTTCATGTTGACGACAAATCCGACGCCGCAGGCATCATGCTCGAACTGGGGATCGTAGAGTCCCTGCTTTTTAGGTATTCCGATAGTTTTCATGTTGCAACCCTTGTAGAAACTGTGGTTCTCGTCGACTGCCGGCAGATCCGTGTGAAGGGTAGAGATGCAAGGGGGACTGGCACTCTAGGTAACTGCGAAGGACAATCTGATACGAAATAAGTAAAATACCTCTCTCTAATCAGTTTTTCAATGAAAAAAGGCCGATTCGTTCAAGAAAATCGGCCTTATTACGTTTAGTTAACTAACAATTGTATACAAGACACCTGGATGCACATTTATTGCGCACCAACACAAATCAGCTGCACACTTAATGTGCACATTCTTCCCAAAACTTTCTCCATGAAAAAAACGAACGTCATTATGCATATTTTTTATGCACACAATAACATCCACGAGAAAACGATAGGAGACTGAGCCAAGCACCTTGAGTCCCCAAACGCACCGGATACCTGAAACAACTATTTTCTGTACACCTTCCAGACCAGTCCCGTGTCCGAATTGAACTTGGTAATACTGTCGGAATCCTCCATGTTACCCGTAAACGAGGAATCATCCTCCCAGAGAACACCTTCGGGCATCATCAGCCTGGCCACCTCGGTTTCTCCGGAAACCTTTCTGCCGGCGAGTTGCTTGACATGCGCATCGAACAGCTTGAGCGAAAATTTCCCGTCGGCAGGCGCGCTCCCCTTCTGCTCCACCAGGAAAACGTACACCCCCTCCCTCGCCCGCTCCAGAACCGCCTCAAGGGTGTTCTTCGAACTTCTCACGATAATCGGGGTCAGTTTCTGTAATGCCTTCGCCTCCCCCCTGGACATGGGCTTGCCGTGCTTTCCCTTGGGATATTCGATGAAAAGAATCTTGATCGACAGGTCATCTTCCGAGTGGACAGCCAGCTTGATGTCTCCCTTGATGGGGGGGAGAGCGATACCCGCCCCCTTTTCCTGTTTTACCGGCTGTTTTGGTTCGACAGGTGCGTTCAGGGGAGGTGCTGGTGCTGTGTCGGCCTTGGCAGGGACACTGCTGCTGACCCGGGCAGGGACCGACGACGCGCCGGTAGCGTTTCCGGCGACCTGCCGTGCAGGTTCCTTGGAGGGTTGAACCGGCCTGACAAGATCCGCCTTGAGCTTTGCGGCTTTTTCTGCCGCTGCGTGTGCCTGGGCCAGCCTCTCCTTTTCCCGCAACTCTCTTTCAACCTTCAATCGTGCAGCACGTTCCCGGCGTGATTGCTCCTCTGCCGCCTTCTGACGTGCCAACTGCTCTGCCACCAGCTTCTCCCGAGCCGCTTTTTCCCGAGCCGCTTTCTCTCTGGCTGCATTCTCCTGCGCCAACTGCTCTGCAGCTGCTTTCTCCCTGGCGGCCTTTTCTCGCGCCAACTTTTCTGCCGCAAGCCGCTCCCTGGCCGCCTTCTCCCGGGCCTGCCGTTCTGCCGCAGCCTTCTCCCTGGCTGCTTTCTCACGTGCAACCTGCTCTGCCGCAAGCCGCTCCCTGACCGCCTTCTCCTGCGCCAATTGCTCAGCCGCCGCTTTCTCCCTGGCGGCCTTTTCCCGCGCCATCTGCTCTGCTACCCGTTGTTCCCTGGCCGCAGCCTCCCGAGCCTGCCGCTCCATCTCCGCTCTTTTTACCGACTCAGCCGCCCGCAGATTCTCTTCTGCCTGTAGTGCCGCCTGCCTCTCTGCTTCCAGACGGACCCTCTGCTCATTTTCAGCACGCTGGCTGCCAATATCTGATTGCACCACAGGAACGGGCTTGGCAGTTTCACCACGGCTCGGCTCGCTTTCAGGCGGCGTTACCGCCGGCTTTGTTTCGCCGCTTGCCGTGGCGGGAACGGGCAGACCGGGTTCGGGAGGCTGCTCTGGCGGACGACTCTTGGATTTTCCAACTTTCCTGGGAAGCTTTTTCGTAACCCTGGGGACATCCCTGCTTTGAACTGGTTCCGGTTTGATTTTCGCGGGAGGTGGCGTCACAACTGCAACGGCATCGACAGCCTCCTCCGGGGTGGCGGCAGGTGGGGGCAGTTCGCTCTCTTCCCCGGTCTCCTCGACCGGAGTGGCAACCTTTTCGGAGAGTTCCCCGGGAGGTGGTGCCGGTGCCGGTAGTGCCACGTCTCCCCCCTGAGGCTCGGCGGGGATATCATCCGCAGGGCCGAGATCCGCCCAGATGAAGTTGAAGTCAAACCGTTCACTGTTAGCAATCGGAGGGTAGTAGATGGCTGTTGTGGCCAGTATGGCGACCAGGATGCAATGGAATACCCACGAGGCAAGGAATGCCCCGAGAAGTCCCCGGTAATCCGTTTTGTTGTAACGTTGCGGGTTCAACATACCTGACTCCCGCCACTATCCGGACAGGACAGCCCATAACCTGTGCCGTTGTGTTCCCGGCTTTCCCGGCAGTAATAGATGACCGCAAAAACAAGAACGATCTTTGCTGCGAACAGTCCCCAGCGGCACCCCACGAAAAACGGACCGAAGGCGGGGGAAAGGAATGGTAGCAGCAGCAGGAAAGCAAACAGGGCGGATTCGTACGGGTTGAGCCTCTTCACCACCGGGATGCACAAGGGGACCAGGAGAACAAGCTGGAGTTCCTCCGTGGAGCTGACGTGGGGGCAGAAGAGCAGATAGGATAAGAGGGCCAACGCCCAGCATCCGGCCTGCTGCAATTTCAGGCGAGCTGCAAACAACGTCATCCCTGCCAGGGAACAGAGCCACAGGACCGTCGAGATCCTGCTGGCCACGTTGTCGGGCATGCCAAAGTCGACATTCAGGATGGAGCGGAGGTTGGCCATGTGGGCGGGGACGAGCGACCATGCGTATGCCCTGTCCGCCTGAACCAGGTCGTAGCGGGCGATCATGTGCAGGTAGTCACGGATCCAGCCGGCACCGAGCAGGGGGGTGATGAATGCGGTCGTCGCAAGGGTCAACCCTAGGGCGATCATGAGGGGCTGCCATTTTTTCAGTGCCACGAGCACGGCGCCGGCGGTCAGGGCCAACGGAGGCTTGGCCGTGAGCACCCATAACGCCGTGCCAGCATAGAGTGCCCGCCTGGCGTTGCCGTCATGTTCCCGGTTTTGCGTGCTTTCAGCCAGGAACAGCAGGCTGGCACCGGTCACAAGAGCGGTTTGCCCCAGCAACATGCACGCAGAAAAGAGCGGGCTGAAAAACGGGACCAGGCCGAACCCCAGGCGACAACGGTTCGGCCTGGTCTGCCACCAGACGCTCAGAAGCCCTGCGACATTGAAAATGCAGAAGGCAGTCGCGTGGGGGAAAAACACAAGGGGGGCCAGCAGCCAGATCATCGTCGGCGAGTACCCGAAGGGGAGCGCATAGGAACTGCTGGTACCAGCCCACTTCCCTGTTGCAACGAGGTGATGTGCGACCGAGTAGACAGAATCCGCAGGACTTCCCGTTGGTTTGCCGGTCCAGGCCTCTTTCACAAAGTTAACATGTGACGCAAAATCGATGATGACGGTTTCTGTACGAGTTATTGCGATACCGAATGCAGTCCCTTCCTTCAGCGCCGGCAGCAGCACTTTCTGGGAGATGATGACGACAAGCAGCATCCAGAGGATGAGATGAACCCCTGAGGCGATCAGAGTACGATCCGGCTTGTCACCCCACACGACGGCTTTACGCATGTCAGGACTCCCAGAGTGGTTACAGCCCTAATCCGAAGCGAGAAGATAATCTACATAGCGTTTGCGGGCAGGCGTATGCAACAAGATGAACAGGGTACAAAACTCCAGACCGCCAATGACAAAGTCCTTCAATCTGACCTTGGAACCCTTTACGTCTATCCACTCCTGGAGCGGATATTCATACCACTGGGAACATGCCCGAGATGGCGGGCACCCCATGACCAGAGGGAATCTGGCCAGCATCTCCACATCGAAGGTCCAGTTGACCCTGAACGGTTTTCCGAAAACCTTGCGCAACGGCGCCGAGTTCTTGAATATTTTTGCTCCACACTGAGTGTCATACACGACCATTTCGATCAAGAGGGACGCGCAGGTCGCAAAAATCCGGCCGACATAATGCCTGAGGGGATTCCGCTCGACGTTCCTCCCCAGAAGGCGGATACGCGAACCGATCACGACGGTGACGTCAGTAGCGTCGAGGATGCTGCAAAACTCTCCGATCGCCTCCAGTGGCGTCGCCAGGTCGGCGTCCCAGTACCCGACATTGTCAAACGGACCGTCAGTCAGCTTCAGCATGCCACGGCGCACGGCTTCCGCTTTACCGCAATTTGCCTCGAGACTTAACACGTCCACCCTCTCCCTGTTTTTTTCTCTGATACCGCAGAGAACGGAGAGGGTGTCATCCGTACTGCCGTCGTTTACGAAGAGAAATGACAGGTTGGGTTCTTTGTCGAGTGCGGCCAGGAACGAATCTGTGTGTATCCGTTTCGACTCGTTGTAACAGGGGACCACTATTCCGGTTTTTCGCATAGAACCCATCCGGTAAGACCGGGGATTTTGATCCCCAGCCGGGACAATGCAATCAGCACGGCATTGTCAAGATCGAGAAGTTTTTCGAGTATGAATGTCAAGCTCTTTCCTCCATGCCATCCCCCTACCCCCTCGGAATAGTCTTCCCGGCCCAGAACGTTGCAGAGAAAATGCTTGGGAAGGAGGAGTGACGCAAACAGGTAGCCCGAAGAAAGGATCCTCAGCCCCCCTGACCGAACCAGGGACTCCAGTCCCCGGAGGCTGTAACGCCGGTAGTGGCCCAGCTTGACATCGTGTCGGCCATAAATCGACTGGAAGGCCGGGACCGTTATCATGACCCTGCCCCCCCCTGCCAGGTAGCGGTTGGCAATACCGGCAAGAAAGGCGGCATCGTCCTCCACATGTTCCAGGACATCGAGAAGCATGCAGAGATCATAGCAACCGTTGTCGGGGAGGTCGCGCACGTAGCGGATTCCACCGGGCGAGCTATTGAACCGGAGCAACTGGTCATCCGTCAGGTGTATATCAACAGCGGTTACCTCTTTCTCCTGTAGACGGGAAAAAAGGTTTTCCGAAATAAACCCGTCGCCGCACCCCACATCGAGGACCTTGATCCCGCTGAAGAGATGGGGAGCCAGGATGTTATGGAGTGCCCTGAGCCGGGCCGTTTCCCAGGGGTGCCTTTTAACCTTTGTATTGTTAAATTCTTTAAGGTCCATTGAGCCTTCGTTTTGAATTCGTTTACTTTAGAGCATGTCTCATCAAGAGGTGGCACTGTACCAGCAAAACTTCATTTCATTCAAGCCGCCCCAATACCCTCTCGGCAAACATCCGGGAACTGATAATATATGCAAGTTTACCCAACAATATACCCGCTATTCCATCGGACAGATAATGCCACCCAAGATACATTGTTGCCATTATGAACAAAAAGAGGAACATCCACAAAAGGAAACGAAACCCGGGGAAATATTTACCCAAAACTATTACTGAGAGATAGACAAGGGCAATATGCAGGCTCGGCATGGCCACTATACCGTTGCCACTGATAATCGTGGTATGCAAAGGATTCGCTTTGAACGAAAGATAGTGATCCAGCAACCTCTGCATATCGACGTAAGAAACAGTATTATTTATATCTTCAAAAAGTCCCGGATTATAGAATGCCGGACCGAGCGAAGGGAAAGTGACCGATATGGGGATCGAAATCCCGAAGGCGAGGCACCATGCTGCCGAAAATCTCCAAAACGTGAGACGTTCACGATATGAGCAGACAAGGGTCATACATGTCAGAGCCCACATCTGGTAATAAATTACATCGAAAAATTGGGTAACGAGCGGATGTCTAGGAAACGAGACGGCACCTCCAAACGATAAGACATGTAACAGCCTGCCATCCCAGCGGAACAAGATCTCATCGTACAGTGTTGTGTTAAGCACTGGAATTGCTGGCTTCAAGTTAGTGTATCCGATCAATACTGCATAAACCAGACAGTACACAATCACGCCACACAACAGATATTCTGACGAACAATATCTGCTAGTAAACTCTTTCAATAGAACTCGCAAAGGTTTGGGTAACTCACGATGCCTGCCGTCTCTGATTTCATTAACTATATCGCAAAACAAAATACAGAGCGGACCAATAACGAGGTAATAAACAACAAAGAAAAATACGAAAACGGTCGGCAATCCCTCCGGAATCCACGAGAAATTCAAACCATTTCTCCAGCAGACAAATCTGGCACCTGCAATAAACAAGGCAATACAGCCAAACAACCAGAAAATACCCGCCTGGAATGTGTCAATTCCGGAACGAAGTGATGATTCAGATACGACCCTTATTATGCCCGCACCTATCGTTTTCACAAAACTACAATTTGTTCGTATAACTGTATCCCGAATAGACATACCAGCTACTCCAATCGGCTCATCCGATCATAATTCACAAGCAGACCTTCATGTAACTGACCAGCTATTTGAGTAACACATGATAAAATATATCATGCGCCAGGCATGTTCTGCACTTTACAATGAAAGTGCAGGTGTATTGCCTGTAAAAAGTTTTATGTTCGAGAATTTTTGGATCAATTCTTGATGCTTTGGTATATTTTTTACAAATATACTGGCGACTTTATCAGAATAAATCAATTTCCAATTCCCGCTCATCGTGAGAACGCGAGTAAGAATCGAATTGGTGTCGAAAAATATCCAGGTGATGTTGTATTTATCAAGTGTCGTCTCCCACCCTGGCTCCAAATCAGTCACGCGACAATATTCTTTCACCCTCTCCGAACCATACATATCAAGACGTCCGTCGATGAAGACCTTGTACTGTTGCGTCAAGGCATAAATCACACAGTCGCCGAACTCATCGTTATTGAACATGTTACCCGTGACATGGTGGTCCCGGAGGAACTTCAGGGCAGCCATCGGTTTTTTTTCGGGATCGAACGAGTGAGTCACCGTGCCGTTCAACGCAAGGACTGCCAGGAAAACGACTCCCGCCACCGGCCAGAGATACCCCTGCGCCATGGTGTCAACCGACGCGATATTCTCTACCCTCGTACGGAGAAACCCTTCGAGTTTCGGGAAGGACGATAGGCAATCGCGCTCGATGTACCGCATGATGATCGGCATGACGACCACGCCGTACAGGGGGATGTACCTGACGGAATAGAGCGACATGCTCGTAAAGAGAAGAGTCAATGCGGTCTCGATGAACGTGGGCTTTCTCTTGGCATAGGCAAATACCACGAACAAAAGCAGGAGTATGTACTTTAACGGCTGAGGTTCATGAAAATTGGGTGACAGGAATTCGCTCGTGTGATCCATGATATATTTGTTGGAAACCAGCTTGAGCGGAAACAGGAAGATGTGGTACCCGGTCGGATTCACCAGGCATGCGGCAATTGATAACGCAAGGGATCTTCCCAGCACCCACGCCTTTTCCCTCCCATCGGTAACCCACCTCGCTTTATCGGTAAACAGCAGCTGTACATTCCCGGCACAGTAGATCCCCATAATAGCCAGGCCGATGATATAGCCACCGTGAAGGTTCACCCAGAGAATCATGATCAGGGGGAGAAGCCAGAGACGGTTTTTCTGTCGATACTGGTAGTCATCCAGCAGACGACACCAGACAAGCAGGATAACAAGGGAAAAGATATGGGGCCGTGCCAGCCAGTGAACCTTGGCAAGCGTGACAAACACGATGCTGGCCGCAACCGACGAAAGGATATTGTTCCCCTCCGACGTGATACCCCTGAAAAATATCCGTACGCTCACCGCGACCATGAGTGCGAAGCCGAACACAACCGCGGTAAGGCCTCCGACAGTGTGCAAAAGGGACATGATCACTTCCGCAAGCCACTCGTGGGCAGTCCACGGTATGGTCGGCGTTATGAAGGAGAAGATGTCCTCTCTGGGTATCGATAACGTGGTGAGGATATAGTCGCCGACGCGGATGTGATATCCGGTGTCTCCATCGCCGAGGAAATCACTCCCCATGGGGAGGGCGAGGTAGAAGAGAACCGACAGGAACAGTACATCTGCGATTGAGGGGAGTATCCAGTTCTTCAGCCGATCGGTCATTGTGCCTTGCTATCCTTTGGGGGGGATGATGCCTGCCTGCCCCCTTCATCACGGTTGATGGTGGTCATGCAGGTACGGTACAGATCATTCTCGAATTTCATCTCCCGGGCCCGTTGCAGGCTTTTCTTAGCATCGGCAATCCTCCCCGCCTGGATGAGCTCATACGCATACACTACGTGTGCCTGGGGAAGCCCGGGGGAATTGGTGACGGTGTCTCGCCACAAGGCCACCGGATCGGCCCATTGCCCGGAACGGTGTATGGTGGTGATCGCGAGGGGGATGATCAGCAGAAACGGGAGCGGCTGGGGTATGCGCCGGCTCTTTGCCGCCAACAGCCCGACAAGGAGAGCCGTACCGGTCATGGAAAGGTACAGGTAGCGTTCCGCATACAGGGTCCAGGGGATGCTGCCGTGTAGCGCCAGCAGCGGGGGTCCCAGACAGAAGACGATGATGAGCAGGGGCAACCGGGACACTTTGAAACGGACAAAGCAGCTGATGATGACGAGAACGGCCACAATCCCGACAGCAGCGTAGAAGGGTTCGTATATGCTCTGGATTGCCAGGTTGAGTGGAAACGGCCAGGCCATCTTCTTGAGGTAAAAGCCGAAGGCGGCCAGGCTCTTGTAAGCCAGCTCCAACACGGATTGGTGGGCGATCTTGGTCACGATCTTCGAGGTGCCGCTGTCCAACTCCCCTCGGGGACCAAGCCGCAACAGCAGGTATGATGCACTGACAATGGCGACGGTACCGCTCAGGACCCATTTTGCCACCCTCGTCCTTCTGTCCGCGACCGTCAGCAGGTAAAACGGCACAATCCCCAGGAGGGCGAAGGATGACTCCTTGGCAAGGAGGGAGAAAGAGTAGAGGATGAGCAGGGTCCCCGCCGCAGACAGCGGGGCAAGCCGCTCGTTCACAACCACCAGGAGGGAGCAGAGGAAGAAAAAGCAACAGAGGCTATCGGTGCGGCCGCTTACCCAGAGGACCGACTCGCTGTTGAGTGGCGATACCGCAAAAAAGAGCGCCGAAAGAAAAGCGCTCCCTTCGCGCTTCGGGCTCTCCGGCAGACAAGTGCGGCAGAGATGGTACACAAGACAGGCGTTGGCCAGGTGTAGGATGAGATTGGTCAGGTGGAAGGCGACGGGATGAGCTCCCCAGAGATTGAAATCCACCAGGTAGGTCAGGAGAGTCATCGGTCTCAGGTACGTCATCCCCCCGGAAGGAGCCAGGGATGCAAAGTTCAGAGCTCCTTTCTGTAGGTCTTCCATCAGGCCGGTATCATCAAGGCTGGAAAAAGCAGAGACGAAAACAGAGAGGTAGACAAGAAGGGTAATGTCTATCAGAAGTAGAAAATTAATTTTTCTGTTGGCAAATAAAGACATGTTTCCCATTGTCACCGCGAAATGAAGTCTTGAACAAAAGCTATTAAACTCATCAGCCTCATGCTCACATAACATTGCCTGATCACTACTGTCAGCCCTTCCTTTTGGACCATTAAAATCATGCAGTGTTTTTATAAAAGGTATTGACTCAACACCTAAGTCGTTGTAGCAGTGTTACAAAATAAAAACCGAAATATCCTCGATGAATTTCATATTTAAGCAATAACCAGCTTAAGACTAGCAATGAGACAACGTTTAAAATAAAGACCTGCTCTCATTTTTTTACAGGAAATGCCTAACTCCCCTTTCCTACTGGCAGCAATCGGCGCGCCTATCGTTTAATTAACAACAACAGATACTTGAAACTAATCACCTAAGTCGACAATTGCTCTGGAGTATAGTAATCTTGTACAATGAACAAAGAATCATTTAAAAATCTTGAGATTGCATCACACATAAAACCACAGAACCTATTGACGGTATGCTTTTTTTTACTATATTTAATAATTGGACTTCTTATTTATGATAATTTTGGTGCAACTTGGGATGAGCCACTTAACAGAGATTTAGGAATTACAAGTTGTAAATATATCCAAGCGTATATTTCAGGTAACAAGATTGCATGGTCAGATATTTCGCAGCATCTGATCGCAGAGCAAGGTCCATTTTATGAAATAGTCTTAGTAGCGATAGAGAAGTTAATTAATATTCATGACTCACATGATATTTTGATGCTCAGACATCTCATTACATTCTTGACATTTTGGTTTGGAACTATCGCATTTTATATGTTGTTATATAAAAGACTTGGCTGCAGTTACATTTCATTATTTGGTACATTACTTCTAATACTCTCACCTCGCCTTTTTTCTCATACATTTTACAACTCTAAAGATGCTGCACTAACGGCTTTATTTATTATTTGCACTTTGACGTTGATTATGTCTTTTGATAAGAAATCAGTTTATAATGCTATTATCCACGCACTATCATGCGCTATAGTGATAGATACAAGAGCAGTTGGTTTAGTCTTACCTACAATAACTTATTTGTGTCTGTATATGCAAGCACGCAACGACAACACGGAATTACACTTAAGAAAAATAATGCTTTATACAGTCGTGTATACGGCTTTCCTTTCTATCTTTATATATGCATTTTGGCCTGCGCTCTGGGATGCTCCGATTAGCAATTTAATTAAATACATAAGCAATATATCTGCGGCTAAGCAATTAGACAACAACTTCTCATTGTACATGGGCAGATTTATACGTGTCGACCAACTTCCATGGCACTATCTTCCCGTGTGGATGACAATAACACTTCCACTGCCTTATACATTTTTCTTAACTATGGGGGTATTTATAATTTGCCACAACTTAACATTTAGCCGCAAAATAGCTCACAATAACCTATTCGATTTGATTTTATTATCACTACTTATAATTCCAATAATAGCAGTAATTATTATTAGACCTATATTATACGATGACTGGAGACATTTTTATTTTTTACACCCCTACATTATAGCTATAGCAACTATTGGGATATCTAACATAATTAAAATACATAAACTGAGAAATCTAGTTATTATAACAGCAATACTGATTGTTATACACGGCATTTCAATATTAGTATACTATCATCCGTATCAAAATATATACTTTAATCAACTAGCCGGATCAAATATTGATAAGAATTTTGAACTGGATTATTGGGGGTTGTCATTCAAAGAAGGACTGAATTTCATTTTAAAAGACCAAAGTGGAAAATGTTCAAAAGTAGCAGTATCAGACTATCCAGGTGAAGTAAACCATCTTTTTCTCAAACGAGATGATAGGGATCGCATACAGATTGTTCCAATACAAGAAGCTTCTTACTTCTTATCCAACCATCGTCAACCCGTTAATTATACGTTGTTCTATACACAACACTATCCATGTATCAACGAGATACATAAAGTCAACATTGGAAAAACAACTCTTGCTGGTGTATTTAAATTAAATAATAATTAATTGCACTAAAATACACTTTACAACATTACCACCCGATATTATGTCATTTTACCATTACAACTAGATACAATGCTAGTATTACCAACTTTATGTAGTAGCAATAAGATTCCTACGACAACTAAGGCAGGAAACATACCTATTTGAGCTATTAAGAATGCTATTTTACTATTTGTAACACTTACTTCTTTTATACTCATCAATATATCAATAATTGCATTTATAGTGCTTTGCGGAACAAGGAGTGCTGCCACTATAAACATGTAAAGTATATTATATTCAGATGCTAACTTTCGCTTTATATAATATTTACCAATAATTACCATAGGTATTAATGTAAGAATCAAATAATGATTCCAAGCAATGGGCGCTATTAATATGCTCACACAGAGCAATATTCCGAAAGATATATCAAAATCTGCACTTCTGCGCGCCGAAGTCATACCAAATACAAGCACAATAAGCGGAAGTACACAGGCTAAATATCCTGCAAACTCAGACGATTGTATAAGAGGTGGTGCAGTTACCCCAACAAGCACCTTCGAACCAGTACCTTCCAACGCTTTCCAGCTTAAAGACCATAAGGAAAAATTTGATACAAAAGAATGATATAGCGAAGCAACTTTGGGGCCAGTTTCCAGGTAATACGTTATAACAGATGACCATCCCATGATAAATATAGCCATAAAATTAGCAAGTACAACTGTTGTGAAGGCAGCAATTACAGCTTTCCACCTCTTGCACAACGTTAAATAAACTAGTATCGGCCAAACAATCAACTTAAATGAAATGGCCAAACCCAGCAATAATCCGCCGCTCAATTCTTGCTTATTATGTAGCTTTTGCCACGCACATACCAATAGCGCAAGAATAAATAGCATCAACTGCCCAAGAACAATTTCAACTATTACTGGATTCCATGCCAAAATAGCTAAAGATGCAACCAATACTTCTATTACAGTAAGACGCTTATTTATTATTAACAATATATAACAAGCTATTATTACAATACAAAACAACTCAAAAATAAACCATACTATTGCTGCCATATTATATGTCAATATTCCTAAAGGCAACATAAGAACAGCAACTGGAGGTGGGTGCGGAGTCGGGTGTTGAAAAATTGTAACTGGTAATTGTCCAAATATTAGTTCACCCAATGTTGATAGCTGTAAATATGGGTTTGTACCACTCAGGACTGCTTTTGCTAACATATATTCTTGTATAAAATCTTTTTTGTATATATTTACTGAATTAAATGAATCAAAACTATCAACCAACTGGATCATACCTAAAATTGATACAGTTAGCATAATCATTATTTTCAAGGTGTTAATTATGTTTTCTTTTGAATTTACAGTATTCATGTTATATGCACTATTTAATTTACTGAAAACAATATTATTTCTCATTTCAATAAACCATTATTCAACACCAGCCATGTTTGGTATAAGCCTAAATCCAACTTATTTTTTATAAAACCTAACACCTTATAATATCTGTACCTGAAAGTGGTTCATGGTTTGAAATCAACAACGTCTCCCTTGGTCAGATTGACTGCCAACACCGTGGAGGACGGCAATTCCAGAACCGTCGCGGCTTGGGGATATACCGCGGTCATACGATTGGGCTTGAGCCCGCTGATGATTTTAATGACACAGTTGTCCCGATCCAGGAAAACCACGTCGATGGCGAACTTCATGCCAAAGGTATGAACCCCCTTACACGGCTTCAACCAGAGGCCCCAACCGTAGGGGAGAGAATCCCGACCCAGAAGGCCCTTCATGCGCGTTAAAATGGAATCGGCAACCATAAGGTTGCCGACCAGTTCTATTCCTGAGTATCCGATAAGAGCTTTCATTCATCACCAGGTTAAACATCTCACCTCGCACAAGGTCAACGAGGTGCGCAATCAATCTACTTCTTGGCCAGCTTTGCATAAACAAGAGCCACTTCCACCGCAATAATGAGAAGCAGAACGGTATTGAAATCAGCTTTCATGCAAGCACCTCCTCTCACCTGAAAATTTTACCGCTATCCAACCCGCTACAAAGCTTTCATCATGGAAACGCTTTCATCATGGTAATAACTGCCGGGCCCAGAATAACTATCAGCAGCGCCGGAAACACGAAAAAGATCAGGGGGAAAAGCATCTTGACCGACGTCTTGGCGGCAGCCTCTTCGGCTATTTGCCGCCTCTTGGTCCGCAGGGAATCAGAGTGCACCCGGAGCGCCTGGCTCAGACTGGTGCCAAATCTCTCGGTCTGAATCAACATGGTGACGAATGCCTTGATATCGTCAACCATCGTACGGTCAGCCATATCTTTCAGCGCATCGGTCCGGAGCTTGCCGGCCCTTATTTCCATGCTCGCGCGCTTCATCTCCTCGGTCAGGGGGTTCCCCTTGAATTGCGGATTGTCGCTGGCCTTTACGAGAGCGGCGTCTATACTGACCCCGGCCTCGACACAGATGGTAAGAAGGTCAAGAATATCGGGCAACGTGTGGAAGATTTCGGTAGTCCGGGCCTGAACCTTGCGCTGCAGATACAGGCTCGGGGCAAGAAAACCGAAAATGAGAAGCCCCACTTCCAGCAGCAGCATCTTGGGATTCAAGACCAACCCTTTCGGGAGCGCCACAAACAAAACAACGGGGAGCGGCAGCAACACCGCGAGCAGCAACTTGGAACCCATGAAAATATAGATGCTTTCCCTGTGGTATCCTGCTGCTACGAGATACTGGGTATATTTTGATTTTTCTTTTGGTGACGTCGGGACTTTCTCGCCCAGACCTGCCAGGAAAGTCTGAAAAGGTGTTTTTTGCCTGACGATGCCGACCTTTGACATCTCCGACTGCTTCGGCATAAGCTTCTCAAGCCGCTCCTGTACGACCGAGCGCCTTGTCAGAAGCAGGTAGAGAGGAATGCCGGTAAGGAGGGCGACACTGACAAATGCTAACAAGACTACGAGATAGAGCATGGCAGGCCTCAGATCCTGATGTTAATGATTTTCCTGATAAAGAAGTAGCCCAGAATCTGCATGATAGCCGCGAACATCAGAAAATAATTGCCAATCTTTTCCTTGATAAGCAACTGCTCGTATGCCGGATTAAGCACATTGAATACAAAGAATACGCATATGGGTAAGGCTGCAAGTACATATCCCGACAGGCGCCCCTGGGCAGTATACACCCTCACCTGACGCCGTATGTTCAAACGCTCCAGGATGGTCTTTGCCAATTTGTCGAGCGTTTCGGACAGATTCCCGCCAGTCTCGGAATTTATGCTGACGGTCGTGACAAAAAAACGAAGATCCAGGCTTTCTATCCGATCGAGCATGTTCGTAAGGGTATCGATTATGCTCATCCCCAGTTTCTGCTGTTCATATGCGGTTCGGAAGAGCTCCCCTGACGGATCCGGCGTTTCGAGGCCGACCAGTTCAACCGCACTTGTCATGGAGTGCCCCGCCCTGAGCGACCGGGAAATCATCATCAATACATCGGGCAACTGCTCGGTAAGCTTATCCACCCGCCTCAGTATCAGGAAACGAACGGTCAGTATAATCAAGAAAATGACAAACAGCGCCATAAGTATTGCGGGCAGCGCCTTGTGCCAGAACAGGTAAACCCCGATTGCAGGAACAATTGCCGCCGTACACGAATACATCAAAAAATTATGCAGCTGTATTTTCAGGCCGGCCCTGTCCAGACTCCGGTCAATAGAGCGAAACAGGCGATAACTGGTGAGAATACGTTCAACCCTGGGTATTTCTTTAAGTATTTCGCTGCGGACTTCATCGGGCATGTTGCCGTTTGCTTTATTGATGGCAAGCCTTCTGAGCCTCATTCTCAAGGCAAAGGTAGGAGATTCCTTGACCGTCGTAACAGCGAGAAAAATCGCTGATACCACGAGGAATACGGCTACAAAGGTAAGTAGGACAGGAATGAACACCAGGGACTCCTTTTCATGCTACGTGGTCACGTCTCCCGTGCGAGCATGGATACATATCGGGGTTAATCGAAAATCCCTTCCGGCAACTCATAGCCAGACACCTTGAAGCGTTCGGCAAAGCGGGGGCGGATCCCTGTCGCCTTGTATTCGCCGACAACTTTGCCGTCCTTGTCGATACCTTTCTGATCGAAGATAAAGATATCCTGCATGACGATGGTATTCCCTTCCATGCCGGTAATTTCAGAAATCTTTGTTACCCTTCTGGTTCCATCGGAGAAGCGGACAAGTTGCACGATTATGTTTATTGCTGCGGCAATCTGCTCTCGAACAGCCCGTTCGGGGAGGTCCATACCGGCCATCAGCACCATGGTATCAAGACGGGCAAGCGCGTCACGACTTGTGTTGGCATGGATTGTCGACATGGAGCCGTCGTGACCCGTGTTCATCGCCTGGAGCATGTCGAGGGCCTCACCACCGCGAACCTCACCGAGGATGATCCGATCAGGCCTCATCCTGAGAGCATTCTTGACAAGATCCCGTTGGGTTACCTCACCTCGACCCTCGATGTTCGGCGGACGGGTTTCCAGTCTAACCACGTGCTCCTGCTTGAGAATCAATTCCGCCGAATCCTCGATGGTGACAATCCGCTCGCTGCGGGGGATATATTCCGAAAGCACGTTCAGCAGGGTCGTCTTACCCGTACCGGTACCGCCCGATATGATCACGTTGAGCCGCGTACGGACCGCCCCTTCCAGAATAATTTTCATCCGTTCATCGATGGACCCGATGAGAAGCAGATCACTCATTTTCAAAGGATCTACGCCGAATCTGCGGATGGAAAGCACCGGCCCGTCAATGGCCAGGGGCGGGATGATGGCATTGACCCTGGAGCCATCGGGGAGACGTGCATCTACATAGGGGGAAGATTCGTCGATCCGGCGACCGACCCTGGAGACGATCCGCTCGATGATCTGCATCAGGTGCTTGTTATCACGGAAAATGATGTTGGTTTTTTCCAGTCTCCCCTTCCGCTCTATGTAGACACTTGAGGCATTGTTCACCAGAATATCCGAAATTGCCGGATCGGAGAGAAGCGGCTCCAATGGACCAAGGCCAAACGTTTCATGCTGAACTTCAACAACAAGACGATCCTTCTCCGCCTGGTTTAAGGGGACACCTTCCTCGACAATGAGAGATTCGATGATGTAACCTATCTCCCTGGCGAGTTCGTCACTGCTGAGCAGGTCAAGCTTCCCCAGGTCCAGCCTATCGATCAGCCGGCGGTGAATACGCGCCTTCAGATCCTGGAAAAAGAGAAGATCCTTTTGAACATCCGGGGTGCTCTTGCGTTCGAAATAATCGGCAAACATCCGCTGCTCCCTCTTTTACATCATGATTGAAACGATTCCGAAATCTTCATAATTGCTTTCGTGACGGGTGAACGGGGATAGAGATTAACAAGAGGCTGCCCCTTGTTGATCGAGTCGTTCACATCGGCATATTCGTTGGGAATGGCCATGAACACCTTGTGGCCGAGCACCTTTTCGGCATCCTCGATTTTTATGTCGGAACGGGAGAGGTAACGATTGACCACCAAGGTTACCTTGTGTTGGGCAATACCATTTTTCCCCATCGCGACGAGATAACGCTTCGCATTTTTCAATGCCGGCAGACTCAGGACCGTATTGAAAACAACCCGGTCGGAGTTCTCGAACGTCATCTGGTTTGTCCCGTGGAGGGTTCCACCGGTATCGATGATAACGTAGGAGAAGACCCGTTTCAGAAAGGCCAGGATCCGCTGGATCTGTTCCGGTGTGATACCGACGGTCTCATCCACTTCCACCGGTTCGCTCAGCAGATACACGCCGGATGAATGCCGGGCCATGACACTCATCAGAAAGTTGTCATCGAGCCTGCTGACATTGGTCGTGAGACTTGAAAGAGTGTATTTCGGGCTCAGGTCGAGAAAAATGGCGGCGTCACCGCTGAAGAAGTTGAGATCGACAAGGGCGACCTTGTCGCTCTGCTTGGCAAGGGCCGCGGCAAGATTGACCGCAATGGTGGTTGTCCCCATGCCCCCGACCGGATTATACACCGATATGACTTTCCCGTGTGCCGGCTGCGCGGCTTGGGGGGTCTTCTCGATATAGAGTCTGCCCGCCTTCTGCAACGCGCCCAGGAGTTCATTGCTGTCGAGGGGTTTGAGCAGGTACTCGTGGGAACCGGCACGCATGAGCCCCAGTATCCAGTCCGGGTTTTTTTCTGTCGTGGCAACAAAAATCGAGCTATGGGGAGAGACATTGCTGATGCTCTGGATATCCTTGATTCCCTGTTCCAGGTTGTTCACTGCAAGGATCACCACGACGGGATGGGTGGATTGAATGAGGGGTAACCCCTCATTCAGAGTGTCAGCCGAGCCTAAGATGGTGATCTTGTCGGCATACGGGGCAACAATGGAGTTGATTGCGCCCCGGGAGCTGGTGTCCGGTTCAATTATGATGATGGAGAGGGTTTGCGGCATATGACTTCCTGAAATAATGTTATTTAACGAGCTGTGGAGTGAGACTCAAGAAATTGGCGGTTGCACAGTCCATGCAAGTGACACTGCTTATGGTAATCGTAGGATCACTTGCATTGGTGTCAATGCCGGTGACTTCAGCCTCGGCATAGCGTACCAGTGTGTTGAGCTTTTCAGTTGCCTGATTGACCGCGGGGCAATCCGAATAGATGGGGAGGATGACTTTCCAGCTCCCGCTGACTTTTCCACTATTGTATTGACCCAGGAGATCATTTCTGAGCTGGATGGAACCTATACCAGTGTTGGTATAGACAACCTTGTTGCAAACGTCGAGGGGAATCTCCTGCTTTTGCGTGAGCAGTTTGTCAATCACGCTGTTGGGTCCCAGATCAGAAGCTTTCGACGTTGCCGAAAACTCCGTCCATCCCATGACTTCCTCAGCGCTGTACGTATCGTTTCCTCCGGGGGCTTTGAAGTGGAATGTCTTGGGCAACGTGAGATGCCCCGGCTCATCAGGACAAATCGGCAGGCAGTGCGCCAGCGGAATCGTCGGTTTTGGCGGTCGCTGGGCAACGGCAATGGTCCTGATGTTCACCGTATCGAAGTTAAAGATCTTGCCGAACATGGTACCCACCGGCGTGGGACCGGCAACACCGGCACCGGCATCGCTGCTTCTGCGGGCAATGACCTCCACCGAATTGGGCCTGAAGCAGCCCGTGTCCATGCTATTAGTCGCCTTGTTCCAGCAGCCGATGACGATATCACCTGCCAGGCTGTTGCCGGTGTTCAGGTCAAGCATGACAGTAGAGCCTTCCGCTTTGTTCTGCTGGGCAAAATATTGAGCACGGTTTCTGGCGGTCGACTCGTTCGAGTAGGGATTGACCCCGCCGATTCCCTTAAGCCCCGACACCCCGGCCAGTGCCGCGGAATCGGCCGCATTCTGCAACTGCCCCCTGACCAGGTAAAAGTAGCCGACATCGATGACCAGCGCCGCCATCCCGACCAGTGCCGTCAGGGCGATGGCAACATAGACCAGAGAAATACCCCGTTCGTTGTTCAGTTTCCGAGTGGCATCCATTGCAAGGCCCTCTCTTCTTCAGAGGTTAACTTCCGGTCGGTCGGCAGTTCAAACTTTTCACCTTTTGCAAACGGCTTGATGATCTTAGGCGTGATGAAAAAGACCAGTTCCTTGTCCTTCAGGTCATCCTGGGTCGAGCGGAAGAGGGCGCCGAGGATCGGGATGTCTCCCAGCAAAGGGATCTTGGACATGGTCTTGATCGCCTCTTCCTGGAGCAGCCCGGCCATGACCAGGCTCTCGCCGTCTTTCAATTCCACGCTGGTCTGCACCGTACGGGTGTCGATGATCGGATACCCGTTAACCGCCAGGGTGCCGCTGATGCTGCTCACCTCCGCGGGATCGATCTTGAGGGCGATCAACCCGTTTTCCTGCACTTCGGGCTTGAACTTCAGTTTAATTCCCACATCCTGGAACACGACGGATGGGGTTGCCGCCCCGCCGGCATAGGTGATGACGTTATAGGGGATTTTACTTCCTGCAAGGAAATTTCCTTCCTGACCACTCTTCACCAACAGGTTCGGCTCGGCCAGTACTTTGGCATAGCCCTTCGTGGAGAGAGCCTGAAGTATGGAACCAACCCCCCCTTTGAAATAAGAAGCGCCGAGTTGTACCCCATCGAGTGGGCTGAAGCTCCCCAGGCCGGGAATATTGCCGGAGATGCCGGTACCACCCCCCTGTGACGTTGTTGTCCCACCCGTGCCCGAGGAGACAGTGTTGCCGGTTGCGCTCCCGCTCGGCACCCCGACCAGGTTTGAAAACATTTCTCCGCTGTTCCCCTTTACCAGGAAACTTATCCCCAACTTTTTCAATGACGATTTGTCAACCTGGGCAACCTTTACTTCGAGAAGCACCTGGGCCGGATCACTGACGGAAACATAGCTCAGGACGCGCGGTGAAAATGCCGACGCTATTTTTTCTACCTTCCCCTTGGTCTGTTCATTGTTGGTTTTGCCGGACAAGATCACCGTGTCATTGACATACTGGACTTCCACATCCGGCGCTATATCCTTCAGCTGCGTCTCGATGGCGCCGCGATCACCCGTAACTTTCACGTCGTAGAAGGTCGGCACCGGCTTGTCGTCACCATCACCCTTCGACCAGACGATCATGGAGGTGTTGCCGATGGTGATACCGTCGATCTTCAAGTCAGTCGGGGAGAGGATCTCTACGGTCACGAACTTGTTCGTGTTTGACTGGCCGGCATCCCGCCTCTTTTCGATGTCGAGTTTGTCGGATTTGGCGACGATCTCCACATCCCGGTCCCGGTCGTCCTTCTTGGTATTGGCAAGGGTAACCAGTACCATCTTCTTGTTCAGCTTGAGCAGCGTGCTTTTATACAACCCCACCTCAAGCGGCACGCCAGCGAACACGCACGTCGGCAGGACCATCACAACCAGGAGAACCCAGGCGAGCTGTTTCAGTGTTTGTATTGGCAAGAATCTCATGTAAGCACCTCGTGCAGGATATGATTGCGATAGTTATTGGAGCACAAATTCCTTCGTCGTGCGCACCCCCCCGTCGATAAAGGTTACCGAATGGGAGGAGCGGGGTGCGGGCGCGGGTGCCTGGACGGCTGGGGCCGCGACAACGGACTTGGGACGTGCGGCTCTTCGTGGTTTTGCACTCTTTGCCGGGGTTGCTTTCACCTTTGCCACAGGGGCAGCAACAGGTGCCTCGGCAAGAGCCGTAGTGGTCCCGCTGCCGCTCAATACCTTGGTAATGGTGGCCCCTTTCGAGTCCACGGGCTGGGTATCGATGATGCTGCGCAGCAGCAGTTGCAGGGAGCCCTTACTGGCAGCGAGAATGAGTTTTTCCGAATCCTCCGGGGTCAGGTCCAGGGTAACGGTCGGCACGACCACCGGTTTCCCCTCTTTCTGCTCGGTGATCTGCCCGGTCGCCAATACGGTCACGTTCTGCAGGATGATCTTGCTGATATTCTCGCTGGTAGCCGCGCGAGGGATCGGCGTCGTCAGGACCACATCGACCCTGTTGTTGGGGGCGACGAAGCCGGCGACGCCGGCAACCTCATTGACCCCGACGGTAACGGCCCGGTGGCCCTGGGGAATGATATAGGTCATGACCCCGGCCATCGGGGTCCCTTCCTTCGGCATCAGCTTCTGCTCGGTAACGACGTCCCCGGGACTCAGATGCCGTATCACAACACGCCCCATAAGCAGCTTGGGGTCATTGAAGCCCCCCCCCTGGACACTTGCCTTCGGAATCATGGCAATCTTCAGGTGTGGCAGGTCGAGTTTCGTCCCAATGGGGATATCGGCGGCCGCGACCACCGTTGCCTGCGCCTCGGCTGCCTTGGTCTTTTGCCCTTCCTTCTGCAGGTAGTCGTAAACGCCCCACGAGGCAAGGCCCGCAAATAAAAGGGCGACGATCGTCACAATGGTAACCGTTTGAGGCCGTGTCATGGTTCCTCCGGAAAAATGGGATATCTATTCGTAACGCATCGCCGCCGAAGCGCGGATGCTGGTTAGATTCTGAAATTGTGGTATCAGGTTCGGCACAACACTGGAAAAACGTGTTCTGACGGTCACGATTACGGCATCATTCGTACTGGGGTTGGTCGGCGATGCTGCCGGGATTGTTTCGATCGTGATGTTCTGAGTTGTAAGGGGTAGGGACGAGACACTGATCACATAATCCCTTACGGTCGTTTCACTCCACGGATTTTTCGTGACGGCAGCTTTGCGAGCCCCTTCACGTGCGGCATTCGTCACACTGTTCTTCATGTACATATAACGACCGAACTCGATGATCCCGAAGATCAGGATGAACAGTAGCGGCAGTATTATGGCCAGTTCGACCAGCGTCTGGCCGTTATGGCTGGTGATTCTTTTCGAGATAGTGTCAATCATGGCCAATCGCTTTCACACCACAAGGCTTGAGAAGGGACATCCGATAACGTCTACGGGTAGGGTATTATGACGGCAGCGAACCAGCCACTTTGCTATACATATTGCATGTCTTGGTACCCACCAGCGTAGCGGCAAGAATCACGACAATGGCGATCAATACGAGGAGCAGCGCATACTCAACCAGAGTCTGGCCTTTACGCCCCTTGAGAACCGAGAGTGATGAGATGAACCTGAGATAGATCCCGTTTAAAAAACTCATCATATGTGCTCCTTGTAGAGGCAGGGGGGGAAATCCCCCCTGCCCTTGTTGTTGCTGCCATTTGGAGGTTAATTACAATGAACCTGCTACCCTGCTGTAGACATTGCAGGTTTTGTGACCCAGGAATGTCGCGACCGCAATGACGACGATGGCGATCAGGACGAGGAGAAGGGCGTACTCGACCAGTGTCTGGCCTTTTCTGCTTTTGAGGGGGGCGATGAGGGACAGGAACCATACGTACATCTTCGTGAGTTGATTCATTTTACTTCTCCTTTCGCGTTGGCGTTATATGCCAGGTGCTTTATAAAGCCCCAGTCATCTTGGATAACATTAAAAAATAAGACGGGTTAATTAACTTGTTATTCAAAAGCGTAGTGCAACTTTGTACGCTGTCAAGTCTATGTGTTAAAATTCCCGACAAAAAAAAATATAAATTTCATCTCATACAAAACAATGCACTTACAATGACGCCCGCTCTGGATACACGTAGAGATACTGTGGAAAATCGCCACACTAGCCCTGCTTGAACTCAACTGGTAGATGCTGGTTTGGTTCTGGTTTTTAACGGTGAGTTTTTAAACCGTGCGATAACTTTACAGTAGCATTAAAATTTTAACATTTAAATATTTTTTCAGTAGACAATACACACCAACAACAGACATGTCAAGAGTGAAACGCACTATTTCATTGCATCGGGTATAAAATATCAATTAACACTCTTTCTCAACAAAATAGTGCCATGTGTCCGCTGCAGAAAAAAAGAGACGGACCCATAATGATAATGGCCCGCCCCTCTGAATGGGCAAAGAAACACGACACGGTTATCTCCCTACCCCATCTCCACCACCGTATCCGCGAGGGCCAGACAGGCAGGTCGGTGGGTGATGAGGAGCAGGCTCCTCCCCCGGACGTAGTTCCTTAGCTGTTCGATCACGCGCTTTTCGGTTGTGGCATCCAACCCTTCCGTCGGTTCGTCAAGGATCAGCAGAGGGGCATCCTTCAACAATGCCCGAGCCAGAGCAATGCGGCGAGCCTCGCCGCCCGAGACGGCGCTCCCCCCCTCGCCCACCACTGTTTCCACCCCATCCGGCAGACCAGCCACCCAGACGTCCAACGCTGCTGCAACCAGGACATCACGGAGCTCTTCCGTTGTCGCCCCGGGCCTGGCGAGGAGGATGTTCTCCCTGATGGTGGTATTGAAGAGATGGGGCCGCTGGGGGGAAACAGCAATGAGGCGGCGCAGGTCGTCACCGGCATGGCGGCGCAGCTCGGTGCCACCAAGGGTGATACTCCCTTCGTACTCGCGGAAACGAAGCAGCAGTTCGGCCACCGTACTCTTGCCGGCCCCGCTCGGACCGACGAGCGCTACCTTGCCGCCGGAGGGGACTTCCAGATCGAAGTCATGCAACACCGGTCGGGAAGGTTCATAGGAAAAGGAGACCCCCCTCATCACGACCCCCCAGTCACCGGTAACCGGCACAGGCATTGCCGGGTCAGGTACCGGGAGGGGAGAGGAAGAGAGTTCACCTATTCGCCGGGCCGATTCCCGGGCAGCGGGGAAAAGCTGTAGTGCCCCGGGCATGCCGCCGGCAGCTTCGAAGGCTGCGGCTGAGAAGAGGAGCAGCATCACCAGGTGGGGACCAGTGAGCGTCAGATTGGCGACCGCTGCAGCGCCGCAGAGGAGGACCGCTGCCACGCCGAGACCGGCTGACGCAACCCCGCCGGCCACGTTGAATGCCGCCCCGCCGGCCAGATTCTCCTGCTCGGCAACCAGCGCCCGGGAGACCTCGTCAACCCGCTCCACATGCTGATCAACCGCCCCGAGCAACAGGAGCTCCGCTCCCCCCTGGAGGCCGTCAGTGACCAGGGTCCTGAGTTCCCCTGCCAGTTCCACCGACTTCCTGCCGGGGCGTTCAGCCAGCCGCCGGGCGATCAGCGGCAGGAGCAGGCCGGCAATCCCCAGGAAAACCAGGAGTGAAGCCGCGGCCGAGCGGCACCACCAGGCGACGAAAAGGGTCGAGATGACGATGGAGAGAGTGCCGGCGCAGAGCGGCGCGATGATCCGGACGTAGAGGTTCTCCATGGCATCCACGTCGGCACGTAACCTGCCAACGAGATCTCCCGAGGAATAACGCTCCAGCACCCCCGGCGACAGGGGTTCAAGGCGACGGAAGAGCCAGACGCGCAATTCGGCAAGGACCCGCAGGGCCGCGCCATGGGTGACGAGTCGCTCTCCGTAGCGGCCGACGGTGCGGCTGATGGCCAGGGCACGGATCGCTGCCGACGGTGCGAAAAAGTTGAAGGAGACCTTGGTCACGCCGGCCACGGCCATGGCGGTGATGAACCAGCCGGAGACGGCCATCAGCAGGGAGTTGGCGACGATGACGAAGATGCCGAGGAGGATGCCGCCTGCCATCCAGAGCCACTGGCCACGGGCAACCGCGAGGATGCGAATCAGTTCGCCCATCCCCCCCCCTCCGCTCCACGATCGGAAATGCCCGCGAGCCGTCCGCCGTCAAGGAGGGCGACCCGGTCGGCTGCTCGAACCGTCAGCTCCCGGTGACTGATGACCAGCAGGGTACGGCCCCGGGCAAGCCGTCGCAGCGCCCCCGTCACCATGGCTTCGTTGTCGGCATCCAGACCCGCGGTGGGCTCATCCAGCACCACCAGCGAGGCGTTGCGGAGAAACACCCTGGCCAGGGCCAGCCGGCGCAGTTCTCCTCCTGAGAGCCCCGCTCCCCGGTCACCCAGCAGGGTGTCGAGTCCCCGGGGCAACTTCTCCATAATGGACAAGGCCGAAGCAGCCTCAAGAGCATCACGGATGTCGCCGGCACGTACGTCCGTCAGTCCCAGGGTGAGATTCTCCCTGACGGTCCCCTGGAAGAAAAAGGAATGCTGGGGAACCCAGGCGATTCTTGCGCGCCAGGCCGACGGTTGCAATGCGTCGATATCCACACCGTTCACCCGCACGCTCCCTTCCTGAGGGGAGGCGAGACCCAGGAGCAGCCCGGCCAGGGTCGACTTGCCGGCGCCGCTCTCCCCCACGAGGGCGGTAATGGTCCCGGCCGGAAGGTCAAGGGTGATATCGGTGACCCCGCCCCGTCCGCCGGCATGGTGGAAGGTAACACGGTCAAAGGCGATGGTCAGCGGACCGGGGGGGACCGGCAGGTCTCCTCCATGCCCTACCTCATCTGGGAGCGGCGCCAGCAGAGGCGCGATACGCTCCGCAGCGGCTACCCCCTGCATACGGGAGTGGTACGAAAGACCCAGGGTACGCAGCGGCAGGTAGAATTCCGGAGCCAGGAGGAGGACAAACAGCCCGTCATAGAGGGAAAGCCCCCCATTGAGGAGGCGAAAGCCGATGATGACGGCGACAACCGCAGTGCCGACGGTGGTGAAGAATTCCAGGGCGAGGGCGGAGAGGAAGGCAAGCCGGAGTACGGCCATGGTCGAGAGACGATACTCCTCGGAGATCCGTGCCACGGCGGCAGCCTCCCGCTTGGCGGCACTGCAGATTTTAAGATCGGGAAGCCCCTGTACCAGGTCGAGGAGATGCCCGGCCATGCGGGAAAGCCGGCTCCACTGGCGCCTATTGAGAGATTCGGAGCCGCGACCGATCAGGACCATGAGAAGGGGGATGAAGGGGGCGGAAACCAGCAGCACGAGACCGGCACGCCACTCGGACGGGGCGACGAAAAGGAGGCAGAGCGGCGGCAGCAGCACCGCCAGGGCAGCATGGGGGAGAAAGCGGGCAACGTACGGCTCCAGCGCGTCGACCCCCGCGGTCACCGCTTCCACAAGGGAACCGGTCTCCCCCCCCCGGCCGACCGGTCCGCGTGAGAGGAGACGGCGGTAGAGAAGGCTCCGCACCCGCTGTTTCAGGGCGGCGGCAGCGGCAGCCGAACGCCGCTCCCCCAGCCAGGAGCATCCTCCGCGGAGCAGGGCCAGGAGCGCAACCAGCGACGCCAGGGGGACGATTGCCGCCAGTTCGCTTCCCTCCATGACCACCCTCTGACAGGCAAGGGCCAGCACTCGTGCCTGCAGGACGGTGAGTATCCCGGCGACAAGAGCCCACCCCACGGAGCGGGCAAGAGCCTGGCGCACCAGGCCGGCCTCCGAGACCAGCCAGCGTTCCGCGCCCTCCCCATGTTCTCTCCCCTGCTCATCCATCGGCTTCTCCCGAAAGCCCGTCCGAAGGGGGCGCGTTACTGCGGGTTGTCGGCGGTGCTCAATGCGGCCAACCGCTCCAGTTCATCGGGCTCGAAACGGTAGGACTGGCGGCAGAATTCGCAGGTGACCTCCGCCCCTCCGTCGTTCAGCCGCATGTCGTGCAACTCCTCCGCTCCGAGGGAATGAAGGGCCCGTTCGACCTTTTCCCGGCTGCAGCCACAGCGGAAGGTGAGCTCCCGCGTCTCCAGGATGGTATGGGGGATCTCCCCCATGAGCAGCTGCAGCAGCTTTTCCGGGCCGCCGTCCCCAAGGACCCCGGTCAGCGGCGGCAAGGTGCCGATACGCTCCATCATGGCTGTGATCTCCGTTTCATCGGCCTTGGGGAGAGCCTGCACCAGGAACCCGCCGCAGATGGCGATACGGCCGTCATTGTCAAGGGACGCCCCCAGGCCGACCGCCGAAGGGACCTGTTCCGACTCGGTCAGGTAGAGGGCAAGGTCATCGCCGATCTCGCTGCTCTGCAGCTGTACCATGCCGTGGTACGGCTCCCCCCCCATGCCGAGGTCCTTGCTGACCGTGAGAAACCCTGCCCGTCCCAGGATCCCGGGGACGTTCCAGCGACCGTTGACCGGCTCGGCCTCGGCAAGGGGGTTACCGACGCAGCCGCGAACCGCCCCATCCCCCTCCGCTTCGATGATCATCTTCATCATCGGCCCGTTCCCTTCGAATTTCATGGCTACACGCTGCCGCCCCTTCAGAAGCCCGCCCATGAGCCCGCCGGCAGCAAGTCCACGGCCAAGGGCGATACTGGCCGTGGCGGACGCCTGCTGCAGCGCGCAAACCTGCCGGGCCAGCTCACCGGCACTGCAGACCAGGACACGGATTCCACCGGACTCGGACAACGCCCGGATATAGTGATCGTTCATACTGTACCTCGATGTTCAAGTAATCGCACCCCGTTCATTTACCCTGTTCATCCTGACAAATCAAGGGGAGAAGGGAGCTCCGACAGCTGCTGCACAAAAAAGGCCGGTGCGTAACACCGGCCTCCGGAACCATCAGGAAGGGAGCATCAGTCATGCTTGTTCTGCTGCGCATACCCCTGTGCCTCGTAACCATTCACCTTGACTTCGAGATGGCCGTCGTTCGGGCAGAAGATCAGGCCGTGAATCGGCACGTCAGCAGGGATGAGGGGGTTGGCGCGAATTTTCCCCACCACCTCGACCACGTTTTCCTCAGGGCAGCCGAACGCTCCGAGCCACTGCGCCAGGTCGGGGACGTGGGACTCGATTGCCTGGGGGGAGACGCCTCGAGAGATCATGTCTCTCTTAAGCTGCTCGGGGTCCACATTCGCCATACCGCAATCCTCGTGGCCGATGACAAAGATCTCCTCCACCCCCAGCATGAAGATGGCAGCCACGAGGCTCCTGATGACACCGCCGTGGAGCGGATCGACCAGGGTATTGCCGGCATTCTTGATGACCTTGGCGTCTCCCCGCTTTATCCCCATGGCCGGCTCGAGAAAGTCGACCAGCCGTGTGTCCATGCAGGTAAAGATGGCGAACTGCTTTTTCGGGTTTTTCGGAAGGGGTGGGAATGCACCGGGGTGGACGAATTTACGATTGGCAGTAAGGATTGACTCCAGCAGGTTCATAGGGATCCCTCACATTCATTGGCATAATCCTAGTCAACATGTGCTCAACATGAGCCGATGCAAAACGTTTCAGTTGTACCAGAGGAGACGACCAATAATCAACAGTGTCTACACTAAATATTTCCTCCCGGGAGCTGTGGGACTCCCGGGAGTGCCCGAGGTGGACAGAACGACGCCCCTGCTCATCGAACAGACGGGGCAGAGGCGTCGTTCTGCTCTTGGCTACTGCTCGAACGTCAGTTCTGCCAGTTTCTGGTAATAGGCGAAGTGGGCCTTGGTCCACTGGGCAGCTCTCTTCA